>MHXC01000048.1:663-5119 GCA_001824325.1 Parcubacteria group bacterium RIFCSPHIGHO2_01_FULL_47_10b
ACCATGAACGACCTGGTCAACCTCGCCAAATTCAACATTTATATAAAACTCATGATCGATGGCGTGACCAGCGAACCGTTTTCCGCGGAAACAGTCAACTTATATGACAAGCCAGCAACAAATTTCCGCGACGAAATTATTGAGCTCACCCGAAAAAATTTCTCAACCCCGCGCAGCGACGTCGAGGCAGAAATTGCATCGTGGACCGGTCTTGCAGAAATGATGTCGCTGCAAAAGCCAGTTGGCGCACCTGCTGTTACAGCTACAACTGCTCCTAAAACCCCTACGCCAACAGCTGTATCACCTGCAAAACCATCTCTTTCTAACACCACGCCAGTCACAAAGCCATTGGTGACAGCTACGACATCAGCTGTCATCCCCACAACCACAGCCCCAAAGCCATCGCTGCCAAACGACCAATCCATGTACTTTACGGAATGCTGGGTGTGCAAAGAACCCATGAAAGTCCCGTTTAAGCCCGATGGCAAGCGGCCAGTTTTATGCAAAGATTGCTTTAAAGAAGCCCAGTTATTGCGCGAACAAGGCAAAATCCCCTCAATAAACGTCTATCCGGATTACAAAAAAGCAGTTGAGAGCGGTACGTTTGTCGAGGTGGCGCCTTCCGTGCCAGTAGCTCTAAAGTCCACGCTTCCTCCTGGCGTACCAGCCCCAGAACCAGAGGATGGGTTTGTTTCGCTGAAGCAATTTCAATTCGTAAAACCTGCGCTGACACCGACGTCTCAACCAACTTCGGAAATATCAGCACCAGTTGTAATCCAAGAAAAGCAAATGGCTCCGGACCGCGAGGGTCTTCGCTCTGTATTGGCGCAAGTCATGAAAGATCGCGAAGCTAGAAAACAATCCCATGCTGCCACGCCGAAGCCGATACCTCGGCCGAAACCGAAGAAACAAGTCGAAAAACCAGCCTCAAAACCAAAGTCACCAGCCAAACCACAAGAACTCAAGCCCGGCCAGACCGTTGTACTCAAAAAACATCGTACATCCTGAACTGACACACTCTTTCGCCATGTCACACATCGCAATACCCGACGACGCTACAATTCAAACGCTCTGGCAGAAATACGAAACCCCACCTAATGTCATACGACACTGCCAGACAGTGGCACGGCTTGTTGAGCAGGTATGCGCCGCGTATGAACATGCGAACGTCTCTGACGCTACACTGGTAGTTATTAACACGCCATTAGCCCGCGCTGCAGCGCTCTTACACGATGCTAAGCGCCATCAGCCCCACCACGCCGCAGCTGCAGCCAATTCCCTGGAACAGGACGGCTATCCTGAAGTCGCCAATATTGTGCGACATCACGATTTTCGCTACATCGTAAGTAAATCCCTCAAAACCATTGAGGAAAAGATCGTCAATTACGCGGACAAGCGAGTCATTCATGATCAAATTGTCACTGTTAACGAGCGTATTGATGACTTAAAACAGCGCTACGCGAACAACGCGAAACGTATCGAGTCCTATCGGGAGCCGGTGAAGACATTAGAGAGGGAGTTGCTCGACGAAAAAGAGTCTTATATACGGCTCGATAGGTAATCGCAGTATGGCTTCTTTTGTAGCCCAGCGAAATGCACTGTGCTCAGAGCTTATCCGAACGGCTCCATTGACTGCGCTTCCCTTGTAAACAGTAAATCGATGCGTGATGTGCCTCGCTTTATCCAAATCAAGCTCATACACGCCTGCAACCTTTAGATCTCGTAGCTTCAGGCCAGTTTCCTCGAACACTTCTCTCTGAATCCCAGTAATCTGATCTTCATTTGCGCCCAATTTTCCGCCGGGAAAATCCCAATGTTCCGGAAAGTATTTTGCCTCCGGCGATCGCAATAAAATCAAAAATGTATTATCTTTTTTTATTGCAGCTTTTTGAATGATTTGCATAGGCTTTATTTTTCTTTTGTATGTGTTCTCTAAGTCCTTCTTAGATTTGTCGATATTGCAAGACTAATATTCCTTAATCCTGTTGCACGACCTCCTCATAATCCCTCTCATTCCCAATAATCCGAACATAGTCCTCACAACCGTCAATGGCGATTTTTCCGCAACTGCACGACGTATATCGCTTGTGCGTATTCCAAAAAATCTCATCTCCGCAGTGGATGCATTTATAGTAGGTCCCCTTCCTGGTTGTCCTAGTTTTTATAGGTTCCATATGTTGTATGGCTAGTATATCCATAATACCTCTTGCGATAACCGTAAGTCAAAATTATCGTCAACACATCCCACAAGTCCACATTGACCCACCTCTCGCTCCACACTACAATTACAGTACCGTGGCACACAAAACAGCAAAACAAACAACTGCCGAAACAACCGCCCCAATCGTCTTTTGCTTGATGAGCGGCGGAGTAGACAGCTCTGTTGCTGCTGCCTTGTTGTTGCGCGAGGGGTATCGTGTGGTTGGCTGCTATATCCGCTGCTGGTCTGATGAAGCAACGTGTGCGTGGCGGGAGGATCAAGATGATGTGCGGCGCGTGGCGCAGCATTTAGGCATTCCTTTTTATACCTTCAATCTCGAAGAGGAATATTACGCGTCTGTCGTGGAATATATGCTTGATGCATACAAGCAGGGGATTACGCCCAACCCCGATATTATGTGTAACAGCGCCATTAAATTCGGCATTTTCCTTGATAAAGCGCGGGAATTAGGAGCCGACTTCGTCGCAACTGGTCACTATGCGCACATTGATGGTACGTACCCACGGCGACGCGTATACAAAGGCGTGGATCCAGGAAAAGACCAGACATATTTCCTATGGCGCTTAACACAGACACAATTACGCTATGCGATCTTCCCCGTCGGAAAATTTCAAAAATCTGAAGTCCGGGCGCTGGCCAAAGAGATGGGGTTGCCCGTATGGAATAAGAAAGACTCACAGGGCATTTGCTTCATGGGGAGTGTCAAGGTTTTCGATTTTTTGAAAGAAAAAATCGGCATGAAAATCGGCGATATTGTTGACGAAAGTGGCAAAAAACTGGGCTCGCACTACGGCGTTCATCTATATACCATAGGCCAACGCAAAGGCATGGGTGTGGGCGGCGGCGTACCATACTACGTAGCGCGTAAAAACGTAGCCACCAATACCCTTGTTGTCGCTCCCATCACCAGCACTACGCTGTATAAATCAACGGCTGAAGTGAGTCAGGTTAATATTATTTCCCCTCGAACTATTAAAGCGCCCTATACAATCCAAGCAAAAATCCGCTATCAGCAGCCAGATCAAGAGGCCACAATTACTGCCCTCGATCGTCGAAAAAAACGCTTAACCATTGAGTTTGCAGAGCCCCAGCGAGCTATAAGCCCGGGGCAGTCACTGGTGCTGTATCGTGATACCGAGCTTATGGGAGGGGGAATTATTGACAAGTGAGTTAGAATGATGTATTATACTTACATCGGATTAAGAGTTTGTTGCCACTCCCGTGAGTCCCGACATCGCGAAGGGCATTGATTGCTCACCTCCAGATCGGCCATCTGCTGCGGCAGGTATGTACCTGGAGTTACCCCTAAGAGACCTGACCATAATGGCAGGCCGGGGAAAGGAGAAGATATGAAAGAGTTTCAGACGTTCGAGTTGTTACACGCGGCTGAAAAAAATGTTTCCGAACACGGAAAGGTCGATTACTCGAGCAAAACGTTGGCAGAAGTAGGCCTCTGTGAAAGCCCGATGGCCTGGCGCGAGCAGTGCGTCAGGATGATAACGGCGTTATTTCCCGAAAGCGGATATGTAGCCAGGGTTTGGAAAAACGAGAGTGGGGGGGGATTGAATTTCAAATCCATAGACACCTAAGAACGCCAAGGATCGAAGGCGACGAGATGCTATCCATTAGTGCAATGGTTTGCCTTTTGGATAAAGAGCGACTTTCCAGACTCGTTGCCTTCTGCGCCCTGCGAGCGCTCGAAATCGCAGGATTGTCGGACGCGATTAACATGTACGAATATGGGGGTGTATTCCCATATTGTAAGACAAGTAGAGGCACCATCCTGGGCATCCCCTCAACCCAAGATGTTCTTGTCGGGGCAGAGGCGGACGAGGAGATCCGCCAAAAAAAAGAGATATACAACGTCCTCTCCGAGCCGCGTGAGGACGAGAGGTAAAAGGAGGTGGATCGTGCACTATTACGAACCACGCGCACCCAATCGAAAAGGCCAATTGCGAATGCAGTTGGTCCTTTTCTTTTTACTAACAAACTTTATAAAGTTCGTCAAAGTCGTTGCAACTTTATAAAGTTGCGGTGGTAGAGATTTATGTATCTGACTGTCCCCGCAGCAAAATACAAAACCAACATATTGCAAAACCCCTCTACAAACGCTACTATACAACTATACCTATATGACATCTATAGAAATAAAAAAAAGCTTTCTCGATTATTTCAAGAAGCAAAACCACATTATCGTGCCGTCGTCCTCGCTCGTTCCACAGGACGACCCCTCGG
>MHXC01000048.1:5127-5242 GCA_001824325.1 Parcubacteria group bacterium RIFCSPHIGHO2_01_FULL_47_10b
ACCACTGCAGGCATGCAGCAATTCAAGCCGTATTTTACGGGCGACAAAGACCCTACGAAAGATTTTGGCGCGCGCCGGACGGCCTCGATCCAAAAATCATTCCGCACAACTGACA
>MHXC01000049.1:0-177 GCA_001824325.1 Parcubacteria group bacterium RIFCSPHIGHO2_01_FULL_47_10b
ATCCAACGCACCAAGGAGACCGAAGCCGATTATCGCTATTTCCCAGAGCCAGATATGCCACCACTTGAGTTCGATGCCGCATATATTAAGTCGATCACGGATTCATTAGGAGAATTACCAGCCCAGAGGCGTGCGCGATTCCTCGATGATTACACATTACCCACGAAACATATTGAT
>MHXC01000049.1:218-5821 GCA_001824325.1 Parcubacteria group bacterium RIFCSPHIGHO2_01_FULL_47_10b
CGTAGTCAGTGAATTACCCGAGACCGAGCAGGGTTTAAATGCTGATGAGGTAAAACAAGGCACCCAGCTTGCGGCGAATTATGTGCTCACCCATGTTTTGAAAATGGTGCAGGGTGATATACTCTCGACGCTCCACGAAAAAATTTCCCAGGAGAATTTTGCCGAGTTTATTGCATATATCGTGAAAGGCGTGGTGTCGAGCACGGGTGCCCAGACGCTCTTGGCAAAGATGTATGAAACGGGTGGGGATCCTACAGAGCTTTTGAAAAGCTTAGACTTGACGCAGGTTTCGGGAGAAGGGGAGCTGCAGGCAATTGTTTCCGGTGTGATTAGTGAACAAGCCAAAGCAGCAGGCGACTATCGCAGCGGTAAAACCGAAGTGCTTAAGTTTTTGGTTGGCAAAGTTATGGCTGCAAGCAAGGGCAAAGCGAACCCGCAGGTCGCGGAGAAGTTATTGAAGGAGGCGCTGAAATAGAGGGTATGCATTGACAACGCATACTATATATGATAAGTTTGCATTACTAATGCAAACCTTTTATTTTTATGAACAGACAGTTATTAAAAGAAGTGGTTATAGAGCAAAATAAGCGACTCGCGTCGGTGAATAAGGGTATCCCTCGAGAAGATTTGTCGGTAATACAATCATTCTATAAATTACCACACGCTGTCGTTATAGCAGGTCTTCGCCGTGCCGGAAAATCAACGTTACTTTACCAGATTATGGCAGAACTGGGTAATCAAGGGTACTACTTTAATTTTGAAGACGAGCGACTTATTGGGTTTGAAGTTAAGGATTTTACAATATTGCATGAGATTTTGATGGAATTATATGGGAAACGAACCATTTTTTTCCTTGACGAAATACAAAATGTTCATGGGTGGGAGCGGTTTGTTCGCCGTATGACAGACAGCGGGTATAAGTTTTTTTTGACTGGGTCGAATGCATCGCTTTTGAGCCAAGAACTCGGAACAAAGCTCACTGGTCGCCATATCAGTCATGTGTTATTCCCATTTTCATTTCGAGAGTACTTACTTTTTTGTGGTACAGGGAAGATACGCGACCGTGACCTTCTGGAGACTGATAAACGAGCATTACTGAAACAGCATTTTAATCGCTATCTGTATGAAGGTGGGATGCCGGAGTACTTAGCGTTTCACCAGCCTGAAACATTAAAAAGTGTGTATGATGATATTCTGTTTCGAGATATTGCGACACGATACGATATTCGGGACATTCAGGCACTGCGCGAACTTGCCATTTATCTCTTGAGTAATGCCGGAACTCCTGTGACCTATAATCGTCTGGCTCAATTTTTACACCTTGGAAGCGTGAATACCGCCCGAAGCTATATTCGTTATCTTGAGAATAGCTTTTTATTTTTCCTGGTGAACCAGTACGACCCATCATTGAAAAAACAATCGATTTTACCAAAAAAAGTATATGCGATAGACAACGGTATGGTATACGCACTCGCGTTCAAGTTCTCGGAGAATGTTGGAAGATTGATTGAGAACCTGGTTTTTCTTGAATTAAAGCGGCGAAAAGAAATTGTATATTATTACAGGACGCAGAGCGGCCTTGAAGTTGATTTCTTGCTTATAAAAGGATCGAATATCGACCAGTTAGTGCAGGTTTCATCGAGCTTGGCTCATCCCAAAACACGGGAACGGGAACTGAATGCATTACAAGAGGCCATGGGAGAGCTGGGGGTTCGAAAGGGGCTTATTCTCACGATGGATGAAACCGAAAAGATTAAGGTTGAAAAAAAACGAATTATTGTGAAACCAGTGTATGAATGGCTATTGACAGACTATTAGAAGCAAGCTGATGATATAGGTGTTCGGATTCAAATGTGAATTTAGGATTCCAAATTTTCAATCCACCGGATATGTTTTTGCTTCCGAAACCACGTCATTTGTTTCTTCACCAGTGCTCGGTGATTTCTTTGTAATGTTGCGCGGATGAGTTCGAGCGTTGTATGACTGATTTTGCCTCGAGCGTCTGTGCCCAGACAATCCTCCCATTCCGCATAATCAATGGTCGAGCGAAGCACCGGTGTCCAACCATAGCGAGCACCTAACTCGCGGACTTCTTTTTCTAATCCACTCGCGAGCATTTCGTCAATTCGAGCATCAATTTTTTTGTACAGTTCATCACGGTTTGTTTGTATCCCAATAACCAGCGATTCGTATCGAGGCACTCTCTGAAGTGGCATTCGAGCGCCTTGCGATTGGGCAATTTCGATGGCACGGATAAGGCGGCGTTTGTTGTTGCGATTAATTATCGTGGCGGTCGCCGGGTCGAGCGCGGCGAGTGTATCGAAGAGTTCCTTGAGCGATTCTGTAGTTGTTGGCTCGTGCTCGAGTCCCTGGCGAAGCCGCTGGTCGCGGATTACCCGCGGAAACTCCCACCCCTCAACCACACTTTGCACATAATACCCGCTGCCGCCGACAAGGATTGGCAATTTCCCGCGCTTGAGCACACTGTCAATCGCTTCGTACGCGAGGTGTTGGAATTCTGCCACGCCCAAAAGTTCAACCGGATCAGCAACGTCGAATAGATGGTGCGGTATGTCCTCAACACAGCCATTCACGATATGCGGCTTATCGGTACCAATGTTCATACTGCGATAAATCTGCCGCGAATCACCATTGACAATCTCGCCGTCGAACTTTTTCGCAAGTTCAATACCAAGCGATGATTTTCCGCTTGCCGTCGGTCCAACAATGGCAATAATTCGTTTTGTTTTGACACGGGACATGGTTTTGTTAAACTGAATCCATGATCAAACAACAGTGGCAACAAACTGACCCTGAACTCTATCAGTTTTACACACAAGAACTCAAACGGCAACAGGAAGGGTTGGAGCTGATTCCGTCCGAAAATTATGTATCCGAGGCAGTACTCGAGGCCATGGGTTCTATTTTGACGAATAAATATTCCGAAGGGTACGCAGGCAAGCGCTATTATGGAGGGAATGAATTTATCGATAGCATTGAACGCATCGTCGAGGATCGTGCGAAGAAACTTTTCGGCGTGCCGTATGTGAATGTGCAACCCTATTACGGGTCGCCGGCTAACCTCGCGGTATATTTTGCGACATGCAAACCCGGGGACACGATAATGGGGTTGGATTTAAGCCATGGCGGGCATTTAACGCATGGCTCGAAGGCATCGGTGACTGGGCAGATTTATAACAGCGTGCCGTATCATGTTATTGCGAATGGTTCGCAGCACGGCTATATCGATTTTGATGAATTGGCAACGCTCGCCCGTAAGCACAAACCAGCGCTCATATGGGCTGGCATCACTGCATATTCGCGTACTGTGGAGTTTGCGAAGTTTGCCGCAATCGCCGACGAAGTTGGTGCGTATCTTGCGGCAGATATTTCGCACATAGCAGGGCTTGTAGTCGGGGGAGCGCATGAGAGTCCGGTCCCACACGTACACATTGTAACCACAACGACGCACAAGACCCTTCGAGGGCCGCGCGGAGCCATGATTATGGTCACGGAGCGCGGGCTCGTTAAGGACCCTGAATTAAGCGCAAAAATCGCCAAACAGGTTTTTCCCGGAAGCCAGGGAGGCCCACACGACCAGACGACAGCAGCTATCGGCATAGCTTTACTGGAGGCGAGTAAACCTGCTTTTAAGCAATACGCAAAGCAAGTTGTGAAGAATGCACAAGCGCTGGCGTCGTCATTGATGAAGCAAGGAGTGCGGATCGTAACTGGCGGTACCGATAACCACATGATGTTGATAGATTTGAGCGATAATCCGGGGTGCGGCATTTTTGTGCAAGAGGCGTTGGATATGGCAGGCATGACGCTGAATAAAAACACAATACCCGGCGAGCCCATGAGTCCGTTTTTTCCGAGTGGTGCACGACTGGGAACTCCGGCAATCACGTCGCGCGGCATGAAGGAGGGTGAAATGACGCAGATCGGGGAGTGGATTGCAACCGTTCTTAAAACAGTCTCGACATATAAGTTGTCGAGCGACACCGCAGCACGACAGGAATATCTCAAAACGTTCCGAGCAGATATGAAAAAAAATGCAACGATAAAAACAGTGCGAGAGCAGGTGCGTACACTGTGTAAACAATTCCCGTTGTATGCTGATATTGAACAGACATGATGACGACTACGAAAAAAGCGCCAATAGCTACGAAGGCCTCGAATGCTTCAAGCCGCGCGCAGCGCAATCATAATCGGGAATTTAAATATGGCATATTTGATAAGGATGGAGTGCTCATTGATAGCATTGAAAAGTATCATGCATTTTTTAATGATGCGCTGAATCGGCATTTTGGGCAGACAATCACCCTGCAATACTATAAGGACATTGCGACAAAAAACTGGCTCGAAGTTTTATTGCCAATCACCAAGACCACCGAAGCATTGATGAAGTGCGTCGATGATTATCATGAAATAACGGCTAGTCGAGCAGCAGAATTATCAATGTATAACGGCGTTCCTGAACTGCTCGACGGGCTGAAGCACAGTCATGGACTGCGCATGTTTGTTACGAGTAGTTCTTTTCAGAAAGCAGTTGATGAAACACTTAAGCATACGGGATTGGCCGGACTGTTCGAACTAGCTATTGGCAATAATGGAAAAAAGAGTGTTCGAAAAGAGGAACATTTTCAGCTTTTTGCTGATCACGTACAATTGTCACTGGATGAATTTGCGAAGCATGCCTTTATTTTAGAAGACATGGCACATGGGATTGAAGCGGCAATAAAAGTAGGAATCTATGCAATCGGGATTACAACTACTCTTTCAAGAGCAGAGCTAAAAGCAGCGGGCGCCGATGAAGTCATCGACCGCCACGAAGAACTGCTCGATATTATATGAACCAATACCTCGAACTACTACAGACCACATTGGAGCAGGGCGTCCTCAGCGACGACCGCACGGGCGTTGGTACGATTCGCTATCCCGGGCCGCAGTTGCGGGTTGATTTGTCGAAGGGATTTCCATTGCTCACCACGAAGAAAATGTTCTATAAAGCGATTTTTTACGAGCTATTATGGATGCTGCGAGGCGATACGAACATTAAATACCTGGTAGACAATGGGGTGAATATTTGGAATGAGTGGCCGTTTGCGGTGTATGTCCGCGAAAACAAACTCGAAAAAAAATTGCCGCGATACACAGACGAATGGCGCGCAGAGATGTCGCGATTTATCGAACAGATCAAAAATAACCCCGATTTTGCTCAAAAGTGGGGAGACCTCGGTCCGGTTTACGGTAAACAATGGCGTCGGTGGGAAACAGCAAGCGGGGGAGTAATCGATCAGTTAGTCGATGTCATTGATCAAATTAAGCATAACCCAACCTCTCGGCGCATTATTGTAAACGGGTGGAATGTTGGTGATATTTTTGAACAAATCCACGACCCAGATGCCGCACCACCACCTTGCCATACTATGTATCAATTTATTGCGCTCGGCGATCGCCTATACTGCAAGTTATACCAGCGTAGCGCCGATGCTTTCTTGGGCGTGCCGTTTAACATTGCATCATATTCATTGCTCACGATGATTATTGCCAAACTGACGGATTACAAACCGGGTGAGTTTATTCATACGTTCGGCGAT
>MHXC01000049.1:5846-21262 GCA_001824325.1 Parcubacteria group bacterium RIFCSPHIGHO2_01_FULL_47_10b
AACAAATTAGAGAGCAATTATCACGCAAGCCGAGGGCGTTGCCGAAACTCTTTATACACGGAAAACAAAAAAAGCTCGAAGATTTTCAATATGATGATTTCGAATTAATCGGATATGATCCGCATCCGGCGATTAAGGCGCCGATCGCCGTATAGCGCCATGAGCAAAACGCCCATGAAACTAATAATAATTGCAGCAGCAAGTGATAATAACGTGATCGGGAAGCAGGGCACGATCCCGTGGCATATTCCGGGCGACATGAAACGATTGCGCGAGATGACCATGGGCTCTCCGATTATTATGGGGAGAATAACATTCGAGTCCATCCTCAAAGCAGTCGGCGGACCATTATCGGGGCGGCGGAATATAGTGGTGACGCGGGATAAAACGTTTCGGTATGAAGGAAAATCGACAATCGGTTCCTCGGAGACTGATGTCGTTGTCGTTTATTCGCTCGATGAAGCAATTGTGGCGTGCGACAATGCAGCCAAGGCATTTATTTTTGGCGGGGGAGACATATATCGACAAAGCATGGATCGCGCTGACATGATTGAATTGACACGAGTGCATCAGACAATTGAGGGCGGCGATGCGTTTTTCCCCGAGATTAAAAGCGAGCAATGGAAGGAAGTTCACAATGAACCCCATGATGGGTATACATATTTAACATACGAGCGATGCAAGTGAAACAAAAACCCCCCGCACATAGAGGAACATTCATCGCATTTGAGGGTATTGATGCCTCGGGAAAACGCACGCAGGCGAAGCTATTAGTGGACTATTTAAATAGTCACGGCAAACGCGCTGAGTATATCTCATTTCCGCGATATGAGAAGAATTTGTTTGGCCAGATTGTGGGAGAATATCTTGATAAACAATATGGCGACTTCACACAAGTGTCACCATTGTTTGCTGCGCTGTTGTATGCGTGTGACCGGTTTCAGTCGCGTGATGAGTTGACGCGATGGCTGGGTGAAGGAAAAATTATTGTGGCAAATCGATATATAGGCAGCAATTTAGCCCATCAGTCAGCGCGAATCATTGATATCGAAGAGCGCAACAAATTTATTCAGAGAATTGAAAAAATTGAGTACGACATTTTTGGTCTTCCGCGAGAAGATTTAGTGTTGTATATGAATATCAATCCGCATGTTTCACAGGAGTTAGTGCTGAAGAAACCAAAGCGTGCCTACACCGACAAGAAAAAAGATCTCCATGAGGAAAATCCGCTTTATTTATCTGACGTTGCCTATCGCTACCAATGGCTTGCGCAGAACAGGAAGAATTGGCGGACGATTCAGTGCCTGGACGAACAAGGGAATATTCGGTCAGCGGAGGAAATTAGCAAAGTTGTGCGAGCCGAAGTGAAAAAAGTTATCTAGGGTGTCTGGGACGATGTAAGGATTTAGTGATGTGTGCCTCGCCCTTGCTCATTAACGAAATATCAGTTAATCTGACGGTATGAAATCGAAGCGTGAGAAAAAAGCGCCACTCGCTCAGAACGACCAAGTGCTATATAATATCCGACATTCACTGTCGCACATTTTGGCAATGGCAGTATTAGAGCTACGACCTGATGCAAAACTTGGTGTTGGACCGGTCATAGACAATGGTTTTTATTATGATTTTGCTTTACCAAAGCCACTCACTGATGAAGATTTACCGAAACTCGAGAGTACAATGCGACGAATTATCGCCCAGAATCTGGCGTTCGAGCAGCAGTTTATGAGCCGCCCCGAAGCAGATGAGTTTTTCAAGAACCAGCCATACAAGCGAGAGCTCATTCAAGAGAAAACGCTTGATAATACTGGCAACCAGTCCGACAAAGTACAGGTCTACAAGACGGGATTATTTATTGATTTTTGCAAAGGTGGCCACGTCGGCTCGACCAGCGAGATCCCTCCAGATGCATTCAAGCTCGATAAAGTCGCTGGCGCCTACTGGAAGGGTTCAGAAAAAAACGACATGCTCACACGAATTTATGGCATTGCGTTTGCCAATAAACAAGGACTGGAAGCATTTGTGGCGCAACAAGCGGAAGCGGCAAAACGCGATCATAGAAAGCTCGGCAAAGACCTTGACCTGTTTTTCTTTTCGGAATTAGTAGGTGCTGGGCTGCCGTTATGGACCCCGAAAGGTACGCTGTTACGGAATTTACTTGATGACTTTGTGTGGCAATTGCGGAAAGCGAAAGGGTATCAAAAGGTTGAGATTCCCCATTTGGCGAAAAAAGAACTCTATCAAACCAGTGGTCATTGGGATAAGTTCGGCAATGAGCTGATGAAGATTCAAACACGCGAGGAACATGTGTTCGTGGTAAAGCCGATGAACTGTCCGCACCACACGCAAATTTACGCGAACCGACTCCGCAGCTATCGCGAATTACCCCAGCGCTACAGCAACACCACCATGATCTATCGCGATGAACAAACAGGCGAACTGCTTGGTTTGTCGCGCGTTCGTTCGATCACCCAAGACGACTCGCATGTTTTTTGTCGCAAACCGCAGATTAAAAACGAAGTGTTGGCGATCTGGGATATTATCGAGACTTTTTATAAAGCATTCGGATTCGTTTTGAAGGTTCGATTATCTCTTCATGATCCTGAGCAATCCCAAAAATATTTGGGCGACGAAAAGAACTGGCAGGGAGCTGAAACGACATTGCGAGCGATAGCGAAGAATCAAAAAGTGGAATCATTCGAGGCAATCGGTGAAGCAGCATTTTACGGACCAAAAGTTGATTTTATGGCGCAGGATTCGCTCGGCCGTGAATGGCAAGTGGCTACTATTCAGCTCGATTTCAATATGCCCGGACGCTTCGATCTGTATTGTATAAACGAAGAAGGAGCACAGGAACGCATTGTGATGATCCATTGTGCGATCATGGGTTCAATCGAACGTTTTATATCAGTGCTAATCGAACACACGGGCGGCGCATTCCCATTTTGGGTATCGCCGGTGCAGGTAGTGGTTTTGCCAATATCACCAGAGAAACACGGCGCGTATGCAGCCAAGGTAATGCAGCAATTGGTCAAGCAGGAAATTCGGGTTGAGATGAGCGATAGCAACGACACCCTTGGCAAGCGAATCCGCGAAGTACAACTCCAAAAAACTCCCTACATCATAGTAGTTGGCGATAAAGAAATTGAAGCAAAGAATGTCGCGGTGCGAGGACGTGACGAGGGGGATATGGGAGTGCTGACTGTAGCAGCTTTTTTAAAAAATGGTACGAACAAAATCAAATAGCGAGGAGGGATAGTAATGGAGTTCCTTGTCGCATGGTTCAGCTGTTTGGCGATACGGCTGGTCGGTTCCAATTTACGGACTGTGTTCAAAAATCAGGCGTTTCAGAACGAGATACTCCCAATCTTAATTCTAGGGGCGGCGATTTTCGCGATAGTTGGCTCGTACGCAGCGTCAAAAGAAGCTATCGCAAGCGGAGTCATTGCATTAGTGATCGCGGCTTGCTGCTGCATGGGAATCGTCTTTGTTTGGCATAGCAGGAAGGGGAGGTGAGGAGGCATGAAAGATAGAAGACCGTTCTGGCGTTGTGTTGCATCCCAGAGCGGTCTCATCGTTTTATAGTCATGATCACCATCACGTCAACGCCATCGCCTTTTCACACACATAGGTCCGCTGGCCATTTCGATCTTTTGAGCTGCATTGAATAATGACTGGTTTGCCTTCCTGCCAAACGGAAACCGTGTCCTGAAGGGTGTCAGAAAATACGGCGAATTCGAGCGCGTCTGTGGTATCGCGAATCGTAACAAAGAGCATGGGGTCGCCGTTTTTGGTATTGATTCGCCGGACTGACTCGATAATGCCGCCGATCCGCAGTTTCCTTTTTTTCTTATCAGCCATTGTATCGGCAATGGATTTTGTGTGTTTTTCAAGTACCTGCTTGTATTTCTGCAGCGGATGGCCGGAAATATAGAGTCCCAGCAGCTCCTTTTCCCAGTCGAGTTTTTGCAGGAAGTCAGCGGTTTCTACGGTATCGAAATGACTCGAAACTGAAACAGTGGTCGACACATCTCCAAATAAATTCCCTTGGGTTTCGTTCATCGATTGCTTTACTTCGTGAGACGCGCGTAATAAACGATCCATATTGTGCAACAGCTGATTACGCTCGGCAAGCGAATCGAATGCGCCCGACTTAATTAAACTCTCGAGCGATTTTTTGTTTAAATCTTTCACTTTGACGCGACTGATAACATCATCGATGGAACTATACGCGCCATTCGCCGCTCGTTCATCTATAATCGCCTTTACGATATTTTCACCAACGTTTTTGATTGCATTCAGGCCGAATCGTATAACCCCACCCTCTACTGCGGTGAACCCGGCATGACTCTGATTGATATCTGGCGGCAACACCTTCATTTCATTACGCTTTGCGTCAGCTATAAAGAAAGCCACTTTTTCGATGTCGCCCTGGCGCGAGTTCAAGAGCGCGGTGAAAAATTCAGTCGGGTAGTGGGCCTTGAGGTAGGCAGTTTGATAGCCGATAAGGGCGTAGCACACGGCATGGCTCTTATTAAATCCATAGCGGTCGAATGGTTCGACAAGTTGCCAGAATTGTTTGGCGATACGGTCTGGGATGCCATTTTTTGTCATACCCGTAATGAGCTTTGCTTTTTGCTCAAGCATGAGGTCGCGAATTTTTTTACCGACTGCTTTACGAAGAATATCAGCTTCGGAAAGGGTAAAACCGGCTAGCGCCTGCGCCGCCAATAGTAGTTGCTCTTGATACACCATGATGCCGTAGGTATTTTTCAAAATTGGCTCGAGTTTTGGATGGAGATATTTTACCTCTTCTTTGCCGTGTTTACGCGCCACGTAGTTTGGAATAAGTTCCATGGGTCCCGGGCGATAGAGAGCGACCATGGCTATAATATCATTCAGTTCTGTCGGTTTCAGTTCTTTGAGCCATCCGCGCATGCCGTCGGATTCGAGTTGGAATATGCCCACGGCATTGCCTTGTTGGAGCAGTTTAAATGTATTTTTATCGTTGAGTGGCAGGGCGTGAATATCAAGGTCGATATTGTGACGGTTTTTAATGTTTGCCAGAGTTTCTTCAATGATGGTCAGGTTGCGAAGACCCAGAAAATCCATTTTTAACAGTCCCAACTTTTCGACGGTCTTCATCTCGAACTGCGTGATCACCGATCTTTCGCCCGTGGTACCGAATTGGAGCGGGGTATAGTTGACTAACGGTTGTTCGGTGATGACGACCCCACAGGCGTGTGTTGAAGCATGGCGTGCCACACCCTCAAGTTTTTTTGCTAGGGTTATTATGCGACGCGCCTTGGGGTCTGTGTCATGTGCCATCCGCAGTTCGAGTGAATCCTGCATTGCTTGTTCCAGTGAAGCTTGGAATGGTACTAATTTTGCGAGCTTGTCGCACAGCGAATACTCATAGCCCAGCGCTCGGCCCACATCGCGAATTGCTGCTCGGGCTGCCATAGTTCCGAATGTAATAATCTGAGCCACTCGATCGCGTCCGAATTTTTCAGCAACATACTGAAGCACTTCGTCGCGACGAAGATCGGTGAAATCCAGATCAATATCAGGCATACTGATGCGCTGTGGGTTCAAGAAGCGTTCAAAAAGTAAGTCGTGATCCAATGGATTGACGTTGGTGATATTGAGCACATAGGACACGAGCGAACCTGCAGCAGAGCCGCGACCTGGGCCGACGACGATACCATTGTTTTTTGCCCAGTTCACAACGTCTTGCACGATCAGAAAATATGAGGCAAAGCCGGTTTTTTCAATAACGCTCAATTCATAGTCGATACGATCAGTGATGCGTTTTGTTTGTTCGGTACCAAATCGTTTTACAACTCCAGCTTGCACCAGTTCACGGAGATAGCTTTCACTTGTTTTTCCCTTGGGTACTTCGTAGTAGGGAAGCCGTGTTTGACCTATCGGAAGCTCTAGGTTCACTTGTTCAGCCAACAGCTTTGTGTTTTTTATGGCCTCGGGGTATTGAGTAAAAACGTTCTCCATGTCTTGGGACGTGCGCAAGGAGAAATCAGAGTGTACCATGCTTAAGCGATCGGTATCATGCACTGTTTTTTTCGTTTGGATGGCGACGAGAATATCTTGGGGCTCTGCGTCTTCGCGCTTTACATAGTGCACGTCATTGGTGGCAAGCAGTGGTAGTCCGAATTTTTGTGCGAGTTTGACAATGCCTTCATTGGCAATTTTTTGCTTCGCGATATTCGGGTGATCTTGAAGCTCCATATACACATTCCCCTCGCCAAATATCTGAAGGTAATCCTCGAGCAACCGTTCAGCTTTTTTTATGTCGCCATTTGCGATAGCCGCAGGTATTTCGCCCTGTAGGCATGACGTGAGCGCAATGAGACCGTCGCTATGAGTGCGGAGCAACTCTTTGTCGATTCGCGGCTTATAATAGTACCCCTTAAGATGCGCTTGCGACGTCAAGTACATCAAATTTTGGTATCCGGCGAAATTTTTTGCGATGAGTACCAAGTGGTTACTCTTACGGTCGACGCCTGCGCGCTTATTCGCCATGCCATTTGCGGCAAGATATGTTTCTACGCCGATGATAGGTTTGATTCCCACCTCTTTTGCTTTCAGATAAAACTCAACGACGCCATACATCGCTCCGTGATCAGTGATAGCTAGCGATTCCATGCCCTGTCGTTTAGCTTCGTCCAGAAGCTCGGGAATTTTCGCAAGACCATCCAGCAGGGAGTAATGGGAGTGGACGTGGAGGTGTACGAAGTTCGAAGACATTGTAGTTGTATTCTATATGAACTGTTTTGGTATGCAATCACATCAGGAGATAAGCGCGAGTTGCCGCCATGTCATCTTGGGTTAATGAGTTTGTTCGTTTGTTGTCATGTTGTGTGTGTACACTGAATGGTATAGGATAAGAATTAATGAGCTTAATTATGGTTACACAATCACGCGTATCGCAACAAATGCCTATGACAATGGAGGGTCTTGGGCATATGATAATGGCGCTCGACATTAAGTTCACACAGAGGTTCGATGCCATGGATAAACGTTTGGAAAGAATGGATCAACGCCTTAATGCCATGGATAAGCGTTTCGACGGCATGGATAGCAAGTTCGTAACGATTGATCGTCAATTTGCCGCGGTAATTCAACGTTTTGATGATATCGACGAACGATTTGATCTCATAGATAGGCAGTATGAAGCGATTGACACGCGTTTTGTGACAGTCGAGCGAAAAATATGTAAAGAAATCAATCAGTTGGCGCAGATGACGGCTAGGGGATTTATGAATATCCCAGTGCAAGTGGCTGGTGGGCGATTAGATGAAACGGTGAGCGGGTTGATGGCGCTTCGTGATGCTAGTAGTACGAATCGATTCAGAATAAAGAATACAAATCGCGATGGCGAAGCCGAAAAAACAACAAAACAAGCGAAACCACAGGAATAATGTTCCTCATGGCGTGATTTTTGTCGATAAGCCTGCGGAGCTCACTTCGCATGACGTGGTTGATCGGGTTCGGCGTGCTACCGGCGTTCGAACTGTCGGACATACTGGCACGCTTGATCCTATTGCGACGGGATTGCTTATAGTTCTGGTGGGGCGGGCAGCTACGAAAGAACAGCAATCATATATGAAACTCTCCAAGGAATATATGGTGACCATGGAGCTGGGAAGGGTTTCTGACACCTATGATGCCGATGGGAAATGTAAGGTAAGTGCTGATCAAGAAATGATAAAACAAATTGATAGACGTGTTTTTGATAGGGTCTTGTCGAAGTATATGGGTATCGTGCCGCAAACGCCTCCTCCATTTTCGGCAATTCATGTTCATGGGGTAAAGGCTTACAAGCTAGCGCGCAAAGGGGAACGCGTAGAATTACAACCTCGGAATATTCAGATTTTTGAAATAAAAGTTATTGATTTTCAAATTCCGTTCATAACGCTCATAATCAAGTGTTCCACCGGAACATATATTCGTTCGCTCGTGCATGCTATTGGGAAAGAGCTTGCAACAGGCGCAATCATGACTGCTTTACGGCGAACAGCGATTGGCCCATACCGCGTCGAGAGTGCACAAACGCTCGACGCGCTTGACACGCCGACTGTTTGACGTTACATTGGAAGAACTATGGCAGTACCGAAGAAGCGACAAACGAAGCGCAGGCAAGGAAATCGGCGGGCACACCTTGCGTTGAGCGCACCCCATACACTATTGTGCACTCGCTGCAAGTCACCGGTGCGACCGCACTTTGCTTGCACGGAGTGTGGGTATTATGCAAAGAAAAAAATGGTAGGGAATGTGCCGGCCATGGCAATGTCAAAAGTAGTCAAGACATCCTAAGTTCCTTGGGTTGTTTCCCAGTTAACACACGCACCCATGGGTTCACGTCATATTGCTCGATCGATTGTGATGCAGACCCTTTTTGAATGGGATTTTTACCATTCCTTTTTTTCTGTACCGGAATTGGAAGGGTTTGCGCAGAAACTTGGGCATGATTTTTCGCCGGATAACATACTTGCAAAGAACATGAAAGAACTTGCTGATGGACTCAACAAAGAAGAGTTCATCAACGCCTTATTTCATGGTATCCTCGCAAAGCAAGGCGAGCTCGATGCGGTCATTGAAAAGGCTGCGCCGCGGTGGCCAATTAAGCAGGTGACCCTGATTGACCGAAATGTGCTGCGGCTGGGATTATACGAGCTACTGTTCGGCAACTACGAAGAAGTCCCTCCGAAAGTTGCGATCAACGAATCAATCGAACTGGCAAAGAATTTTGGTGGGATGTCGTCAGGGAAGTTTATCAACGGGGTGCTGGGAACGGTATATAAAGAAATTGGGGAACCAATGAAGGATGCGTAAGCGAACAAAGTATTAAGGACCAATTATTATTGCGTAATCATTAACAATCATCTGCGCCTTGGCTTCTGATACTCGTGACTAAAACGTCAGATAGGTATCAGCAGCAAGGGATCAGAACGTAATGGAATGAAACATTGTAAGGCGGTCGAGCAAAAGCTCGGTATCGCATTTCACAACCCATCGCTTATTGAGCAAGCGTTGGTGCATAAATCGTATGCCGCAGAGAATCCTGCATGGGCACATAAGCACAACGAACGCCTCGAATTTTTAGGGGACGCGGTGTTGGAATTGGTGGTGAGCGAACATTTGTATCGCACCCACACTGAGTCGCCAGAAGGGGATCTTACCAACTGGAAGTCGATATTGGTGAATACGAAAATGTTATCAATGGTAGCGAGTGATCTCGGTATCAGCGAACACATTTCGCTGTCACGCGGTGAACGGATAAGTGAAGGCGCGAAAAAGGAATCCATCCTTGCCAATACAACGGAAGCGATCATCGGAGCTCTGTATCTCGACCAGGGCTACGAAGCTGCGCGGGACTTAGTCACTCGGATTATTATATCTCGAGAAAAGGAGATGCTGTCACGCGCTCCTGACTATAATCCGAAAGGTCGTTTTCAAGAAGAGGCACAACGACGGGTTGCGGTAACGCCGACCTATCGAGTACTCGAGGAATCAGGGCCTGACCATAATCGACATTTCGTGGTTGGGGCATATATCGGAGATCGGTTTATTGCTCAAGGCACCGGTTCGTCAAAGCAGGAGGGAGAAGCAGCGGCAGCGCGCGAAGCGTTACGAGTTGAAGGATGGAACGGAGTATAATCTAGTATCAATATCCAGTAATCTGCTAATTAAGAAATCTAATAATATATGGTTAAAATTCGACTAACTCGCGTGGGGAGAAAAAATGATATTAGCTTTCGTATCGTGGTACAAGATGTTCGGGTTGCACGCGATGGAAAGGTAATTGAAATAATCGGTACTTATAGTCCGCGTTTGAAACAAAAGACGATAAATAAAGATCGAGCATTGTATTGGCTCGGCGTTGGCGCGAAGCCATCAGGCACCGTGCATAATTTTTTTGTGGACGAAGGGATTGTAAAGGCAGAAAAGCATAATGTATTCCATCGCGTAGGCGTTGCAGAAGCCGCAGTTGCAGCAAAGAAAGAAGCCAAGGCAACAGAAACAAAAGCGGCGTGATTGACTTTTACAACTACAGACGTATACTAGTAGTGAGCGGTAGTTTGGAACAAAGGTCGGACTACTTGCATTAGACGTAACAGGTTAGTCACTGTCTGGCGAGCATAGGTTTGTCAGCTAGTGAATCAAACGAATGGCTAAGTTACCACCAGATCAAGAGTTTGTTACGCATGTCGTTAAGCAGCTCGTGGACAATCCAGATGATGTTGAACTTGACCGCAAGGTTGACGAAATGGGTGTCTTACTGACACTCAAGGTCAATCCCGAGGACATGGGAACGATCATCGGACGCCAGGGTTCAACGGCAAAGGCGATTCGAACATTGCTTCGCATCGTTGGAGCCAAGAACAATGCCCGCGTGAATCTGAAGCTCGAGGAGCCAGAAGGTTCAACACGGGTACGCGCGCCTCGAGAAGATTATAAGTCTCGACCACGCGAAATGAGCAAGCCAACCGACAGCGATACAGCTGAAACAGCTGATAAAGCGATAGAAAAAGACGTGAAAGATGTTGTAGATGAGCTTGAACTCTAACCTACTATATTATTGCATGTTACAAATCCCGCCCTGTTTTCAGGCGCGGGATTTGTGCGTATCTAATGTTTTGTGACGCAGTTCAATCATGATTTTATTCGATATCGCTACTATTTTTCCCGAGATGTTTGAGAGCTATTTTTCCAGCTCGATTTTAAAATTAGCGCAGGAGAAAGGTTGTATTACAATTCGTATTCATAATTTACGCCAGTGGGCTACTGATAAGCATCATACTACTGATGATGAACCATTTGGCGGAGGAGCGGGCATGGTGATGAAAATTGAACCTATGTATCGGGCGGTTAAAGAACTCCGTGCACGACAGGACGATGCGAAATCATTTGTTGTGCTATTTACGCCGCGCGGAGACATGCTTACACAAGAGCGAGTAGCTGCATTCGCCGCTATGGCAGGGAATACGACTACGGCCGAGAAGGTCGCTGGCAATGTGCAGTATATACTTTTGTGTGGACGTTACGAAGGCGTTGATCAACGAGTCCATTCGCATATTGCTGATTATCGGATCTCAGTCGGAAGTTATGTGTTGAGCGGTGGCGAATTACCCGCGATGATTTTTGTTGATGCGGTAAGTCGTCTCGTTCCGGGTGTGTTGGGTAGCGACGAGTCTCTCAAAAAGCACTTGGCCATTGGTGGTATCCCAAGTACAACCATATATCCCCAGTTCACGAGACCTGCGACATTTGTTGCAGACAATGGAGAAAAGTGGTCGGTGCCGGCTGAACTACTCAACGGCAATCACAAGGAAATCGCAGAGTGGCGGAAGAAAAATGCATTTGCTATCGGGCATTAATTATTGTACTTGGCAGACTATATGCTATCGAGTATAATAGGTTTATATGGGAGGAGAGATTCGAAAAAATAGGAGAGCGCCTCGTTCATATGTCATTCATCTTACATTGATTTCGATCATACTCGTAGCATCAGTTATCATGCTATGGGTTTTTTTGTTGCGATATTTCAATAATCAATTTCCCCTTTCTTATTTTCAGCCGAATACAATTCGAGAGGTGACTATCAAGCAGCGGGTTGAGCCGGTTTTTTCTGAGCAATTTACAGCAACGGCTACCGTGCAACGGGTTGTATATAACTTCGATACAGTAGATTTTGAGTCAAAAAGTATCGAACCAGCAGCCCAGGCATTATTGCAAAGTTCTGAAACAAATACTGTAATAATCGAAACTCGCACAGTGCTTGAGGCATATAACTTAAGCGAGGGGGTGATTGAGCCGCTTGGAATACAGACGCATTACCTGATTGTTGACGATAACACCCCGATTTCGAGGGTAGAGGGAAGCACAGGAGACTATGAAATAGTCGATGCAACGGTTGACGATATTTCGACTGGCGATTCAATTATTTTTTATACCCAAGATGCAATAATTACCAATGAACAGATTGCGTCTGTTCACGAAGTCATCGTGCCGATTTTTATTGAGATTATTCCATCGGAGGGCGATCCTCGAGAATAGACTGTGAAAAAAATATGAATTTATTAAAACAGGTTGGCCTATATTTTACAACGATTGTCGTGTTTGGGCTGGTATGTTTCAGCGGAGTTTCTCTCGCCCAGCAACTTCCTGATTTTGTAGTTTCGACCGAGGTTCAGGAGACCCAAGTAGACGCCGGTGGTTTTTTTGACTTGGTACTAAAATTACAAGGCGAGGGGTCGTATACCAAGCGTACACCTATCGATGTTGTGCTTGTGGTTGATGCTTCGGGATCAATGAGGCATGAATCATCCGCAACAAATGACAACTCTCGATTACATGAGTTGCAGCTTGCTGTTACTGAATTTGCACAGAATCTCAATCCTGACACGGAGCATGTTGCGCTGGTTACATTTCAGAAATCGAATGCGATGGTCGTGTCGCCATTAAGTCCGTTTCATCAGTCCACGCTAATCGACCGGGTGAATGCAATTGTGGCAGATGGGGGAACCCCGCTTGGCTTAGGATTGCGCGTAGCTGCGCAGGAAATCAGCAAAGCTCGGCTGGAAAGCGTGAAAGCGATCGTGGTATTATCAGATGGGCATCATAACACAGGTCCCAATCCCAACTTATATTATCAATCGATTCCCACTGACGTTGCCCTATATACCATTGGACTTGGCGATGATATTACGCGGAAAATTGATTGCAGAGAGGGTGTCACGTGCCGATCTGGGGAGGATTGGCTGAAGCAGATCGCGGCGCGTGGCAATGGAAACGGGCGTTATGTTTTTACGCCAGACGCAGATTCACTACGAGCACTATATGAAAATTTGCTCTTTGAGATTCGGAATGACGTCGTGGCTGAAAACATTTCCGCACAATTAAAACTCCGCCCTGAATTTCGTGTCGTAAGTACCGCGCCGACGGCGGCAAGCCAATCAAGTAACGCCAGCGGGACGCGTATCTCATGGCCTGTGCCAGAATTGCGGAACCAACAGACCGTTGAGCTCCGGACCACATTACAAGTATTAACGCGTCTCGCTACGCAACCACAACTGATAAATTACATTTCGCCTGACTCGATAATTTTTTATTCCAGCGAAGATGGGGGTGGCACGAAGACTATACCAGTCGGTCACATAGCAGTCCGTGGTCCAGCGAATAGTCCACCCGTGATCCACTCCATGGTTGTGATTCCGCACTCTGGTCTGGTGAATAAAACGGTTTACTCATTCGGTGTATTTGCTGATGATCCTGATGGCGATCCGTTGCGATATATCTGGAGCTTCGACGTGGGCGATGCCGTAGTAATCGAAGGGTGTGGGTTGCTCCATACCACCTGTTCGGTGAAGTACAAGACGACTGGAATAAAACAGGCTTCAGTTATTGTCCAAGACCCATCCGGTGCATCAGATAGTTCGAGTCAGCTCGCGCAAGTAAACCAAACTAATCTGGCAGCATCTTGCTCTGCTTCAACGAATGAAGTGAAGTTAGGTGAGGCTGTGTTGTGGCGGGGGATTGCCACTGGTGGTCAAGAGCCTTATCAATATCGATGGCAGGGTGACGATGGGTTGGTTGGGAATGCTCCAGTGGTTAGCTATGCATATAGCAAGACAGGAGACAAACGAGTGCTATTTACCGTGACGGATGGTCTCGGGAATCAGGTGATCACCGAGTGTACTACGAAGGCTTCGTATCAATTACCCGTTTTCATTGAAGTTCGGCCCTGACTTTATCCACAGACAGTAGACTTTTTTCTTTTGCACCCAGTGTCTTTATTTGGTATACTAGACTCATATATTCGAGCCGACTGTGATCGTGAATTGAAGCGATGAAATATTTATATCAGAACGAGTTTAAACGAGGGGATAAGCGAAGCACAGCAAGGCAAAATGAGATTTCGACGGTATCGAATGGCTCTATTGAGTTCGCGTAGCGATGGATGACGTCGTGAAAACGGCGTGCTGCGCTCCTCGTACCCAATAGATCATGCAGGAGAGAAAGATAACAAGATGGTTGCATTGGTTGAAACGGGATCACAATCCCATACGAGATTTTCAGAATTTTCTTCCCCGAAATGCCTTTATTGATTTGCCTGAAGCCACCAATAGACAGATTATGCGACGTGTAGTAGTCGCTACCATTTTTGTCACATTATTATTTGGCCTGTCAATTTTCGGTAATCGCGGATCACAAGCAGCGACCGGAATCAATGGAACGATAACGTATCAGGCAAAACTCACTGACACGGCGAGCACCGCAATTTCAGACGGGTCATATAATTTTCGTTTTCGCCTCTATAGTGCGTCGAGCGGTGGCTCGCTCCTCTGGAGTGAGCAGTGGAGTAGTGCATCCTCGACACAAATTGCGGTGACTAGCGGATTATTGACGGTCGCACTTGGTACACATACGGCATTGTCATCAGTTGACTTCAATAGTGACGCACTATGGCTCCAAGTGGAATTTGATGCCGATAGCAGCGGCTCATTCGAGGAGGTGTTTAGTCCACGAAGAAGACTTACCGCAGTGCCATATGCATTTAACGCCGATCAACTCGACGGTAAAAGTGAGGCGGAATTTGCTGATACATCAGAAAACGAAACCATTACCGGTCGGTATACGTTTAGTGCCACCACGACATTTTCAGCCACCTCAACCTTTAGTCGCGCTATTAACGTTACGGGCATATCAACCCTCGCAACAAGTACATTCAGTAAACTTTTGACGGTGAGCGGCGGTGGTCTTACCGTATCGTCAGGCATCATAACTCTACCTTCAGGACAAATCGATAACAGCGAACTTGCAACTTCAACCGTCAATTACGGAGGGGTGAAGCTTTCACTGGGACAGGCAGACATATCCCCCGCTTTTAACCTCGCCGATGCCACAGGGTTACCCTTAACAACCGGCGTGAGTGGTATACTCCAGCTTGCCAATGGTGGCATCGGCGCCTCTTTAGCCGATCCCAATGCAGACCGTATCTTCTTCTGGGATGATTCAGCTACTTCCACTGCATTTCTTACGGTAGGGAGCGGTCTCCAAGTCTCAGGCACCACCTTAAGTGTCAATAGTACGGGATTAAATGCCGACACTGTTGACTCTCTCCATGCTGCTGCATTCCTCCGTGCTACCTCTTCTACTACCTTTGCTGCAGGCAACACCCTTACTATTGCAGGACACCTTGCCATTACAGGTACTACCACGGCAGCCACAACCACGTTCACCAAGTTACTCACTATCTCCGGTGGTGCCTCTATCACCGGAGGCCTCAACCTTAACAGCGGGAATATTACGAGCGCAGGTACTATCAATAGTTTAAACCTCCCCACTACTGACTTTGCCGGTATCGGAGATGCTGAATCCATCACCGGAGGCTG
>MHXC01000049.1:21277-22457 GCA_001824325.1 Parcubacteria group bacterium RIFCSPHIGHO2_01_FULL_47_10b
TCACCGGAGGCTGGACTTTCTCAACAGCCACCACCACCTTCAGTAAAGCAGTACAGGTAGGGAGTGTAAACATGTACTTTGCCAATGGTCAAACTTACTACATTAACGCTACCGGCCAAGCCAACCTAGCTACTACTACCATAGCAAAGAACTTAAGTGTCTCTTCCTCCCAGGCTAATGCTCTGGACATCGCCGGAGGCGCACAATTTGGCTCTGGCAACGTAAGCCTCATTGACACCACGGGTAAGATCCCTGCTCTATCATCCACCTACTTTGCTGACTTAAGTGGGGCGAACTTGACCAGTGTCAATGCTGCAACCCTCGACTCTCTGGACTCCCCTGACTTCCTCCGCAGCAATGTCACTGCTACCTACAGTGGGGGGAAACTCACGGTCTCCAACACCTTCCTGGTCAATGGTACGTCGACGTTTGGTGCTACAACAACTATTAATGGTTTGGCCTACACCTGGCCTTCTTCCGGAGCCAGTAATGGCGAGTTCCTCAAATACAATACCAATGGACTTTTGACGTGGGAGAGTGCCAGCGGTGGGAGCCTTTTTACTGACTCTGGCGAATTTACGTACTTAACCTCCACTACTGACGATCTTGTACTTGGCGCCAGTGCTACTTCAAGCGCTCCCTTCTTCTTTGATGTGAGTGCCAAGACTCTTCGTTCCAATGGCACCACAACTATCACCACAGGAGCGGGGTCGATTCTTCTGAATCCATCGGGCAATGTTGGTATTGGAACCACATCTCCTACGAAGAAATTGCATGTGCAAGGGGGACTGCGCGTTACCGATCTATCATCATGTAATACACTCGATACTGATTTGAACGGAAACTTTACGTGTGGTACAGATGAGGGCGGTGGTTCGGGGGGGAATATTCGCACCGAGACGGGCAATTCCCTTGTTTTGGCAACAACGACCACCGTTGACTTCGGCGCAGCTGACTTCGTAGTCGCGACGGACGGAGCAACTGAAGTAGATGTCAGTATCGACTATCCGAACTCAAAAATTGTGCGCTCTGACCAAGCCGAATCCATCACCGGAGGCTGGACTTTCTCAACAGCCACCACCACCTTCAGTAAAGCTGTCCAAGTAGGTGCAGTGAATATGTACTTTGCCAATGGTCAAACCTACTACATTAACGCTACTGGCCAAGCCAACCTAGCTAC
>MHXC01000050.1:0-2509 GCA_001824325.1 Parcubacteria group bacterium RIFCSPHIGHO2_01_FULL_47_10b
AATTAGTCTCGCCTGGGTTTCCCTCATCCCATATTTTGGGTGTCACCAGACGCTGTTGGCTACTCAAATAATTGAGTTCCGAATCCAACAGTTTGTCGCATGCGGTATTTCGGAAGACCGCGGGTGGCTTGGTTTTACGATTTCCTGGATCAATCCACCATTTCCAGAGCCAAAACTTATTCCCGTTTTTGCGGGACCTTGGCTGGGCTAGGCAATTTTAACGAGAGCCTATTCCTCGGATAATCTGTGACGTAATTATCAGTATACGAGATTTATCGGATCTTACGATTCCGACTTCCCACCTTAGTGGGATGAGTGACAAAGCCTAAATCCCTTTAGGCTTCTCGAGGGGTGGACCCTGGCCAGCACGGACTGTGCAGCCATTTATCCCACTCTCCGTTTGACCTACAAACGAAGTAGGGATCCAGATCCGTTGAGCCCACAATTACAACCACAGGTTGTAGGCTCAACTGCCCGGCATAATCCTCCGCTGCCTTCGCGGCGTCGAAGAACAATCCGAACACGGCTCCTCGAAAATCGTCGTCTGGGACGTGCTTCCAGACGAGATCTCCTCCCCCGCCGCACAAAAATCCGGCGAGGTATTTTAGTCCCATCTCTTCTCCCCTCCTTTCTGGCCCCTGGATTTACCTGTCCGTTAAGCTTTCGACGCTAAAGCATAGGACAAGGCACGGGCATGCGCCTTTGGAAAGAAGATGAGTAATTAACCGCCAATCTCTGGCGTCTGACGATCAACTATCCAACTCCTTACCCCTACCTCCCAAGGAGTCACCTCGACAGGTACTACAACTGGAGTGAAAGGCATTTTGTTTCTTCCCTCACCCCAGCCGCAACCTAGACTCTTTTGAGTTTAGGGTTTCGTGCGATCTCGATTCTCATTTTCTCCTTAAGACCTCTCACGGGACCGAAAGGAGAAACAGAAACAGAAACAGAAACCGAGACCACCTTATTTTAAAACCAAGCCTGCTTCTCACCCCACTCATTATCCTGTTTTTTGGGCAAGGCAAGAACTGCTGCAGGCTACCATCCCCCGGCCTCCATTATCCGTCTGCCTTACTTTCGTAAGGTGTGGCGGAGCCTTGGTACAAATCCAAGGACTTAAGACAGGTGCCGTGCTAAGGATTCAAGAAATTATTTGAATACCTAGCACCGCTCTGTCTTCTTTTTAACCACACGGCTGGGCAGGATAAGAACTTATTCTCATTCACCCCAGACCGTCTAGCTAAAAAACTAGAAAACAACTACATTACTTTAGTTGCTTTATCTATCTTTCGCTCCGTTTCAGGATTCATCCCGAGGTATTCATTCCGAGGGTCAAGTCCCAAACCAAGCGAATTTGACGGTTTATTTTTAATGGGACCATCGCCCATTCCCAACCTAGGCTAACAACTAACTTCTAACCTCTAACTGCTAACCGTGCCAGGCTCTGGATCTTTTTTAGGACCATTCATCGCTGAATGTTATACACCTCTTAACGCTTCGCGCTAAACGCTGAACGCTAAGGAACGGACCCCAAAATCCTTCCATTATCGTTAAGTTGTTAAAGATCTTGCTCTTTAACCTCGAGCAAAGTCGAAGGGTCAAAGGTCATAATCCCTCGACTCCGCTCGGGATTGATGGTTGCTAGACCTAGCCGAACATTCGCCAAGCAACCAATCAAAAAGCCAAGCTTTTGAGAGATTGAGAGTAGGTTCTCGATCATTCCAAAACTTGGCTTTCCTTCGACCCTCTACGCTCGCTCAGGATAAATCCAGTTGCTTGCCCTGAGTTAATCGAAGGGTCGAAACTTCTCTCTCAAATAATAAGCAGGTATTATTGTAGGGTGCGAGAAAGAACTTATTTACTTTTGCTCTTTGATTGTATCAAATCCCGTAGTATTTGTCAAGGGTCGATTTCTATTACCTTCTTTGGTTACTTTGATGGCTCCCAGTAGGACTTTATTACTCTTTCATTATATCAGAAAACCGACAATACCGCAACTTATAATATCGGGATTGTTTGTTAAAAATAGAAGTAGATTAATTACTAACTCACTTTCTCTTTTTTCCGCCGCCAAATCTTTCCCTTAAAGCCTCGAGTTGTTCCTCGGTCGCCGGAGTACGAGGACCTTCTGGCTTGGGCTCAACCGGAGGTTCGGGAGGAAGGTCTGGTAGTTCAGGAGGTTGGGGCTTTTCCCAAGGTAAGGGGGAGGCGAGTTTTACTAGAACAACACGATAGTTCGGATTATCTACCAAGACCTTAGTTTCAAAAAAGTAAAAAATTTGATCGGCCGATTCCGGCAAATCACTAAACCGAGCCACGATATATTTAGTTTTGACACTGCCCCTTCTTACCTCCGCCTCCCACCGATCTTTTTGAGTCTTGGGATCTTTGCCCAGATGAAACTTACCTTTTAACGACTCGCCTTCTTCAACTTTCTGCTCGGCCCGTCTAATCGAATCCTGGTAGGCTTCCAGGGCTTCTTGATAATCTCTTTGCAATCCCTCCCTTT
>MHXC01000050.1:2519-3207 GCA_001824325.1 Parcubacteria group bacterium RIFCSPHIGHO2_01_FULL_47_10b
CGCCTTGAGTGGATCAGTCTTGTAGTCCTTGATCTCATAAAAAAGATCTCCAAAGGCCTCTCCCTGCCAACGTTCTTCCTCCGGCAGGCGGTCGCCTTTTGCTAAATACACTTCACCACGACTGTAACCGCGGCGGGATTGTCCACTCGACACTCTTAGCTGGGCTACGAGTT
The DNA here is from genome assembly GCA_001824325.1 of Parcubacteria group bacterium RIFCSPHIGHO2_01_FULL_47_10b. Classification (GTDB taxonomy): domain Bacteria; phylum Patescibacteriota; class Minisyncoccia; order 2-01-FULL-47-10; family 2-01-FULL-47-10; genus 2-01-FULL-47-10. Next base: position 2,693 of record MHXC01000050.1, read on the forward strand.
TCCCCGAGTCGGTTTTAATCTCCGCCAAAACGGTGAAAGATCTTTCATAACCCTCTCCGTCTTTCTCAAAATCAATCGCATCAATATTATGTCCCTCTATGTTCGAACAAGAGCCTTCTTTAAAACCCACGCTACAAAGTGGGCAAGTGCTCATGTTCTCTTGGATGAAGTTTTCCGCCTTTTCGGCCGCCTCATCCCGAACGCGCTTATATTCTAGAGCCTGATCTAGTTTTTTTCGCAGATCCTCAAGAATCCGGGACGCCGCCCCCGTTTCGTTTTGTAGTTTCCTGCGAGCCTCCCACAACAATTCGTCCAAGACGTGTTTGCCTTCATAATCAAGACCATAAGATCCATAGTCGTAACCAATTTTCTGCAAATCAGTTTCTGCCAACTCAAGACCTTGTTGGGTGGGTGCGAGCAACCGCTCCCTTTCTTCGGCTCTTACTCTCTCGGCGCGTAATTCGGTGACTCTGGCCACAAAGGCCTCTCGAGAAGCGCCCGCCCCCTCCCGACTC
>MHXC01000050.1:3272-4719 GCA_001824325.1 Parcubacteria group bacterium RIFCSPHIGHO2_01_FULL_47_10b
GGCCAACAAAGCCTCGCCGGTTACTGGATCGGTACCAAAGGGGTGGGGCTCAGGAAGCTTAGGCTCTTTACCTAAAGGATCAAAATTCTCTAAAGGCTGGTTCTGAGGTCTACCCTGACTGTACCGCCATCCCTCCCATTGTTCATCAATTAAAAACTGGCGGGTTTTTTCTTTAACCTCGCCAAAATCGTCACCGGAAAATCGGACGTAATCCGATTCTGCCTTACCGGTAACTCCAAGATTAAGGGCCCTTCCGGAAGGAAGCACCGGCGCCTCTTTAAGCCCTACAACTTTTCCGGCTGGAATCCTGATACCGGCTGTGAATCTTTTACCTGAATAATCGACCTCATAAGCTACTTTGTATTTATCGCCGCCAATTTCTACCTCGTCAGGATTAGCTTCTAGAATCTCCGCCTGTCTCTGGGGCGAAACCAAAAGAGCCGCTTTAAACTCGAGATCAATCTTCCCTTGGTCCAAGGCATCCTTAAGACCAGTAACCGACGAAATTCTCATCGGCTCCAACTTCTCGCTATAATATCTGGCCATGTCCTCGGCAGAAAAAACTTCAGCGGGCATAATTACTAAATATTACCTACGGCGCGGCGCCACAAATCGTTCAAGAACGCTCTTTGTTCTTCGTTAGTTTTTAAAACAGGTAGATCAACTCTACCCCCCGCTAAGGCTCTCGCGAAAACCCCAACGGCATTTGGCCCCTCAGAAACCTCTGTCCGCTCCCCAACATTTAGGTGACCAAAATTGATCTCTAATTTGTACTCAACTTGACCTGATTCCGGGTTATATTCTGCCGAATTTGCTATCGGTTTATCTTGGCAAAGCTGGGACAAAACTTCTTTAAGCCACTCGGGCTTAACCGGAGCGGCCAAATCGGCATAGTGGCGCCCTTCGCCACGCCCAGTACCTCTTCTAGCCCCACCAACGACAATCAACTCTGAGTCGCTGGGACAAAAGGTGCTCTCGCCTAAAATTAGATCATCACTCAAAGGACCCTGGTAGTGACCACTATAACGCCCTTGTTTTCGAACCACATGGTCAACGTGACCGGAAACAACCACTTTGGTTAAAGCCTCCGAACTGAATTTCCGAGATGTAGCAATATCTCGGAAACTAACGGCACGGCCGTTGAACCCGCCTAAATCCTCTAAAATCTGCTCAGCACTCGGAAGCACAAAATCGTTTAGTCTTTTGTATTGAATAAAGTTCTCCTGGCACCATAAATTCATCCGGCGACCAATTTCGGTCGAACCCAAACGATTCCCATTTTTATCTCTTAAATCCCGTAACCTTTTACGTTCGCCCAGAAAGGCCCGCAAGGCGTTTACTTCGGCCACAAAATCCGAATCGCTTTCGTCGGTAAACTTCTCCCAAACTACTCGAGAAATCTTACGAGCATCCCAGCGGTAGGGAACATCGTAATGACTAAAATCAA
>MHXC01000050.1:4749-4850 GCA_001824325.1 Parcubacteria group bacterium RIFCSPHIGHO2_01_FULL_47_10b
TAACCCAGCCCGGAAGTTTTTCCATATCAAGGCGCTGGTCCATCTTCTTAAAAACTCTTTCCAGAGTCTCTCGGTCCATCGTGACCTTGGTAACGCTCTTG
>MHXC01000051.1:0-4627 GCA_001824325.1 Parcubacteria group bacterium RIFCSPHIGHO2_01_FULL_47_10b
AAACGGCTTGAGTACCTCGAACGATTCCAGTCGCTCGGCGACGGCTACAAGCTCGCAGTGAAGGACCTCGAGATACGCGGCGCCGGCAATATTCTTGGGCGCGACCAGTCCGGCCCCATTAATGCAGTTGGTCTCAATTTGTACTCACAAATGCTCTCGGAGGCAGTCGAAGAACTGCGACGCGGCAATGCGACATCTGATTGACCCAAATTCATCTACGATCCATGTTGACCATGTCATCTTGAGTTCATCAAAATGTTCGGCTGGGTTCATCATCGCTGTGCTAGCGTGGCCATGGTATGCATATCCAGGTCGATCAAAGTGGAAGAATTGAGAACTTGACACAAGATTCTGTAGTTGCTTTTTCGAACGGCTTACAAGATGCCATTTTTCTTCACCGACGAGAAAAACGCGCCTGTTACAACGCATTAAGAGGCACCTATCTTAATAAAAAAATTAATGAAGTAAAGTTATTCTCGGCATGCCTTTTTCTACTTCTTCGGCCATATCTAAAAAATATTTATCACATAACAATTGATGCCGAATACCCGGGATACGAGGCGAGGATAAAAGAATTCTTCCTCAGCTATGCTTACAATCGTATTACTGGTTTTGAAAAGTGTGACATTAATTTTGCAAGCATTGGTAAAAAATCAAATGCTCATCTCGTGGCATATAGTGTCTATACGCAAAAAATCCCTAGCTTTCGAGAAATAAAGGCCAAGGATCTCCTAATACTACTAGTAAAATAAAAATGCCGGGGGGGCGACGCTTATCGGTTAGCCGACCTGCATAGCTGCAGCCAGGACAATGCCCTCGCTGCAGAACCTAGGTACACCTTATCGGTGCAAACGCACTTTGGGGATTCGCTAGGCCACCCGGTACTGTTTCCAATTATATCATATGAAACCACAAAGTCAACGTGCACAAATCACACAAAAAGCCCTGCAAATCAACAATCCTTCGTATCCGCGACAACTCAAAAATATCTCAGACCCACCATCTGTGCTATATTACAAAGGTTCGCCTGATTCGCTGGCGCTCCTGGAACGGACGTGTTTCGCCATTGTGGGATCTCGCAAAATGTCAGCGTATAGCAAAGAGTGGGTGTTTCAGGTGGCGCGCGAATTGGCGCAATCGGGATTAGTCATAGTCAGCGGCATGGCTCTGGGCGTTGATGCACAGGCGCATCGCGGAGCGCTGGCTAGCGGCGCAAGGAACGGACAGGGAACGACTCGAGGAACCACCATAGCTTGTTTTGCCTCGAGCCTGGAGCAAGAACACATCAGTCCACGGGCTAATTATGCGCTCGCCGAACACATTCTGACCGCAGGCGGATTATGGATTTCAGAATATAAGGACAAGATGCCGGCGATGCAACATACCTTTCCTGCACGCAACCGCATCATCAGTGGTATCTCGGTCGGTGTGCTTATCGTCGAGAGTTCGCTTACTGGTGGCACCATGATTACCGCAGCACATGCACGGAAACAGCAACGAGCAGTATTCGCTCTTCCCGGCCGCGTGGATTATCCGTTGAGTCGCGGCCCCCATGCGTTGATAAAATCAGGAGCGCACTTGGTAGAAAATGCCCATGATATCATCGAGGTGCTAGTAAAAAAATTTGACTTTCGGCCGATATCGCGTAGCATTGAAAACAAAAACGATCACAGTCATAACAGCGATAGCCATCGTACTCGCACTCAACCAGAAGATACAAACCAACAACTGTTGCTCCGCTTATTAGCGAAAGAATCGGCATCTATCGATGACATCGTTCGCGCCACCCATCTGTCCATCAACACCCTCATGATAATCCTCACACAACTTGAACTCGATGGCGTCGTTCGGGATTTGGGTAATAAAACATACGCACTTGCTTCATGAAAAAACTCGTTATCGTTGAGTCTCCGACAAAGTCAAAAACAATAAAAGGTTTTTTGGGCAAGGATTTTATCGTGCTTTCGTCGTACGGCCACGTTATGGATTTGCCCAAAAGTACGTTGGGCGTGGACATTGAGCATAATTTTGAACCAACACTCGAACAAACCAATGTGCGGGCAAAAAAAGCATTGACCGAAATTCGAAAAGCGCTCGTCGAATCCGATGAGGTCATCCTTGCAACCGATGAAGACCGCGAGGGCGAGGCAATTGCGTTTCACTTGGCGCAGGTACTGAAACTCAACAATATCGGAAAGGCTGGCGAGGGCATCAAGAAAGCCAGGGCCGGTAAGACGAGTCATATTAAGTCGGTGAAGCGTATCGTGTTTCATGAGATTACAAAATCAGCGATCCAGGAGGCGCTCGCAAACCCACGACAAATCGACCAACACCGCGTTGACGCTCAGACAGCTCGTCGAGTATTAGATCGGCTGGTGGGGTATAAGCTGTCGCCGCTATTATGGAAGAAAATATTCTACGGCCTAAGCGCAGGGCGAGTGCAGTCAGTTGCAGTCCGCCTAATTGTTGAGCGTGAAGAAGAACGCGAAGCATTTAAACCCGAAGAATTTTGGCTGATTGGGGGACTATTCGCAAAACCAGATGATATTTCGCAGTCGTCAAAGCATTTTGAAGCACAGCTGTACGCAGCGAACGGAACCAAGCTTGATAAACTCGCCGTGACAACTCAATCCCATGCGCTCGAGATCAAGAACGCCCTTGAAAAAGCAACATTTTCTATAAGCAACATTGAAGACACTGAGGCAACGCGAAACCCCGGGCCTCCATTTACTACCGCAACATTGCAAGCAGAGGCAAGCAACCGCCTCGGTATGTCGCCAAAGCGAACTATGTCGCTGGCGCAATCGTTATACGAGGGTGTAAAAATTCGCAACAAACATACCGGCCTCATCACCTATCACCGCACGGACTCAACGTTGCTCGCCGGTAAAGCAATCGCCGAAATCGCCTCATACATCAAAAAAGAATTCGGTGAGCAGTACCATCAAGTCAGGCAATTCCACAAAAAACAAAAAGGCGCACAGGAGGCGCACGAAGCTATACGCCCCACTGATGTCACGCTAACTCCGGATATTGCACAGGCATATCTCGAACCGTCGCAATTGAAACTATACCGAATTATTTGGCAACGCACTATGGCATCGCAAATGGCTCAAGCGAGATTCCGCGCGCTAAAAGTGGATATTACGACACATGACAACGCGTATACGCTACGCGCCGAAGGGCTCAAGCAACTTTTCGATGGATTTTTGCGCATATATCCCAATGGCACTAAGGAGGTACTGTTGCCGGTACTCGCGCAAGGCGACCCCGTTGTACTTATTGATCATATAATCAATGCCGCGCAGAACTTTACCAAGCCGCCAGCCCGATACACCGAAGCGTCGCTGATAAAAGCGCTTAAAGATCATGGTATTGGTCGGCCATCAACGTATGCCCCCACTATTGAAACAATTAAATCACGGCGATATGTTGAGATGGATGAAAATCGACGATTAGAGCCAACTGAATTGGGTCGCGCCGTAAACAAATTACTTGTCAAACACTTTACCGACATCGTCGATATCGAATTCACGGCCAACATGGAACAGGACTTGGATGACATTGCTGAAGGCACAAAAGAGTGGGTGCCCGTTATTCGGACATTTTACGAGCCGTTTGCCAAAAAACTCGCAGTCAAAGATAAAGAGATCGATAAAAAAGAAGTCACCGAAACAGCGACTGATAAAATTTGTCCGGAGTGCGGAGCGCCCGTAGTACGAAAACTCGCCCGTCATGGATTATTCTTTTCGTGCTCGCGTTTTCCGAAATGCAAATACGGCCAGTCCATTATTGTTTCAACCGGAGTTACGTGTCCAAAGTGCAAGACGAATCAGCTCATTGAGCGCCGGACAGGCAAAGGGAAGTTGTTCTACGGGTGTGCCGGATATCCCACATGTAAAAATGGATATTGGGATAAACCGAGCGGTGAGATGTGTCCGGATTGTGGGCTGATGTTGGTAATAAAGGGGAAACGACTGGTGTGTAGCGATAGGAAGTGTGGGTTTAAGCGTGAGAAATAATATACGACTTCGTGATTAGTATCACACAGCAATTGAAGCAACAAGTTGACCATGCGCTCGATAATTTTTTTGCGCACAAACATAAGCAGTTCAGCGCAGATGGTTCCACGTTGTATAAACAGCTGGATGTGTTGGCTGATTTTGTTTTACAGGGCGGAAAGCGGTTGCGACCGTTATTGGTGCTGGGGGGATATTTACTGGGTGGCTCCCGTGTGACGCCCCGGATCATGAAAGCGGCTCTTGCATACGAAATCGTACACGCGGGACTCTTGGTGCATGATGATATTATTGATCAGGATGATCTTCGCCGTGGGAATCCGACAGTGCATCGGCGGATTGCTGGTGAGTTGGGCGATGATGGTGACAGTCACGACACGGCCGCCAAACATCACGGCGAATCAATTGCCATTTGTATAGGCGATTTAGCGATCAGCATGGCATGCGAATTGTTGTCCGAGGGTTCGAACTACAACCCTACGGTATTCTCGATTTTTCAACGCTCTCTCTATCGTGTATACGAGGGTGAAATTCTCGATGTCATGACGAAAACGCGCGCTACGACGATTGATGATATTCTCCGCTGTTATTATCTTAAAACCGCGTGG
>MHXC01000051.1:4638-5975 GCA_001824325.1 Parcubacteria group bacterium RIFCSPHIGHO2_01_FULL_47_10b
CGTGGTATTCATTTATCGGGCCAATGCAGATGGGTGGTTCATTGGCTGGGTTGAGTTCTAAAACTTTGGAGCTATTACAACGACTCGGCAATGTGAGCGGTCTTGCGTTCCAAATTCTCGACGACATTACCGGTGCATTCGCTACCGAAGTAGAAATCGGCAAGCCCGTATATTCAGATTTCAAAGAAAATAAACCAACGCTACTTACGGTCTATGCGCTCCAACATGCTTCGCAAAGCGACCGCCAATTCGTGCGTGACCACCTCGGTACACCTAGCCTTACAGCAGCCGATGGATCGCAAATCACTGATATTATAAAGCGATCGGGCGCGCTGGACTACGCGCTCGAAACTGTCCGTTCATATGTGACCGAAGCGTATGATATACTGAAAAAGTTACCATGTTCACCCAGCTCAAAAGGCCGGGCCGTTATATCTGATGTCGTCGAGTATCTTTCATCAAAAGCTTCACAGATACCATCATGATCGAACATGAACTTGCGCTTGAACTAAGTCACGCGACCGAAGCCGGTGCAATCGCAGCAGCCCGCGCTGCCGGTTTCGGCGATAAGGAAGCCGCTGATCAAGCAGCAACCGAAGCTATGCGTGCATTTTTGAATACCGTTGATTTTCACGGCCGTATTGTTATCGGCGAAGGCGAGCGCGACGCCGCCCCCATGTTATATATCGGCGAAGAACTGGGCGCCAAGGGTGGTGCGCACAACGGCAAGCGCGGCCACTCTGATATCTCGACTACGCGTGCTATCGATATCGCGGTAGACCCGCTCGAAAACACGAATGCCACTGCATCATTGGGACCGCGTGCGATTTCAGTATTAGCTGCCGCAGAAAAAAACGGATTGTTTCACGCGCCTGATATGTATATGGAAAAATTGATTGTGCCGAACGAAGCAGCTGGTAAAGTCAAACTCGATGATCCTGCTGAAAAAACAGTTCGCACAGTGGCGCGCTCGCTCGGACGCGATGTTGCCGACTTGGTTGTGGTTATTCTCGATCGCCCCCGCAATCAGTCATACATTGACGGGGTTCGCAAGGCCGGTGCTCGGGTAAAACTTGTTCCCGATGGCGACCTTATGCCTGGTATAGCGGCGTGTATGCGCGGCAGTGGCGTTCACGCACTTATGGGTATTGGCGCAGCTCCCGAGGGTGTAATCACCGCAGCAGCGCTCCGTTGCATTAAAGGCGGTATGCAGGCACGATTTTGGCCACGCGACGATGCAGAAAAAAAACGATTACGCGACATGGGTGGCAATCACACAAAAATTTATACACAACATGAACTTGCCAGCGGTCGCGAAATTATTTTCGCCGCAACCG
>MHXC01000051.1:5988-10971 GCA_001824325.1 Parcubacteria group bacterium RIFCSPHIGHO2_01_FULL_47_10b
GCGCACGAACTCATACGCTGGTGATGAGCACTATCACGAATAAAATTCGCTTTATTAATACTACTCATATCTTCGACAAGACACAGGTGGAGTATCGGGTGTAAGGGGATGGGTCGTGGGCAATCTTGTTTTTGCACATGGGTGAATGATATACTGGATTCACTTATGAGTCTTGACAAACAATTAAAACAACGGATTAACAATGTTCTCCGACGACATTTGAAAAATAGCCCATACAAGGCCTTTTATTTTGGTTCTCGCGTACGCGGCGATAATTTTGAACGAGCAGATATTGATATTGGTATCGAGGGAGCAACACAGTTGCCCGTACGGACAAAATTTGCAATTGAAGACGAACTCGAAGCGCTCCCAACGTTGCTTCGTTTTGATGTGGTCGATTTTTATGGCACGACGCAATCATTTCAAAAACAAGCAGCAAAATCGACCGAATTAATCTATGATAAACGGCACATATGAATGAGGTCGTGAAAAGCTTCGAGAAAACTATTCAACGGCTTCGCGAGGCGCTCGCAAAACCAAAAGACGATACAGTGAGAGATTCCTGTATTAAGCGATTTGAACTTTGCTTCGACCTTGCGTGGAAATCAATTAAGTATTACGCCAAACAACAGGGGCGTGAGTGTAATTCCCCTCGGGCGTGTTTTAAGCTCGCATTTGAATTGAAGTTGATCGACGACGAGGAACAATGGCTACAGACGATCAATGACCGAAACGAAGCAGCGCATATATATCGAGAGCAAATCGCGGAGGGAGTGTATAGTCGGCTTGGCAACTATGTAACGCTGTTTGAATTGTTACTAAGTAAAATGCGCGAGTAAAATGTTTCAAAATTATTTCCCATCCCTCGCTTTACTCACACTTTGCAACCGCTTCAAAAATTCCGCTTGGGCGGCTTGTTTGTTTTCTTCTTTGCCGGCCCAGATTTCGAGCGCTTCGCCCTGGAGGCCGCGGCCGTAGCTGAAACTTATCTCCCATGGGTATGGCGCCGCACCCTGCAGCCCTGACTTCGCAGATGCATTTTCTTTCGCACGCAACGCATTTACCGCAGCCAAGTTTACCGTTGCCATCTCGGCTGATTGTCCGCCTGATAAAAATACAATACCACCCACGTCCGCCGGCACCGATGCCTTGTAACAGCGTAGCGTCGCAGCAGCAACTTCCTCCGGCGTTGATTGTGCGCCATCGAACCCTTGTGCAGCCAGCACCATGCTCGTTTTCAATATCAATCCGCTGCGGTCGACGCGATGCGCCTCCACAACTTCAAATACGCGCTCAAGCACCGCAGTCGTTACCTGCTCTGCAACTTCGATGGAGTGATTGCCCTTGTCATATAAAACTTCCGGCTCAATAATCGGGACAATTCCGGCCTCTTGGCACAATGCCGCATATCGGGCTAATAGTCCGGCATTAGAACGCATACAGGGCTCGCTGGGGAGTCCTTTCTTTTCGTCAATCAATATCACTGCGCGCCACTTGGCAAATTTCATCCCTTGCTTTGCAAATAGTTGTAGCCGTTCGCGCAGCCCGTCAATGCCTTCGGTGATCACCTCGTCGGCAAACCCGGCTAATGCTACGGTACCCTTATCAACTTTAATGCCCGGAATCACCCCATGCTCGGCAAGAAGTTGTGGGAATGGCGTGCCGTCGTTTGCCTTATGTCCGATGGTTTCTTCGAATAGAATAACGCCGCTTAGGTAGTCGCCGATGCCTTTCGTAGTAAAAAATAAATCGCGGTAGAGTCGCCGGTTTTCTTCATTGTTTTCAAGTCCAACTGGCGCGAGACGCTTGCCGGCAGTGGGCACGCTTTCATCAGCTGCTAAAATGCCTTTGCGTGGGGCAACAAGTGCTCGAGCGATGTCGTTGAGTGCGCTTGTGTTTGGGAGTGAAGTAGTCATAGTATCACCAGCATAGCAAATTCTTTTGGGTTTGCCAAAAATGCTACGACCCTCCTAATATTCTTGACTTTGAAATGGCAACGACATAGGCTTACTATACAATTCAGCACATTAACAAGGGGGTGATCGACGTGGAAAGCAATAGACCAGTCATCATATATATTGATCCTCGGGACGATGGACTACATCGCGACATGCACCCACAGGGGAAAGCGTGGGAATATCTATTGCAAAAGGACTATCAATGCGAGGTAGTCATACTGGAAAGCGAATGGGACATTCGAGAGAACGCCAGGCAGATCAAAAAAATCAAACAGCTTGGGTGCCTGCTTCTTGTCTTAGTTCAGAAAGATCATAGCCCTTACCCAGACAGCGAAGAGCATCACAGGGAGTGCTTTGAGAATGTTATCAGGATCTTCCGCCGTACGATTGATGAGATTACTCCGGTCTATGGCATCGTTGACAGAGAATATCCAGGTCAAACCCTCATAAAAGATCTCCCCAATATTCAACTCTTCACTGGTCGGGAATCAGAGGTTTTTGCTGCTATCCGAAAACAACTATCAGGGTTTCGCATAACTCCACAGAGCCCTGAAGTCCATCGTAATCCCTTTGGGGCTGAAACCCTCGAAGATGTCGCACTAACGATGAATCATCTCGAGATAGCGTACCAGCAAACTCACACAGAGGATGAGATGCTCGCAATCCCTTGCTCTAACGAAGCAATTGCATTACAAGCAATACGAATGAGGATTATTCCTTCTGAATTCTTTTCTGATGAGTTTGATAAAACCTTGAGATTGCCACCCTCAAAAGAAGAGATAGACCAGGCGCAACTTCTTCAAGAATTTGACAAGCTCCGTCAATACAGCTTAAAAGACCGCGAGAAGCTAAAGGATGCGTTATTGCAATCAACTGGTAGGGTGCGCTCAGAACGAGATGGTATACTCGCAACTAGGGCAACGCTTGGAGACCACATTAGTGGATTTGCCATCGATCCTCTTACGCTGTTATATTATGAAACGAGAGGATTTGGTGCGCACCAAATAGCAGCCTCGCAGCTCTCCGATCAGTTATTTTGGATTGAAGAGTTGAGGGCGAGGCCTGGGATATCGGACATTAGTTGGTATCACAACCCAAGGATAATCCAAGGCATGATATACCGTGAAATCAATGACTTCCAAACCCCAATCCTCCAGCTTTTTCTGAAGAAAAGAAGTGTCAACTTCGAAAAACTCACCTTCTTCATTATGGAGAAACTTCACTATCTTGTGATTGACGAAGATACAAAGACATTGGATTAAGGAGCGTAAAAAAATGAAAGTAGCAGCTGAGCGTGCAACATTACGCCCAGCTGCTTTATATTCCTACCGAATCTGACCATAAAATGCCTGTTGTATAGGGCCGCATACAACTTCTTGACTTTTGATATAACTTTGTTAAAATGTATATAGAGTTATGTTTTAACTAAGTTAAATGATAATTATGTTACATAATACGCCATCATACGTCAAACGCGATATCTTGTACGGGCTCATAGCACATCTTACACAACCAGAGATGACGCTGATTACAGGGTCTCGACAAGTGGGTAAAACTGTACTCCTGGATATGCTCCACAAAGAGCTCCAAAAACAAGATAAGCCACAGGTCTCAATTTTACGCTATAACTTGGACCTAGAAGCGGACTGGCACTTATTTCAAGATCAGACGGCGTTTATCGCGCTTCTGAAAGAACGCTCGCAGCAACACTTTTTATATGTGCTGATTGATGAGGCGCAAAAAGCGAAAGAGGCGGCGCGCTTTTTCAAAGGCGTATACGACTCTCAGCTGCCAGTGAAACTGATTCTAACGGGATCAGCTTCTTTTGAACTAAAAGCAAAATTAAAAGAATCCATGGCAGGGCGAAAACGCATATTCCATGTACATCCATTTTCCTTTCTTGAGTATGTGCGCGCACACGACGAGGTGCTCGCGCAGCTGCTAGAACGAGGAGCGGCGCCAAGCCCGCACTCCTTACAAATGCTCATCGAGCACTACAAACAGTATATGGTGTATGGGGGTTATCCGCGTGTAGTGCTCGAGAAAAGCCCTACCGCAAAGTTGGCTTTACTCCAAGAAATTTATAGCAGCTATATTAATAATGACATCGTAGGATTCCTGAATATTCGACGAAAAAAAGATTTTGGGAAACTTGCCAAATTGCTCGCAGCGCAAACAGGGCAGCTCGTGAACATTCAGGAACTCTCAAATAGCGTCCGGATCAGCGCTAAAACCGTACAAAAATACCTAGAGGCACTTGAAGATACATTTATTATTACTTATGTGTCGCCTCTGTACCGCAACGCTCGGCAAGAGGTCGTAAAAGCAGGAAAGGTGTACTTTAATGACCTAGGCTTTCGGCACGCGCTTCTCGGTACGTTCGAGTCATTTGATGAACGCGTTGATAAAGGGTCGGTGCTCGAAAATGCTGTATTCCAAGAACTCTTACAATCGGCGGATCAGCCACCCCTCAAAATACAATTCTGGCGCACGCTTGCGAAAACAGAAATAGATTTTGTCGTTACGTCTGGCACCAAACTTATACCAATAGAGGTGAAAGCACAGCTCTCGCGCATGAATATACCGCGCGCATTGCAGGAATTCGCAAAGAAGTTCGGTGTACGCGAAGCATTACTTGCAACTATGCACAAACCGCAAAATCCATTTGATACACGCGGCGCGCTACACGTTGGTGCCGTGTACCCGTTTGAGCTGCACACACAGCTTGATTTAATGTTGTCACGTCCCTAACCTAACATCACACACGGCTGTTCTTCGTTTATTTCAATGGCTCCTGCTAAATCAGTTTCCCCTTGTGCAGCAGCTTGACTCTTGCGCCTATTCGTGCATAGAGTTACTCAATGCAACACGTACGAAAGACACTATTTCAGCGGTTCCTGTGGGTTTTTGTGTTGCTTTTAATCCCCTTTTCACTGCACCACGGGCAAATCACCCAAGCCCAAACCGATCAGGAATACCTTTCAGAGCCATACGCCATTATTGAACCCGAAGACGGCGACATCTG
>MHXC01000052.1 GCA_001824325.1 Parcubacteria group bacterium RIFCSPHIGHO2_01_FULL_47_10b
TGCCGAACTTGTTCAGGATTTTCATGGCATCCTGCGGAGAAACCGAGATTGTGAATTGAACCGATGATGTACGCGCAAGCGGAGCAAGGGCGTCTCGTCCGTCCAATTCCAACCAGATTGCGTCCCTCTCGTCCGGAATAACCAGTAAGTCCTCGTCGCCGTCCAATATCGGCGCAAGGAACGGCTGTGCGCCAACTCTGCGAGCGGACTCATAAAGTTGAGCGAGACATTTCCGCGTGACATCGAGGACACAAGCGGGAGTTGAGGCTACTGTCGAAACCTCCATGTTGTGACGGCCAAGCTCGTAGAAAATTTTGTTGCCGTTATGATCAACAAGGGTTGTAATGAGATTGCCTTTACGACAATCCACTTTCCAACCATTTTCGGCGAGGTATCTCAACATTTGTTGAGACGTTTGGGTCTGGACGGCTTTGCCGTCCTTGTCCACAAACTGGGTTTCGACTTCCGCCCCAATTGTCAGAAGCGTCTCCGATGAGATTCCGTCCGCGAAGTAGCTGGTAAGTCGCTGCATGACTTCCTCCTTTTATCAAAGAACTATGTCTGCCGTTTTGTAATAGGTAGGCAAACGTAAACCCCCTCCAATTACGGAGGGGGTTGGCTTTATGCGAGAAAATAAGTACATTAAGGCAACTCTCTCCGTGATTGGTTAGAGTTGTGGTGGTGGAATCTACTGATAACTGTTCTATAACCGCCCTGACTTCCCTTTAACCATTTTGCAACACGGGCGACAGTGGTTGAACTTAAACCCGTTTTATTTACAATTACCGAATAAGGCACTTTTTCCGTGAGCATTTCGGCGGCTTTTAGTCGCTTAGCAAACTCCTCAATTTCTTTTTCGGTCATTAAATCACGCAAAAACCGCTCAGCTTCGTCGCTGGTTTTGAGGGCCAAGATTGCTTGAATTAATCTTTTATTTTCCTTGCTCTTCCAGTCCATACCGTCACTTTAGCAAACTAAAGCGATTGAGTCAAGGGTTGATCGTTCAAATTGCTAGCAACCTATAAAATGTGCGCCATGGTTGCTGCGTGCTATAAGAGTGAAGGGTGGGAGTAACTGCGTTTCGATTTGTTTGCTTTTTATTGCGACTGTATACAGAAAATAGAATACGCGTTAAAGTACAATTATGAAAAGGGAGGTTGAAGCAACATTTCTCTCAGTTGATAAAAATTCCATACGAGCCAAATTTAAAAAGGCGGGGTTCGAGTTAAAAACTCCCGAGTATTTGATGCGTAGAAAAACATTCGATTTTTCTCGTGTCGCGCCAGGTCGCAATAAATGGGGACGCGTTCGGCAAGAATCCGAGAAAATAACAATGACTGTTAAAGAGGTTCACGGATCAGGCATCAATGACACTTACGAAGTTGAGCTTACTGTGAATGATTTTGATACTGCCGTATCTTTTTTTGAAGCATGCGATATTCCAGTAAAAGCGTTTCAGGAAAATATGCGTGAGGTATGGGTGCGTGATGGAGTAGAAGTAACGATTGATACATGGCCTGGACTAAATCCATTTGTAGAGATCGAGGGAACGAATGAGAAAGTAGTGAGGGACTTATCCAACGAATTAGGGTTAGATTTTGAAAAAGCGGTTTTTGGCAGTATTGATCTCGTATATGAAAAAGAGCTTGGTATACCTGCCAAAACAATTATTCGTTTGCCGGAAATTACTTTTGCAAATCCGCCAAAGAAAAACGCCGCGTGAGCTTGTAAGCTCGATACGCGGCGTTGGGCTACTCCTTTTTTAATAGAGATGCACGAATTTTTGGATACGAGAACTCGCCCGGTTCTTCCATGCACCTATTTTTGATGAAAAAATTTTGACTGCATACTTTTCCTGACGTAAAAAGCCGTGTTCAAAAATATATCGCAACGGCAACCCCCCGGCTTCAGGAAAAAATATGATGCCACAACCAGCTTTTTTTGCTCTTCGTGCCATTAAAAAAACAGCGGCCACTACATCTTTGACCCCAATCCTAGCTATTGACACTTTTTTATGTGCAACTGGATATATCTCCATAAAAACTATTTCCAATAATCTACTCTGTCAATAAATTCGGTTTCTAACCCTAGATTCCTAAAATAATCTTGCATCTCATTAACTAAAACTAACTTTTCTGTCGCATAGTGGGAGCACTCAATTAAATTTAGGTTAAGAGAATCTTTAATTCCTTCGAACTCTGCACGTCTGCGAATAGAGTTTTCTGTTTTTACTTTGTTTAAGTAATCACCAGACAAATAAGTATCGCAACCCAGACGGATCGTCTCCTGCATGTACTCCACTTCAGCCCCTCCTCCGGCTATAATCCCGATCCTAGAAACCGTCGGAAATCGCTGCAAAAAATGTATTTCATCTAGGTTAAAAATATGTTGCAAGGAATGAATAAATCGAGCGAGTGGGATTGGGCTATCTAAAGATCCAAAAATTCCAGCGTATCCTACAGAACACCGATTATACTCCTGGCACCTCTGCAGCATTAGTGCTTTCGCAATACTACGACTGGTTGAAATACTCTTATGAATATCAAGGGGTGTATGTAAACAATAGACAGATATTCTCCGTCGTTGCAACTCCAAAAAATATTTCTCTTTTAGCGGCAAAAAACCCCTACCACTTGATTCCATGTCCATTGGGTGGTGCAAGAAAATGAATGTGTCAAAAATATCTTTAGCAAAAATTATATCCAAAATTTCTTCGCTTAAGAAAACCGCCAAATATACTTTTTTGACGATATGGCTGTTTTTCAACATAAGGCCATGAAAAGTCCGCAAAAATTGATTAGAAATATAATAGCGAAATTCTATATGAGCAGCATCATACATCTTGGGCAAAATACGACTAAACGGTTCATCCGATGGTATCTCATTAATATTGAACTCCTCCGCTAGTCGCTGGGTGAGAAATTCCAAATTCATATTGGACGCATCAAGTTCATTAACTCGTTTTGATCGTGCTCTAAATCATACAGCTCAATCACATCGCTATTTATGTGCAAAATAATTCTATTCTTATCCTGGATAGCTGTCCAGATACTCTTGACATCCTATGTTTCTTTTCATAGGATACTACATGTGTGATTGTTGTCCTTTTCGATTAGCATGTTCACAAGACTTTTCCTACGCCCGTAGCTCAACTGGATAGAGCGAGCGGTTTCTAACCGCTAGGTTGGAGGTTCAAGTCCTCCCGGGCGTACCACGGCTTGAGTTTCAGAAACCTGGCTCCCGTAGCTCAGCCTGGAGAGAGCGCTTCCCTGCGGAGGAAGAGGGCGACGGTTCAAATCCGTCCGGGGGCACCAAAAAAATGAGAAGGATAGTCGAATGATTATCTTTTTCTCGTTTATATTACTAAACAAAATCTAACTCTTGACAAGTCAATCAACCTCTGCATATACTGAAACCGAGAAGTTCATTGAAAATCATTGAGCAATCAATCAAATTTAGAAATTCACTATCACTTGAAAGGAGTGATGATGCGTAGGATCAACGGAGTAAGTGTCACATCGGAGACCGGTCGCTTGCGACGAGTTCTCATCAATCGACCAGGGGATGAGCTCGCTCTGGTTAGACCCCCTAGGAACGGATCAGAAGAAATGCTGTTTGATGATGCCGTGTGGTTAGAGCAGGCCCAGTTCGAGCATTGTGAATACCTCAAAGTTCTTCATGCATTTGGCACAGAAATTGTCGCATTTAGCGATCTTCTCGTCGAAAGTCTTGAAGACAATGCTAAACGGCAGGGTCTTGTCGATCAGATTCGACAGCTGCATCAAGCATGCCAACTCAACCACCTTGATTCTGATCACAGTCGTCGGCTTTTATCCATCGATCAGCAAACCCTTGCAGTAACGCTGATTTCAGGTAAAAACCCAAAAACGAATGAGGTTTTCTTCGATCCTTTACCGAATATTACCTTTACTCGTGACATCGGGGCTGTCGTACATAGTGCGATCATCGACTGTTCTGCAGCAAAAAAAGCACGGATGCGGGAATCGCTGTTATGGAGATTCATCAGGAGTAATCACCCTGAATTCTCGGAGATTCCTAGCGTTTTTTCGGTCGATCAGACGATTCCAAATAATCAGTGCACTATCGAGGGAGGCGACATTATTGTTGTCAATCCTGAAACCATTCTCATAGGATCCGGGGAACGTACAACAATAAACACTGCGCTCGAAGTCGCAAAGAACTTACTTCGAGCAGGCGAGATTAAACAAGTTATCGTTGTTCGAATCCCGAAAGAGCGTTCCTCAATGCATCTGGACACGCTCTTCTCGATAATTAGCCGTAACGAATGCATTGTTTATCCCCCCATGATCAGTAAAAAGGGGGGTAGTAAATTTTCTGCATTCATTATAGGCAACGATCATGAATGTAATCTCGCTGCATTAGAGGCCGAAAAGCCACTTATGATCCTTGATGCACTCCAACAAGTTGGCATCGCCCTTTGTCCAATCCTTTGCGGTGGCAATGATGAAATCAATCAAGACCGTGAGCAATGGACCGACGGCGCTAATGTCTTCCCGCTCCAACAAGGTGTGATCGTCAGCTATCAGAGGAACACTCATACCTTAAAAGGGCTTCAAGGCGTGGGGTATCGAACTATCTCGGCTCGAGAGTTTTATACTACCCCGACCTTTTGGCTTCGGAATGAGAAAAAGATTGTCATTACTATCGAGGATTTCGAACTGTCTCGGGGAAGAGGCGGCCCTCGATGTTTGACTTTCCCGTTAAATCGAGCATCATAAAGGAGAGAACATGGAAACGATCAGGGACATAAAAACTAAGATTGCGGACGAATTATCAAGGGTGCTAAAAACACTTTCTGATGATGGCGATAGCTTGACTATCGAAGAATTTCGACAACCACCCGACATTAAACTGGGGCACTTTAGTATAGTTATGTTTCCATTCGCTAAAGTGCTCAAGAGCAACCCCCAGGAATTGGCACGCCGCGTTGTTGATATGTTAAATAACAACGTGCGGTTCAAAACCTTTGCCAGCTGTGAGGCCCACGGACCATATGTAAATGTCACGGTAAACCCAGAGATACTCGGCAATGCTGTTTTGGGACAAGTGCTGCGGGAGATTGATGCATTTGGCGCGACGCAAGGCAATAAGTCAGAAACGATCATGGTCGAGTACTCTGCGCCAAACACCAACAAACCCCAACACCTTGGACATCTGCGTAACAACTCGCTTGGGTTAGCCGCGGGCAATTTGTTACGCTCCACGGGTGCCACGGTCATCTTTGCTAATCTAGTTAATGACCGCGGTATCCACATCATGAAGTCAATGCTAGCGTATCAACTATGGGGCGAGGGCAAAACCCCTCAGTCGGAAAATGTCAAAGGTGATCATTTTGTGGGAACTTATTATGTTATGTTCGATAAGGCCCACAAAAAACAAATAGATGAAATGCGCGGGCTTGACCCAGAACGATGGAAGAATGTCGAAGCGAATGAAATCAAGACTCCATTACTTCTTCAAGCTCAAGAGCTGCTGGTGAAGTGGGAGGCTGGAGATTCTGAAATTCTGGCTCTCTGGAAAACTATGAACGATTGGGTCCTCGAGGGCTTTCGGACAACGTATACCCGCATGGGTGCCCACTTCGACCACTGGTACTTCGAGAGCAATACGTACACACTCGGACGGGACATTGTTGAGCGTGGTTTAGAACTGGGGGTTTTTGAAAAAACCCCGGATGGATCGGTCTCCATCGATCTAACGGATTCCGGCTTCGACATAAAGTCCCTCTTACGGGCAGATGGTACGTCACTCTACATCACGCAAGACCTCGGTACTGCAGTAATGAAGTTTGAGGATTTCCCCTTGACCAGGTCAATCTACACCGTTGCATGCGAACAGGACTATCACTTCAAGGTCTTGTTCAAGATCCTCGAGCGGTTGAAGTATCCCTGGGCAAAGCAGTGTTACCATCTCAGTTACGGGATGGTCAACTTGCCCGAGGGTCGCATGAAATCTCGAGAAGGAACAACTGTCGATGCTGACGACCTCATGGATCAGTTGTTTCACCTAGCACAACAACAGACGAGAGAGCGGCGGAAGGATTTAGAGCAAGACGAGATTGACAGAATTGCCCATATGGTCAGCCTTGGCGCTCTCAAGTTCTACCTCCTAAAGCCGAAACCACAGACCACCATGAAATTCGACCCGAAAGAGTCGATCGCGATCTCTGGCGGTACGGGTCCATATGTTCAGTATACACATGCTCGAATTTGCAGCATCCTGAAGAAAACGAATATCGAGCTCGACACCATAAACGCCGGACTATTAAAGCAGCCTGAGGAGCAAGCGCTCATCCTCGCCTTGAGCAAATTCCCTGAAATCATTGCTCAAGCCGCAAAGGAACTCAATCCTGCAGTGCTGTGCGAGTATCTACTTAACTTAAGCAGATACTTCAACGAGTTCTACGTAAAACACAGCGTGGTGAACGCCGACAGTACTGACTTGCAAGTAGCAAGATTCGCATTGGTCAAGTCAGTGGCCATTACTTTAAAAAACGGTTTGGCTTTGCTCGGCATAGATGCGCCGGAGCAAATGTAAATGAAATCTAATGCACACAAACATGGGGCCTCCTGGATGTCTTATCTATCCGGGAGGCCTCTTCTATTCTCCAATTAAAGCTTTTTATTGAAGCATTTCCCCCCTACTATGCATGTAACCATCAATCACACCAGGTTCAATTATATACCAACCAAACGATATTATTGAAAAGTCCATCTTATGCACGATGTCTAATGCCTCATTGTTTTTAGTATACATATGATTTTAATAATCCTCTCCAAGCTCACGCAGAATAGCGTCTCTCAAGGCAATAACCGAATCTATAACGGGCACAGGTGAGAGAGACAAATCATAGATGAGTGGGAGATCAGTACAGGCGAGTGCAACAGCATCGGCACCACGTTCAACTAAATTTTCTGCAACTCTATACAAAAACTTTGAGCCCTCTGCAGTATGAGTTTGATTCAAAATTTTGTAAATTATGTGTTCTATTTCGCTTTGTTCTGATTCGGTAGGCGCAACAACTCCTATTCCCTTATGTTTGGCACTGTCCTCGTAGAGATTCGTTTTTCTAGTCTCCGTCGTTGCTAAAATCCCAAGCGTTTTAACTCCATTTTTAATTGCCACATCGATAGTTTCATCAATAATATTAAGAATCGGTACTTTCGTTTGCTCCTGAAGTTCGCTAATGAAGCAATGGACAGTATTACAGGGAATGGCAATAAAATCAACACCCGCTTTTTCAAGTATCTTGATTGAATTAGTAAGTAATTCCAACATTATTTGCTCATTTTTTCCTCGACCAATCTGTTCGCTGTCTAATCGAAATAACAGTGGGATACTGTCAATAATAATATGGGGGTACGTTTCATGTCCCCTCTTTCTAGCTTCTTCAATAAGTGAAGTATATAGCTGTGCCGTTATCTCTGGACCAAGTCCGCCTACTATCCCTGCAGTTTTCATACTATTGAAAACTCTACCATTAGCTCACAGTTCTTACAAGAGACAGGGCATGCCACGAACCCTTATAGTACAAACGGGTGAATTCTTGTTTATTTAGAATCCACCCGCTGTTTTTTGCTTATTTTTTTAAGATCGAAGTACCTCCACGTTGCTATATTGGTCGAAAAGCATTGTCTCGAGCTGGAAACAAGGTAATGCTTTCCGAAGTATCACCTGCAGACTTTCCTGCTGACGGCGATAAAACACCGGAAGGATGTTGATCCCGCTTCTGAATCCGAGCTGCATTTTCTTAAGCGACAAGCCCGCATCGAGGAGTACGCAAGTTGGCTCTCCGTTTGGATGCTTTAAGCGTATATTGCCATTGAGCACCCAGTTCTCGTCGCGTTTCCGCGGTCGATGTCGCTTTGATAGACTCATCAACAACTGAAAGACCTGTTCAGCTTCCTCTCTAACATCAGCTTCACGAAGCACATAGTCTGCATCGGGCCGAAATGCTACCACTTCTAGCTCGCGCTCCTCATGATGCACATCCTCCATGGTATGTACATCATCGATGAAAAGCATAGACTTGTCTCCGTTTCGCCGCGCTGACTGCAACAACTCCCATCCTCTCCGGGCATATTCGGTCGGGCCCTTTGCCTGATAGTAGTGTCCGGCTTCTATAATCCGTGTCTCCATCACTAACTCTCCTTTTGCTTCAGTATTTTTCCCAACATTGTTAAAAAGAACTAGTAAAACTCTACATATTGCCTACAAAGATTGATGAATAAATTAGTTGCTATTTTACAAGGTCGTCCACACTTGTCAAGTCTTTATTTCTGTTTATACTTGTAATTATAACAAGTAACGCAAAAAATAAAATGGACATCTATGTAGCTTCAGGAAAAGGTGTGGGAGATACACTCAAATCAGCTTTCGATGAAGCTCTATTTCAAATTGGGATCGCAGACTTCAACATCATCTATCTCTCCTCCATTCTTCCACAGCCAGCTCAAATCATCGAGAAAAAATATCCCGCAAAAGAAGCACAATACGCGAATAAAATGTACGCAATAGTCGCACAGGAGCTAACCGACATTCCGGGGAATGAAGTATGGGCGGGATTGGCATGGGCTCGTCAAAAAAATGGGAAAGGGCTCTTCGTCGAGTCACATGGGGACAGCAAAGCATTTGTTGAGAACTATTTGCAGTCCACTATGCTTGATCTCATGAAGCGACGAGGCAAAAAATATGGGGAGATATCGTACCATGTTGCAGGCCTAACCTGTAAAACGCGTCCTGTGTGCGCAATGGTTGCTGCGTGCTATAAGAGTGAGGGGTGGAAATAAGTGGATGTATGTTTGTTGTGTCCTCGTGTTCGTTTACTTCGTTTGTCAGTTCGTTTTGGCAATTGAATAAGGTGTGGTATACTAAAAGTACGGAAATCTATTGACAAAGCTAGGTTTTCGTCATAGAGTTTTTTTAGGACTTTCAGAGATCGGAAATTAAGCGGCACATTCACAATTCGCAGTACAATTCTGCCCTCGGGCAGAGAAAGGGGAGTACCATGAAGTTGTTCGTAAGGTTCTTGCTGATCTTGATTGTCGCTTCGCTGTCAGCAGTGGCAGAGGAGACAATCATCTTCGAAACAGACTTTGCTAATTGGCCTGTGCAAAACCTCACGCCAAGGTTTAATATGCATGGTGCGGAAGTTGGGCTTGTTGTTGAGACATTGATCGAGGGATCTGTCGGGCTCGTGCCTCTGAACATTACTGACATACTCCTTGATCGCGCCAACTTCACGATTCAGATCAATGCAGACACGCGCCCCACCGACGATGTTGCGATTGGGGCCGGGATTTTGACAGCCGACAATAAGGCAACACTGTTCTTGGTAGGTCAAGATCGAACGATCTACCATCTCGTATTGCAGGTTAACGATCCTGGACAAGATGCAACTCCAATTTACTTTGACTGGACGGATCCTCCCTCTTTCCCAATCGAGTCATACGATTTCAAATATGAAAAGATAGAAGTCGTACGGCACAGTAAAGGCGGAACAACATCAGTTCTCAGGGGAGTGTTGACAGTCAATGTTAACACTGAACAAGGAGACGACTACAACATTTCCCAAGAAACCTATGATGACTTTGTGGACGTAGTGGTTGGAGTGCTTTCGTTCACCAAGGGTGCAGTTGTCACGTTCAAAAACATCAGCATCACCTCCACTCAGTAGCAGTGGGGAACCGAAAATAGACGAGGGATCCTGGCCATCTAGCTCGGGTCCCTCTTTTTCTTTTTTTTAAAAACGAAAAAGTGTAAAAAAATTATCCACAGGTTGAATAAACCCACACCTTATTCACCAACCTTCTTTTTATGCTATAATGAATTTAACTTAATTCATTATCAGAGGAGATGAAACACTCGCTTATCATCGCACTACTTGGGTTTGCACTGCTTTTAACATTCGGTTTAGCTACACAATCATTACCCACACATTACGCAGTAGGTCCCAATGCATATGCACAGCTCTATGGTATTGATGATGGTGATGGAAACGTAATTCCCTATCAACCGACAAAAGTCACAAAACCAGCAACAACACAGACAACAACTAATACCACGAAAACAACGACAACTATAAAGCCAGCCATAAGTGATACCGAGTTGTTGAAAGACGTAAAAAATATCACAAATACAACATCAGGAACGACTGGCGCGCAAACAACAACAAAAACTACAACGCAACTGGTACCTACAACGCAACTACCCACACTAACACCAGGCACAACAAATCAACCAACTGTTGCTCCTACAGGAAATATATATCAACTCGAGCCAGAACTTCAGCCATCTAGTGCAAAGCTAGACCCACTAGCAGAAAAGGGTACTCAGATTCAAAATATAGAAGGTGTCCAGGGAATATCGGCGCCAGATGGTCAGGCAGATAGTGGACAACCCAGTGGCAATATCGGAGCTGGCATCAATAAAGGTGAGAGGATTGGAAGTACATCTAATCCCTTTGACTCTGCTTCAGGACTAGACCCCGCGAATGAAATCCCATCAACCGATCTAAACCGTACTAGCACATATCGTCCAGGTGATGGTGATTTGAATACGATTGATTCAGGTGATTCTCAAATAAATAGTGGCGCGATAAACACAAGTACCGGAAAAACAAACACCGTCTCCACTGACCCAACTAACACTACGAATCCACCGGTCAATAACACCCAACCAAGTTCTCCTCTAGAATCTATTTTAAGGGCAATCGATCAACTAACCGGAAACAAAACGCCAACTCCAAGCGCAACTTCGACCTCACCGACAAGCACAACGCCAACAACCCAACAAAAGACGCAGTCATTGGAGCCATCTTCCCCGCCCGCCATCGTTATCGTCCCACCCCCTCCTGCCGACTTATTTGAGACAGTTGTTGTCGCAACTCCTACCGATACAAGCACGGGTGGTTCGCTCGTAAGCTCAGGCGAAAGCGTGCCTCCACCGACAACACCAACCACGCCCTCAACCCCCACAACAACGATCACCCCCCGCACCCCCGACGTTTTTATCGAAGCGCCCTCTGTAGCGACGTTTGTGGCATTTAACCAGGAGATCGCACCGGAGCCGCAGATTTCATTCAACCAGACATTTAACGACTTACACGGTACGGTTAAAATTTTCGTTAAGGTCCAAAGCGCAGATACAGTTGAGGCATTCCTGCGAAAGCCGGGCAGTTTATCGGGATCGTTCCTCGCGCGCTTAAAGAGCAACAACAATACAAACTTTGGCGGCATCTGGGATACAACTAATACGCCAAATGGCGCCTATACATTCCAGGTCACTATTTCAAATGAATATGGCGAGTACAAGAGCCAGGAGCGAACAATTACGATTCGCAACACGGCGAAGTCTGTGAATATTGCAAGCTCGAAGGCAGTGGTGATTGATAAAATTACCACCACCAGCGCCAATACAAAACAAATCAACGATACCGATAAAGCAGATATCGGCAATCGGCTCGATGAAGTTATACGACTCGCGAGTATTAGAGACGAAATTAAACAGCAAGGCGCAACTGATTTCACTATATCCGAATACTCAAAGAATCTCCGCGCACGCGTCGAGGAGTTCGAAAACAATGCGCTCGAAAAAGTTATTCAAACAACGCTCAAATATGAGCAACCACAGGAAGTCAGCCAGTTGCGCGCAGAGTTGCAGATTAAAAAGGAGGACCTGGTGCAAAAGCCCAATAAGACTATTGTACGCGAACAACTAGGCCAATCACCGGAGCTCCTCCAAGAACAGCAGGTAGTTGAAGCAATCAGCGCCATTGTTGACATTGATAACGATGGACTCTCCAATGACGAGGAGTTGCGCCGAGGTACCGATATCCTAAACCCTGACTCCGACGGCGATGGTTTTATCGATGGCGTGGAAGTCCGAAATGGCTATGATCCGACTGTTCCATCTCCCGGGGATAAAGTTGTCTTTGATCAGCCGCTGGATAAAGGTGTCGAAAACTCAGTTGATCTTGGTATTAACCATATTGAACTCGTTGTTGCTCCGGCAGCAAGTGAGGTAGCAACGCAACGTATCGACGGCCAGACAGTTGAGATCCCCGAGCAGGCCGCGCCAACCGCCCAAAAAGCTCAAGACAAAGTAAAGCTCGCGGGTGTCGGCATCCCCAACTCATTCATTACGCTCTATATCTACTCAACGCCAGTAATCGTCACCGTGAAAACTGATGCGCTCGGACGCTGGTCATATGAGCTCGACAAGGAGCTTGACAATGGTATCCACGAGGCCTACGTTGCAATTACCGATAACACCGGCCGTGTGATCGAAAAGTCACAGCCATTCTCATTCGTGAAGACCGCGCAAGCTATCTCGGTACTCGACGCATCAGTAGCGCCGGAAGAGCGGTTCGAGGCGATCGTTGATCAAGGGTTCACGTTCCAAGATTTTGCTATCATTACCTTGGTAGTCATCATCTTGGCCATTATCTTGGGGCTTCTGATCCTGGTGATCATAACCCGCAAACCGAAACCGATTACCAAGTAAAGCTCCAACTCGCTTATCGACTAACCGGTTCGTTCGTTCTACGCTATGAAGTTATTTAGCGACGCTATTGCCTTTGTACGGCAAAGCCCGAGCATTTTGTATTCGCTGTTTTTGATGATACTGATCCCGGTCGGGCTGTTTTTTTACGCCTTTTTTGTCATTACGTCGTTTCAACAGATGCTGGATGTGGAGATCAGCAAGAAAGCGGAGACCGTAATTCCACTCGTACAAACGTTCTACAAGCAAATCGAGGAAGATCCGTTAATACTTCGCAGTACACAACTCGGAGAGATCCAACAAGCGAACGACATTGTTGATATTATCTATTTGGAGCCAACGTCCCGCGGCTATCACATACTGTCGAGCTTCGACGAAACAAATATTGGCCAGATTATTACCGGGTTTCAATATGATACGGCGTGGAATGACCCGCGCGGTATCCGCACGCAAGTAACCGATACCAAGACGGGGAAGCGCTACTGGGAGGTCACGCAGATGATACGCAGCGACGAAGGACAACGTGTCGGTTTAGCCAGTGTCTTAATTGACGTTCAAAGCTCATTTAGCAATATCCAGGTTATCAGCACCACGTCATATCTCGTGTTGATTGGTATTGTACTGGTGTTGATTCTGTTTGTCGCCAACAACGCGCGCTTGATTCAACACGCGTATTTATTCGAACAATTACAAGAACTCGACAAACAAAAAGACGAGTTCGTGTCGATTGCCGCCCATGAGCTACGCACACCCGTAACGTCTATACGGGGCTTTTTGAGTAATATCTTGGATAATACCTATGGTGAGGCACCAAAGAATATTTCAGATGTGGTCCAACGCACGCTCGATAGTACCATGCGGCTCTCCGATCTTATCGAAGACTTATTAGAGGTATCTCATATCGAACAGGGCATAGAGTTCGAGTTCAAAAAGCTAAAACCGGTGGCAATCATCAAGGAAGTCATCGACCAAATGCAGCCGCAGGTGCTCAAAAAAGCGTTGAAGCTCGTTGTTAATTTGGACTCAAAGTCATCCATTCGGGTTGACGAAGAGCGGTTCCACCAGGTAATGTCCAATATGATTGCGAACGCGATTAAATATACCGCGCAAGGCGCAGTGACCGTAAGCGCTTCGGAAACGCCGAATCAGGTACGAATAGTCGTAGAAGATGAGGGTATGGGTATATCGGCCACTGACCAAGAGCAACTGTTCCGTAAATTCTATCGCGTGAAAAGCCAGGAAAGTAATAAGATCCCGGGCACGGGGCTTGGGCTCTGGATCACGAAACAACTCGTTGAACAAATGGGTGGCACTATTAAACTTGAAAGTATTGAGGGCAAAGGATCTCGATTTATTGTGAACTTTCCGATTGTGAGGGAGTGATGGAGTCGGCGTTCGAGAAAAGGAAAACACTGCCAGGATGTTGCGTTGGCAGTGTTTCCGAATGAAAGAGCCCGCCTTATTCCATGGTAAGAGTACTACATGGCGTAGTACCTTTCCCCAAGGAGCTTCTCGTTACAATGCACAGCATTTGAAAAATGCGCAGGTTCGGGCTGCCCCAGGGGTAATTCCTTAAAATACCCCCCACATTTCAGACATCGAGACATCTTCCCAAACGTCTCGCTGCCGACGCTATACGTCTCTAACGGAACACCACAATCTGGACACATACTTCCCCACCTCCCGATAAAGTAGTGACAGTATAGCGCGCTCAGCAAAAAATAAAAAATCCGCATAGTCGCGGTGTCAAATTCTAATGAGTGGTTATATATAATGGATTCGCTGTGGATTACGAACTTCAAAAATTTGAATTGATAAAGCTCGGATAACCGACGATAAACGCTTTGCCAGATTGTGCTTGTTTTCCCTCGAGCTTTAGTTTATTGAGCACTAAATGGCCGTCTATACATGCAACTGCTGACGTGTTGTTATAAAAGACAAATTTTACAGCATTCGCATTTTTCGTTGATTTTTTGCGGCTTTTTGACGGTATGCATTCCGTTTCAAGTATTTGAAGTCTCTTACCATTCCATAAAGTATAGGCGATTGGCCATGTTGCAAATGCCCGAATCTGATTGTGAATCTCTTGGCACGGGCGAGACCAGTCGATTAAGCCATCAGTCTTTTTGAATCGGCGCGTATAGGTGACTCGACTCTCATCTTGAGGAACTGGGCGCTCACGCCCTTTAAGCCAACGGGGTAGCGCACGCAAGAGAAGCATTGACCCGATCATAGCCGTTTTTTCTTCGAGTGTTGCATATAAATCGTCAGTGCTAATTGCAACACGTTCCTGTGCAATAATCGGCCCTGCGTCCATCGCTGCCACAAGCTGCATAATCGACACGCCTGTTTCAGTATCGCCGTGTAAAAGCGCTGCCTGAATCGGGGAAGCGCCTCTATAAAGCGGCAGTAGCGATGGGTGGATATTCAAGATGTGCTTCGGGAAAAGGTCGAGTACTGCTTGGGGGATCAGCAAGCCAAACGAAGCGACGATACCAACTGTATCCTGTATAATATTATGCGACATTAGAACTTCTTGAAATTTGTGTGCTATCATTCCTGACCTATCCACCTTATATACCGCGATTCCTTCCTTTTCGGCCATTACTGCAACCTCTGTTGGGGTAATAGTTTGCTTGCGTCCAACCGGTTTATCCAGAGTGGTAACGATGAGCGCTGGTCGAAATGGCGTATGCAAAAGCTCTTGCAACACAAGGACAGAGAAGTGGCTCGAGCCAAAAAAAACTACCTTGCTATTATTAGTGATTGTATCGTTTGTAGGTGACACGTTTTGTGGGGTCAGGATCGGGAACGAGTTTATCAACTATTAAAACACCCTCAAGGTGGTCGCATTCATGCTGTATAACGCGAGCCAAGAGGCCTTTTGCAGATATGGCAATACGATTACCATTGATATCAAGCGCTTCGAACACAATCCGCGTACTACGCTCAACAAAGCCAACGATTCCGGGGAGACTTAAGCACCCTTCTTCTGCAATATCGCTGCGTTTCGAACACGTATGAATAACGGGGTTAAAAAATGCAAGCGTCTTGAGCTCTTCAATAGACGTAACTCCCTCGCGCACAGAATACCGACTATCATTCGACGTAAATGCCAGTGGGTGAACCACAAATAATCGCACACCTGTACCGACTTGCGGGGCTGCTAGTCCGATTCCTTCGGCTGATTGCATGGTATGGGCCATATCGCGCGCTCGCATCCGCAATTCAGGCGTAACCGACGATACGTCCTTTGCTTTCGCTCGAAGGATGGGGGTGTCTACACCAGTTACGATAGGGAGTATTGTCATGCGCTGTTTATATAATATCACGAGGATCTACGTCGATAGTCCAGCTGCTCGGTACAATGCGGAGTAAACTCGTTGCAATGATTCGCTTGGTGGTTCCGAGGGAAATTATGATCTGATATTCATACATGCCGCGAATGCGTGGCAACGGCGATGGAGCAGGACCAAATAATCGTACCTGGGACATCTCATCGGGTAATTTCTTCTTTAGGAAGTTACATTGTGTAACCAATCGCTCGTATAACTGCTGTGCATCAGATGCTGCGTGTGTTTCGCGCGATTTTCGTATTGATAGCCGGATAAACCGCACAAAGGGAGGATAGGAGTACGTGCGTCGAAGTTCTAATTCTTTCTGGTAAAACAGTTCGATCGTACCACTTTTATGAAATACAAGGGTCTCCTGATCCGGTCGATAGGTTTGAATTATATAGGTATTTTGGCTCATCCGCCGCAAAGAATCAAGGGTTTGTAGGAGTCGCTCTTGGCTATCGTATGAAGGCACGGCGAGTTCTGTATCAAGATTCACCATAGCGACTATTTCAGCCCGAAGAGAATCCGCAAATTTTAGTCCCATTGCCGTACATACAAGAATACATGGTGTTTTTTCACATTTTTGAAATTCATGAGTTTGAAATGCATGGACAGTGCGCTGCTGCGCTGCATAGCGGGGTGTGGCATCAGCGTCTAGAGTCATGATTGTTGCGGTTGGAATCTGTTTTTGTATAAGTCGCTCCAGCCGTTGCGTGCCTCCGCCCGATAAACGCACTTTAGCGCTGCCACATTCAGGACAATATGCTGGCACCGGTTCCAACTTACCGCACTGATGACACAGAAAGCGCGGTGGCTGCGCGTGAAGTTTTAACGGCACCTGACAGTTCGAGCATACATAGATATGGCCGCACGATGGACACAGCCCTGCCGTTGCAAATCCACGACGATTGCTATATAAAATAGCATGTTGGCTTGACTTAATGGCCGCAAGTAAACGAGGACTGATAATTCGCTCATCGTTGTCGAAACGCCGAAGATCTATAATTTCCAAAGCCGGGCCTGATTGCGGCTTCGCTACTGTGGGCTCGTCCGGCATGCGAAGCTTCATCGAGCCGCGCGATGCATAATAGTAAGATTGCACCGATGGCACATAGCTCTCATATATGACTGGTGCCTTATGCAAATGCGCCAGCCGTTGCGCCACAGCGCGCGTATCATAGCGCGGATGCTGATCCCACGACTTATAATACGGACTCTGTTCATGGTGGACGATCAATTGTTCAATGTTTTGAAATGGAAGAAAAATTGATCCACGCGTTCCTGCAATATTCTGAAAAATCCCACTCGCCACGCCGTCCCAAATAACTTGGCGTTTTGCGGCCGACATATCGCTATGGTACACCGCGTCTATACGTTGCGAGTGTTGATTATGCTCCGAGCATTGCTGCACAAACCAATCAAGGGATGCACGATCCGGAAATACATGAAGAATAACACCGCGCGGATGTTTTTTGTCTACAATCCCTTGCAAACCAGTCTGCTTGGCTGCAAACTGGGGAGGTAGGACGGTCTTCAGGGCAACTCCCAATGGCGTCCAGTAATAGTCGCTCATCCATTGAACCAACGCCAGTTGTATTTCGGAAACGCAGGCACGAGGTTGTATAATACGTGTAATGGGACGCAGACGAAAATCAGCTCCTTTGCGTAATTGAAGTTTCCGCTCACGCAATGTGGCGCACCGGAGTACGATGCCGGTGATGCTTCCTTTGCCACCGGGTTTTCCTAAAGGGGCTTCAATAACTGCCCCAACAGCAACAACAGCACTGGAAAAATAGCTTAATACCTGCTCGTGCGAGCGAGGAATAGCGCGAAGGGGGATAACGTCAAGAATATACATATAGCTTTATCATACCTAACCTATGAGCGAGACGCTACTGGGCATACCGATTGATACAGCTTCAATCAATGATATCACGCGCGCAACCAAGCTTATGTTGCGCAAAAAAACACGCGACCATGTCCTATGGATTGTAACGGCCAATCCGGAACTCTTTGTTCATGCTCGTCGCGACCCCATACTCCGCGAAACACTCCAACAAACTGACGTTATTGTCCCCGATGGGATTGGCATCGTGCTCGCGCTTTTGTTGCTGCGCCGTCATCGCTTACATCGGGTGACGGGTATTGAACTGTTATCTCATTTAATCGCCACCATTGATTCGCGTGAATTTTTCTTTTTCGGCGGACACGAATCGATTGTAAAAACGGCAGCGGAACAGCTTGATATCCCGAATTGGCATCACGGATATGGTTCAAATCTCGACGATCCCGGTGCAACAGATGCCACGGGTGCTATTATTGCAATCAATCGCTCGAATGCACGGATTCTATGCGTCGGGCTCGGTTCGCCCAAACAAGAGCATTGGATTGCTGAACATCGGAACGACTTTGAACAGGTGCGCGTGGTTATTGGGGTGGGGGGTATATTTGATATATTGGCTGGTGCATTACCGCGAGCGCCTCGATTTTTGCGTCGATGTGGGTTAGAGTGGTTGTGGCGATTATACATTGAACCGCAACGAATCAAACGAGCATGGAATGCAGTGGTGATATTTCCGTATCTTGTAGCCCGATATCGCACACACGCAACATAACTGTTTCGCAATAAATCGATCAAGGATCTATGACCCAAAAAACTCCAATAACGAAGCCAAAAAAAATCTATATGATTGGCATAAAAGGCGTTGGCATGTCGGCACTTGCGCTATTGTATAAGTCGCAGGGGTACGACGTCAGTGGATCTGATACTCGTGAACATTTTTTCACCGACGATATTTTACGACGTAACAATATTCCATTCTTCGATGGATTTGACGCTGCCCACGTTCCGTCTGATGCCGAGCTCATCATTGCGTCCACTGCATACCTCCTGTATCAAGGGAGTTCACACAAAAAAATTACTACTCCAAATCCTGAAATCCAAGCGGCGCTCGCAAACGATCTACCGCTCCTGACATATCCCGAAGCTGTTGCCTCGGTATTCAATGCCCACAAGCAGGGGATTGCAGTTACTGGCTCTCACGGAAAGAGCACAACATCTGCCATGATTGCGTGGATTTTTGAGCAGGCAGGATTAGATCCATCAGCGCTGATCGGAAGTTCGTTGATCTCCTGGCAAAGTAATGCCCGTGCAGGCCAGAGTGACTATATAGTAATCGAAGCCGATGATTACGAAGAGAAATTTTTATTGTACAAGCCACATATATTAGTAATCACGAACACCGATTGGGACCATCCTGATTATTTCCCTACGGCTCAATCATATCTCGGAGCATACAAAAAGCTCATTACCACATTGCCGCCAACAGCGCATCTCGTAATAAATGCCCAAGATAAAGATCTCGTTGACCTTGTTCGCGCACCTCACGCTACAAAAGCAGCTGTCCACGAATTCCGTGGTAGTGACGGGCAGGGTTTGCACTTGCAGCCGAATCTTGCTGGCACACATAATCTCCAAAACGCAGCAGCAGCAACCCAAGTCGCGCGACTATGTGGTATAGACGATAACACCATCACCGCAGCGCTGCGTTCATTTGCCGGTATTAAGCGGCGCATGGAACCCATGGGATCGTACCGCGGCGCCATCTTAATTGACGACTATGCACACCATCCAACAGAAGTTCAAGCTACATTGCAAGCAATCCGTGATATGTACCCTGAAAAACCTCTCTATGTTGTATTTCACCCGCATACGTATACTCGCACCGAGACATTCTTCGCCGACTTTGCCCACAGTTTCACCAATGCTGATTTCGTTATTATTCTTGATGTATACGGTTCAGCGCGCGAAGCGCAAGGAAAAATTGGTTCCGCCCAGCTCGCTCGCGCTATCAAAAAATCGTGGCGCACGCTTCTTGCTTCTAAACCAAGCGCTCACGTCAAACATATCCCAACTATCGAGCGCGCCACCTTTTTCCTTATGGAGCATCTGCGGGGCAATGAGGTTGTGGTCAGTATGGGCGCCGGAGATGTATGGCGCGTGACAAAGGCGTTGGCGGACTATAAAAACGGGATCGGCGATACAACAGCTCGCTCTAGTACAAAGTGAAAAGTCCAAACGCCGTAGCGCATGGACCCGTCACATTTCTGCTGTTTTCAACATCACCTCCTCAAGGTTTCGACACGTTTCCTCAACTGTAGCGCCCCGAATATCTCGAGCGTTCACTGGGTCGCCGAACGTTATTGTCATCGGCCGCCAAAATCGCGGAAAGGATAGGTGAAACGGTTCACCCTCTCGTTCGTTGGGCATAACCTCATCGCCACCCCCTGCCCATACCGGCAATACAACCGTGTCCGTGTCCTGAACGATTCGTCCGATTCCACTCTTAACTGTACGGAGCGTTTTGCCACTTACGCTCGATCGAAATGCCGTTCCGCGATATGTTCGTCCGCCCTCTGGTTGGTAG
>MHXC01000053.1:0-6328 GCA_001824325.1 Parcubacteria group bacterium RIFCSPHIGHO2_01_FULL_47_10b
AGCGTCTCGCCGGTCAAATTACGCTACATCGAATGTGGGGTGATTGAAACCCCTGCCGGTACCGAGCCCGAACAACGCTTACTCGCAATTGCACGAAAACTTGAACAGTTACTAGACGCGTACCAACCAAACGAAGTCGCCATGGAAAAAGTGTTCTTCTTTAAGAATCAGAAAACGATTATTGTCACCGGTCAGGCGCAAGGGGCAATTATGCTTACATTAGCGCGTCGCGGTTATCCGATATATCAATACACGCCACTACAGGTAAAGCAGGCGCTCACTACGTATGGGCGAGCGAGTAAAGAGCAAGTACAGGATGTGGTGATGCGGCTACTACGCTTATCGGCGCGACCGAAGCCAGACGATGCCGCCGACGCCCTGGCAATTGCGATCACCCACGCACATACAAATAAAACGATGAGTTGCAGGCGTTCATAACATCATAAACACACGTATGCACCCACTCCTCCAAGCAATGATCGACGCAGGTATCTCGCATGACACGTTGGTATTTTTGCTTTCAGTGCCGCTTGTTGCCACCATATTTGCCTTTTCTCGACAAGTGATCGGCTTGCGCAGCTTTGGCTTGTATGTGCCGCTTTTATTGACATACGTTTTACTTACCATTGGCCTTGGCCCCGGTTTACTCATGCTGCTCTTAATTCTCATTGTTGCGACGCTCGCTCGGCTGCTGTTCAGTAAATTACGCTTGTTATACATCCCTCGCATGGCAATCGTACTTACATTATCATCAGCAGTAGTTCTCGCATTGTTTTATCTTGGCTCTCAAGTTGCATTGTATAAAGAAATTAATTTTTCCATTCTATCGATTCTTATTATTATTTTCCTTGTAGAAGAGTTTGTTTCGATACAAATAAAACAAAGCGCCCGCACCGCGTTCTGGCTGACAATTGAAACTCTTGTGCTCGTTATCGCCGCGTTCTACCTTATTGAGTGGCCCGTGCTACAGACGTATCTGCTCTCGCACCCTTCGGTCATCATTGTCGGCTCGCTCGTGATCAACTTGTTACTAGCTCGCTGGAGCGGCCTGCGACTCACAGAAATGTGGAAATTCCGCGCAATTTTCAAAAAGCCCAAAACATGATCACATCATCAGTATGAACCTTTTACGCTACATTGTCGGCGGGAGCGACGTATTGGGCATGAATGCCCGCAATTTGAACTATATCAGCGCGGGGTATAACCGCGAAATACGCCGCACCATTGATCATAAATTGCTTACCAAACGTGCGCTCCGCAAGGCCGGCCTGCCTGTTGCAGCGACCTATGGCATTATCAGCTCGTTCCACTCGCTGCATGATTTCGACTGGGCGGCGCTACCAAACAGCTTTGTGGTAAAACCAAACCTAGGCCTAGGCGGGCGAGGAATTATTGTGGTCTACGGGAAGCAAAAGGGGAGTACAAATATTTGGATCAAGGCAGACCGCGAGCCCATTGATGTAGCCGTGCTAAAAACACATGTCGGCAATATTATCGAAGGCAACTTTTCGCTCGGCTCGCAGCCTGATAAAGCATTCTTCGAGGAACGCGTAAAGATTCACCCAGACCTTAAGCCATATGTATATCGTGGCGTGCCCGATGTCCGCGTCATTATCTACAATGGCGTGCCGGTAATGGCGATGCTGCGACTGCCCACCAAGAAATCACAAGGTAAGGCAAACCTCGAACAGGGAGCTGTTGGCGCTGGCATCGATATGTCTACGGGCATTACCACATCCGGTATTATTGGAAAGGGCAAAATTATCATCGAGCTGCCAGAAACACGGCTGAAAGTCGCGGGCATTGTGATTCCGGGTTGGCACGAAGTGTTAACCCTTGCGGTGCAAGCGCAGCGCGCTATTGGCATTTCGTTTGTTGGAGTTGATATCGCCATAGACAAAGATACGGGACCCAAGATCCTCGAGCTCAACGTTCGCCCTGGCCTCAAAGTTCAACTCGCAAATCTCGCACCACTGCGCATCCGGCTCGAGCAGGTGAAAGTCAAAAAAGACACGCAGGTAGAGCAAGCAGTTGCCATCGGCCAAAGCTTATTCGGCAAAACCACAAACAAAGAAGTTGACACCCATTCCGGCAGAACCCTCATCGGCATTGTTGAGCCGGTAAAGCTGTTATACGGCAAAAAGGACCTCAAGGAGTTTCCCGTTATGGCAAAAGTAGATACCGGAGCTATGAGCTCGTCGATAGATCGCGGACTGGCGATAAAACTGGGAATTGATGTAAAATCCGCAAAAACAAAATTCGTGCGCAGCGCTATCGGTCGCGAACAGCGCTCATATATCGAACTTATATTCAAGCTCCGCGGCGAAAAAGTTAAAGCCATTGTGAGCTTGGCAGACCGCTCAAAACTGGCCTACAAATTTTTAATCGGCCGCCGCGACCTCAAAAAATTCTTGATAGATCCGCAAGTGAAGAGGAAGAGGGGAGTGTGAATGAGAGTAATTTTGTTCTATATTACTTCTTGTTGGGCTTGACATGTAGTTATCATTATATATACTTATTACGTAATCACGTAATTTACGTTAATGCCTCCTGTGCAACTACAAAAAAATATAAAACCTGGGTCGCTTATCAAGCTTATTCGTCATGGTCAGGTGACTCTGCCTGCCAAGTTTCGCGACGCCTTACAACTTAAGGAGGGTGACTATTTAGAAGCAGTCATGCAAGGAAGCGGCATTATGTTGAAACCTACTATGATAATGGGTCGAAATCAGGCTATTAAGGGCCTCCACCAACTCCTAGACGAAGTCCAATCGCACAATACAGAATTCACCCAAGTAGAAGTTGCCCGCGATGTTCAAGCGGCCGTTCGCACGACAAAAAATAAAAAGCTGTAAGTCATCATACGGGCTGTCCTTGATACAAATACCTTAGTTAGTGGCCTTATCAAGCGCGGTCGGAGCGGCATCCCTGATCAAATTTTACGTAGAGTGGGCGATTTTAATGTATGCTTGTCCGAAGATATTCTCAAAGAAACCGATCGCGTGCTTCACTATGGCCGCCTTTTTCATAAATACCATTTGACCGATGAAGTTATTGAGGCATACCTGCTATACCTACGCCATCTTTCGATAATCATTACAAACCCTCCGCTTGTACGGGTGGTTAAAGCCGACCCAAAGGACAACATCATTTTGGCGTGTGCACTCGCCGCGAAAGCTGATTATCTCGTTAGTGGCGACTTCCACTCCTTAGGTCTTAGTACTATCGCGGTATCACAAAGATTTTTCCATCAGAGTTTCTTAGGATTATTCTTCAAGGAAATAAATGAAAGGGCCTTGCTTCATAGCGCCGAGCAAGGCCTTTTCCCATGGCCAATTCATTAGATCTGCTTCAAAAATTCAGCCGCTGTTATGATTTTTGTTTTTTTATATTTCTTCAGTGGCAATATGTGGCGCTTATCCCCAGATACTATAAGGTGGGCTCTTGCCTGTGCAGCTGCCTCAAGGATTCTGTTATCAGAGTCGTCGCTAATTATCGTGTTTATCTTGTGCACCACCTCTATTACGTGAGAAGTCTCACTAAGTGCTTTAATTAACTTTTCTATGGATTCCCTTTCCCAGTCGAATTTTTTTGCCAGAATTCGAGACAATTCTAGTAATATTGCGCTCGTAATAAAAAGCTCGAACCTCCCCTCGCGAGCAAACTCAAGGCACAGTCGTGGTGGGCCGCCGAAGACGACAGCTGATATAATAATATTCGTATCAAAAACTACTCGTTGTTTATCGGCCATGAATAATTCTATCTATGTCGTCCTCACTCGTTATTCCAAACTTAATGGCTGTATTACGGCCTTTATTATAGATCTGTTGCCATCGCCCCTCGTCCGCACTACTTTTTATTAAAGATGCAATAAAAGCGCTGCGCGATAAACCGCGTGATTTTCTTGATTGATCGAGTAAACTTGCCAACTGTGAGGTCAGCGATATGGAAACGACTTGTGTGCTTCGTATAATGTTTGTCATACAGTGTCATACTAACACCCCAAGGTACGGTTGTCAACAATTTTGGTGGTCAAAATTCCATTTTGAGTACAAAAGTGGAAGTAGTTGCGAGGATTCATTCCAGTAACTCCAACATCTCCTTCACCGCCCTCACTGCCTTTTCCGCATATGCCTCTAAGCGTTCATCAATTTGTTTATCCAAGATTTCCGGACCAAGAATTCCGACTCCGACGGGTTTCATAAAATCGAGTTGTAGCTGCAAAATCAATGGAATGACTGACTGGGCCATTACAAGCCCGTGTTTTGTTTCGCCTCGCTCGATAATGCCAAGCACCACAGCTCCTGCAATATGCGGTGACGCCAAAACACGCTTCAAGGCAAGTGGTTTTTCCATCGACCCCGGAACCCAGACTTCCTGTGCAATATGAAGCCCCAGCTCTTTCGCAACGCGCCTTGCTTTTTTTAACATGCGCTCAACCCGCTTCTTGTGAAACGAGCCGAGAATGAGGGCGATGTTGGGGGTCATAGAATATAGTTTTACTTCACTCTACTTGTCCTTTCCTTAAACAGTAGAATTTTCTACTACAATCCGCCCAAAGTAGTGTTTGCCCTTCTGAACAATCATTCCGTCGCTAACCTTAATCCTCTCACTAGGATCACCAACCACCTTTCCATTAATCTTAAGCCCGCCCTGCTGAATGACCATTTTTGCCTCCGTCCTTGACTTGACCGTTCCAGACGCCATTAAAATTTCTAAACCAGTCAAAACCGTATCTGAAATGGTTATGGCATCAGACACATTGATTAACAAATCCCCTCTTTTCTCACTAAACGTCCTCACAAACCCCTCGCGGGCTTTCATTGCTTCCTCTTCGCCATAATACCGTCGCACCACGCACTCCGCTAAGCGCAGCTTTGTGTCGCGTGGGTTTTTCTCTGCCAGCGCGCTCCCAATTTCTTCTTCGCTGGCATCAGTTGCCAACACAAAGTATTCCTGCATGATTGCGTCGTCTAGGGCCATAATTTTCCCAAACATCTGTGTCGGCGATTCACCAAGCGCAATGGTATTGCCCGAGCTCTTGCTCATCTTTTTTCCATCTGTTCCCAGTAGCATTTTGCATACCAATATAGATTGCGGCGCTTGCCCGAACGCCTCTTGTATGACGCGCCCCGCGCCAAGATTAAATAACTGGTCAGTGCCGCCGAGCTCAACATCTGCTTCAATCGCAACCGAATCATAGCCCTGCATAATAGGGTAGAGAAGTTCGTCCAGGCCAATCGGCTGTTCTGCCTTATAGCGATCGGCAAAGTTCCGCCGCGCAAGCATTTGATTCACCGTAAATAAACGAGTCAAACGAATAATATCGTCAAACGTGAGTTTCTCCAGCCACTCGCTGTTATAACGAAACTCAACTTTATCAAGGTCGAGCACTTTCCCAACCTGCTCTCGATACTGCGCAACGTTGGCTTCTATTTGTTCCAGTGTTAACACGGGCCGCCGTCCTGTCTTGTCTGATGGGTCGCCGATTCGCGCCGTAAAATCGCCAATAATGAGCACAATCTGGTGTCCTAAGTCCTGAAATTCCCGCAACTTCCATAAAATCACCGAATGCCCTAAGTGGATCATTGGGCCAGTTGGATCAATGCCCAGCTTGACTCGTAGCCGTTTGCCGCTGGCTAATTGGGTTGCCAGCGCATCTTCAGGGGACAATGTCTCAACATTGCGAGTAAGTAGTTTTTCGATTAGCTCGTCTGTCATATCTGTAAGCGTACCAAATTCGCCGTATTGTGTAAATCAAATTGAAATAACTGTGTTGACTTTCACTATTAGCGTATTAAAATGCTATTATGGCTAACATAACAAACCGTGCTCCTGTGGTTAAGATACGCACTAACCGACAGGTCACTATTCCAAAAATTATCTTTGAAGAACTCGGCCTCAATGAAGGAGATTTTGTTGAGGTGACGATTCTCAATGATGCCGCTCTTATCAAGCCAAAGAAACTTGTTGATAGAGACTTGAGTGAGGCGCTAAGTGATCTAAAAGCTGGGAGGGTAATTGGCCCTTTTTCTACAGCCGAAGCGGCAATAAAAGCACTTAATAGTTAACTGCTATGGATGTTGTCTTTACCGACAAGTTCAAGAAGCAGTACCGTGCGGCTCCTCGGGTAAAACAACTTTTATTCAATAAGCAGCTGTTGTTCCTCATTACTAATCTGCGACATCCGTCGCTTCGCGCAAAAATATATGATGACAGGGGGCGCATCTGGCAAGCGCGCGTAGATAAATCGTGGCGCTTCCTTTTTTATATCGAAGGCAGCTGTTATTATATGCTTACTATTGGTCCTCACCCGAAATGATGAAAC
>MHXC01000053.1:6334-12668 GCA_001824325.1 Parcubacteria group bacterium RIFCSPHIGHO2_01_FULL_47_10b
AACGAATCATCCGCTTCCTTTTCAAGCTCGGCCTCGTAGCCGTGCTTTTTGGGGTGCTTTTTGGCATTGGTATATTCGTCTATTTCGCGAAAGATCTCCCAGATCCTGACGTTGCCATAACCCAAGGACCAACCGAGTCAACTAAAATCTATGATCGCACCGGCACGGCGCTCCTCTATGAAATCGCAGGAGAGCAACGCCGAACCGTGATTCCATACGACCAGGTTCCGCAAGACCTCAAAGATGCCACAGTTGCCATCGAAGACAAAGATTTTTATACGCATTATGGTTTCGACTTACGCGGCATTGCACGGGCAGTGCTCGTTAATATACGCGGCGGCAGCGTTTCTCAAGGCGGCTCGACAATCACGCAACAATATATCAAAAAAGCATTATTGTCAGACGAGCGCACATTCACCCGAAAAATCAAAGAGGTTATTCTCGCCATTTTATTGGAGCGCCGGTACAGCAAAGATGAAATATTGGGCTTTTATCTCAACCAAATTCCCTATGGTTCAAACGCATACGGGATAGAATCGGCGTCACAAACATTTTTTGCCAAACCAGCCGTCGACCTTTCACTTGTTGAGGCGGCCACGCTCGCCGCGCTTCCACAAGCCCCTTCATATTTATCGCCGTATGGGTCACACCCCGAAGACTTGGCCGATCGCCGCGAGTTGGTGCTCACAAGAATGCGCGAACAGGGATATATCAATGCAGAAGAGCTCGCCGCCGCGCTGACGACCAATGTCTCGTTCGCTAAACGACGAACCGGTATTAAAGCGCCTCATTTCGTCATGTATATCATCGAACAGTTGGAAGAAAAATTCGGGAAAGACGCGCTTGAAACCGGCGGCTATACCGTGATCACAACGCTCAATTATGACTTACAGCAGCGCGCCGAGCAGATCGTGGCAAATCAAGCAGAACTAAATGAAAAGAATTACAATGCGGGTAATGCCGCGCTCGTATCGCTCGACACGCATACCGGAGAAATTATCGCCATGGTGGGATCGCGCGACTTCGACGACATTGAACATGATGGCCAGGTCAATGTTACTATCCGACCCCGCCAACCCGGGTCATCATTTAAGCCGTTTGCCTACGCCACTGCATTCGCCAAGGGCTATTCACCAGATACGATGCTCTTCGATCTCGAAACGGTATTTCCCGGCGGCCCCGAGGGGCCCTATGCGCCGCCAAACTATACCGGTACATTTAGCGGCCCCGTGACAATGCGCCAGGCACTTGCGCGATCGCTTAATATCCCGGCGGTCAAAACGCTTTATCTTGCCGGCATCGACGACACCATAAAAACCGCTGAATCACTCGGCATCACTACGCTCACCGATCGGTCGCGCTTCGGCCTTGCGCTTGTGCTCGGCGCCGGCGAGGTAAAGCCGCTAGAAATGGCTGCAGCATACGGCGCATTCGCGACAGAAGGAACGCGAGTAACGCCAGTACCAATACTTTCAATCACCAACAAAACAGACAAGGCCATCGAATGGGATCAACGAGTCCAACGGGCTGATACTACTTCCAATAGTCGCGCTCTTCAAAAATCTAACATGGCGCTCAATCCTGAAATCGCGCGCCAAATTAACAGCATTCTTTCGGACAACGAAGCTCGTTCAGTAGTATTTGGCCGCAATAATCGCTTGGTTATCCCTGGGTATAGTGTTGCGGCGAAAACTGGTACCACGAATGATTTCCACGACGCATGGACCATTGGGTACTCGCCCTCAA
Organism: Parcubacteria group bacterium RIFCSPHIGHO2_01_FULL_47_10b; assembly: GCA_001824325.1. Taxonomy (GTDB): domain Bacteria; phylum Patescibacteriota; class Minisyncoccia; order 2-01-FULL-47-10; family 2-01-FULL-47-10; genus 2-01-FULL-47-10. The sequence continues at coordinate 8,081 of MHXC01000053.1, forward strand.
TCGTCACGGCAGTATGGGTCGGGAATAATAACAACGAGGAGATGCGAAAGGGGGCTGATGGGTCTGTGGTTGCCGCGCCGATCTGGAACGCATTTATGGTCGAAGCGCTGCGCTCCCTAGAAAACGCAGCAACTGAATCATTTACCCCGCCGCAACCAGTCGTTACCAATAAGTCTGTTCTCGATGGGAATTTTGCCACCGAACGCATCGTCAACATCGACACTGTGACTGGCAAGCTTGCCACCGAATTTACCCCACCAGACCTTATTGAACAACGTTCGTATCGCGAGGTGCATTCAATTTTGCACTACGTACAAAAAGATAATCCACGAGGACCGATTCCAACACCAGACGAGCGAGACCCAGAATACGAAAAGTGGGAAGCGCCTGTACGGGAATGGGTTGCACAACAGTCAGTAAGCGAGGGATATAATCAACTACCGCCAACAGAAGTGGACGACATTCATACGTCGACCAACCGCCCAACGATCAGAATCACGAGCCCAAACGATGGAGCATCGGTAAAAAGCGATGCCGTGGATATCCACGTTGTTGCCAATTCTTCATTCGACATTCAACAAGTTGATTTTTTTCTCGACAATGAGTTTATTGGGACCGATAAGCGATTCCCCTATGAAATAACTGCAACGATTCCACGGAACGGATCGCCACACGATTTTGTAATTACGGCGAAAGTATTTGATGATGCGCTCAACCAAGCCAGTGATTCTATTTCTATCACAACGGGAGATTCACCAATTAAGCCGCGTGAAACGAGCGACTCGCTTACCGTCACCATAGATGATATCATCGAGTCAGCTCCTCCGTATCGTATTTCATTTGAACTCACAGGAGAAACCCAAAAAGCAAGTGCAACGATCTATTACGCGCCCATAGACAACCCCGATCAATGGAAAGAAATTAAGGCATATGCGTCCATATCAGAGGGTCGCTATTCATTCCGTTGGCGTACCGCGCCGAACGAGCCCGGTAAATACGCCCTATTTGTACTTATAGAAGACGTCGATGGGACAGTCATTAAAAGCCCAACAACGCCCTTCGCGGTTTCCCAAAAGCGCTAAACAATTCGCACTAATATCTGCGTCACTATTACCCGCCCCGCTCGCCGGTTTATCTTTGTTATCAGTTCTTGTGCGCGTAGCCGTATATCCTGCGCCACGTAAGCATTCGGCGCCAACACGCCGGCTTGGCGCGTTTTACTCGCCACAAACTGCAATTTCACCGTGTCATATCCCTCACCATGAAGAACCTCGGCAACAATTGTCTCTCCGGCCGAAAGCGCTTTTGTATTATTTGAACCCTCCGACGACAATATTGAGCGAGCTCGCTTCGCCAATAAACTATTGAGATCCTGCATATCACTCCTTTATGGGCATTACTACATAGATAAAGTCCTTGGCTTCTTTTGCGCGAATCAAGAGTTTTTTAAACTGCTTATCAAAACGGAATATCGCTGTGTTCCCCTCGATATTTGCCAGTCCGTCGAGTAAGAATCGATAATTAAACACTGCCTTTAAGTCCTCTCCCTGAGCTTTAACGGGTACCACAACCGTTGTCTCTCCCATCGCAGATGATCCTGCTTGTAGTGTGAGTTGCTGTTGTTTTACTGAAATATCACACTTTACATCATTTGTTTTTGGACTAAAAAGGCTCGCTAATTTAATTTTTTCCACAATCGTCGGCTTTGGTATTACACACTCAAGTCCAAATTCCTGCGGAACCACTTTTTTGTAATCCGGATACACTCCCTCTATTAACCGCGACACGACATGAATATCGCCCATATCGAATAGCGCCTGGCTCTGTTCAACCGATAATACAAGCTCCTCGCCCTGATATTCCATAAGCCGAATAAGTTCTTGTACCGCCTTAAGAGGGATTATCATTTTAATCGGGTCGTCCTTTTTTGTAAGCGGCGATTGGAGCTTTATCTTTTTCTCCCCAAGGCGAAAACTATCTGTTCCAACCAAACATAGTTGATCTTCTTCAATAATAATATATGCCCCTGATATTTCAGGTCGCGCCTCTGAGATAACAATGATATTGGAAAGTTGCGCCAGACCCTTGCGGACTTCTTGCGCCGGCAATGAAAATGTTTTTTTACTCGATACTTTAGGGATTACCGGAAAATCATCTACCGTAATACCTTTCACAAATCCTTCATACGACTCCGTTTTAATTACTAAGCCCATATCCTTTGACTCAATCTCGATTTTTTCAGCATCCAGTCCTGATACAATTTGATTCATGAGTTGCGCCGGCACGAGAACCGCCCCATCTTTCTCTATTTTCCCTTGTGCCCACACCTGAATGGCGATCTCGAGGTTTGTTGTAGAAAAACAAATCTTTTTATTTTTTACTTCAACAAGCATATACTCAAGCACAGGTAGGGAAAAATTTTTCGTCGTTATACGAGATACTGCTATGAGAGCTTTTTGAAGACGATTTTTGAATATAATAAATTTCATATAATATAGTTGTTGTTGTAGGGGGTGTGGATATGGGGATAAGAGACGATTTCCTACGACCAACAAGCTCACCCTTTCAGCATACTACCTTTCATAAGCCATGTACAATGGGTGGAAAAGAATCGAACGCCGTGGGGCGAAAATCTATACCCCACTAACCCACATAATAATACGCTGATTCTGAACACATTTATGACCGACTTGCCCACAGCCCTATCAACAACTTTATCCACGCTTAGTAGTTATATATCCGGTCAGTGATCATATCAAGTTTCTCCTTAAATTCTTGGCTTGTCTTAAGTTTACGTTCAATTTTATCAACTGCATACATAACGGTAGTATGGTCTCTGCCGCCGAGGCGTCGGCCGATTTCAGGGAATGACTGTTGTAGTTTGGTGCGGAGCAGGTACATAATGAGCTGCCGCGGCATTGCAATTTCCTTGCGGCGATTTTTTCGAAGCAGGTCTTCTTTATTGATGTCGAAGTGCAACGCCACGGCATCAATAATTTTTTGTGGATTGATGCTCTTCTGTGTATTTGAGGAAAATTCCGCGACCACCTCTTCGATTTTTTCCTTTGAGAGTTCGCCACCAAGTTCGTTTAATGCAACAAGGCGATTCAAGGCACCCTCAAGCTCGCGGATATTTTGGGTAATTTTTGTGGCAATAAGATCGATTATAGTGCCGTCGAGCAAAACATCAAATTCCTCGCATTTCTGCCGTAGAATGGCGACGCGCGTTTCATAATCAGGGGCGCCAATATCAACAGGCATGCCGCCTTCGAAACGCGAGCGCAAACGGCCCTCAAGCGTAGGAATGGATTTTGGTGGGCGATCCGAGCTCAAAACGATCTGTTTGCCGGACTGATATAAGTGGTTGAAGGTATGGAAAAATTCTTCCTGGGTTTTTTCTTTGCCGGCAATAAACTGCACATCATCGATAATCAAAAGATCTACCTGTCGGTAGAACTGTTGAAAAGCATCCGTGGTTTGAGAGCGAATCGCATTCACCAAGTCTGACGTAAATTTTTCTGAGCTTATATAGAGAACCTTTGCATTTTTATTGTGTTCGAGTAGCCGGTTGCCAATGGATTGTAATAGGTGTGTTTTGCCAAGGCCGACGCCGCCGTAGACAAAGAGGGGATTATACCGGGTGCCGGGGCTATTGGCGACGCTTTGAGCAGCTGCGTGCGCCAACTCATTAAACGGACCGACGATGAAATTTTCAAAGCGGTATCGGGGATTAATGCCTGAATCGTGCGTATGTCTGCCATTCATCGTTCCATTGCCAGACCCAACAAGAGCGAGTTGCGCAGTGGGCTGTTTTTGCGATGCTGACAAGGGGACTACGTCCATCGTCGGGGTTGGAGTTGTCTGCGGGTGTTGGCGGACAACCCGAGTAAGTATTGGTGTGGCAGGCGCCTTTATCAAATACTTTATTGAGCGAACCTCCGGCGCAATCGATCGAACGGTTTTGATAATCACCTCTGCGTGTTTTTGGTCCAACCATTCGCGATTAAAAATGCTGGGAACTGCAATAATAAGATCGGTGCCCTTTACTTCAAGGGCGCGAGTGCATTTGAACCACGTATTGAATATCGCCTTGGAGATTATAAGCTCAAGCTCCGCGAGCGATGCGTCCCATATTTCTTGTGCATTCATTGCATGAGGTTATCCACATCCATAGTACCTGAAAGTGGATAGGAAAAGCAACCCCCTGATAAGTTCTGGATAACGCTGTGCATAAAATCTGGATAATTACTGGATATACAGGGGAAATGTTGGTAAGCTGGGCTTATATGTTATCTCGGATGTATCGACTGAAGCGGCGCGACGTCGAACAGGTTTTTGCAAACGGCCGCAGCAAGCGTTCGCGTTTTTTTATGGTGAAATGGACTGATGGGCATGACGGCGGCTCCCAATTTTGTGTTGCGCCAGGGAAAAAGATTGCCGCCAATGCCGTAGCGAGAAACCGTGTCAAACGGCAAATCCGTGCTATGCTGTATGACGTGCGCGACCAGGTTCGGCCCGGGGTGCATTGTGCGGTTGTGGTGATGGCACCGATAACGCGAGAGGAGCGAGAGGCGGCCGTGGCTGACCT
>MHXC01000053.1:12706-19433 GCA_001824325.1 Parcubacteria group bacterium RIFCSPHIGHO2_01_FULL_47_10b
ATAAATAAATATAGACTTGCGGGCTACTTTTAAAAGTTTTCGCGCCCCCGCCCCTCGAAGTACCGCGCGTCGATTTCCCTGCGAGAAATCGCGCGCTAAGCTCTCGACTGCTCGCACGCCAACGGCGTGACCATGCCGAGCAGTCTCCGAGGTTTACTTCTCGGGGCGGTGGCGCGGATTATCTGAAAATATACACAGTACCTAATTATTAGTATCAGCATATATGCAACGAATCGCCATTATTGCAATCTCGCTATATCAGCGTACGCTGTCGCCCGATCATGGGCCACTGCGGGCGTTTCGGGCGCAGGGGATGTGTCGGCACCATCCTACATGTTCGCAATATACGAAAGAGGCAATAGAGCGATTTGGGATTGTGCGCGGGGGGTGGCTGGGGGTGCGACGCATTGCCCGCTGCTCGCCGTTTCACGATGGAGGGATTGATCCAGTGCCACGGCGTCTTGGCCGGCTGGCACATAATCAGTAATTGTATTTGGTCCAATGTCGGAATTTTTCAATCTCGCACTTGTTCAGCCGCTGTTTAACTTACTGGTATTGCTCCAGAGCTTTATTCCTGGGGGTGATTTTGGTATTGCCGTTATATTACTGACCATCCTCGTTAAAGTGATTTTATTCCCACTCAACCAGAAAGCGATTTTGTCCCAGCGGGATTTGCAAAAGCTTCAGCCCCAACTACAGTCAATTCAGCAGAAATATAAAGACAACAAGGAAAAACTCGCGCAGGAAAGCATGAAGCTATACAAAGACCACAAGGTGAATCCACTGGGCGGGTGTTTGCCGCTCTTGATCCAGTTACCGATACTATTGGCGCTTTTCCAGATATTTCGAACGATCACGACCATTGATCTGAATACACTATACTCATTTATTCCCCGACCAGAGGCGATCCATACGACATTTCTTGGCATCGTTGATCTCGGTAAGGCGAGTATCGAGCTGGCGATTATCGCCGGTGCCCTTCAATTCATACAAGCGAAATTTATGCAGCAACGGCAGCAATTAGGGGTCACGCCGCAGAAAGATGGCAAGAAAGACGATTCGGGCAAGGAGGGGGCTGTACATAAGCCTGCCAATCAGCAAGTTATGATGCAAGCCATGCAGAAACAGATGCTGTATTTCATGCCTGGGCTGACCGTGTTTATCTCACTGACGTTGCCCGGGGCCTTGCCGTTGTATTGGGCGGCTAATACGGCATTCTCGATTGTTCAGGAGCAGTACTTATGGCGCGGCTATAAGAAAGCTTAAGAGAAGGTTGTTCATGTCTATGAGGCACGCTCTGCGGCGCTTCGCGTATAGTTCACTTCCACGGTAAGCGCTGCAGCGCGAAGCCGAGGGCGCATGACCCAATAGTGCAGCGAGCCACGAGGCTGATGACGAATGGACAGGGACAACGCTCTCAATTTTTCTAACACTTGACAATGCTTTCGAAACAAATCGCAGCAAATTCAGCACTATCAGGAGGGTCGCGGATTATTGGGAATATCATTTCCTTGGTTATTGTAGGGTTGATTGCGCGGACGCTATCGCCTGCGGAAGTGGGGGACTATTTTACGATTATTGCGTTACTATACACGTTTAGTTTTTTTGCTGACCTGGGTCTTTATTCGTTATTGGTGCGTGATATTTCACGACCTGATGTTACGGGCCCCGAGGAGTCGCGCATTGTAAGTACGGCGTTTTCGCTACGGGTGGGCGCGTTGGTGGTGGCACTGGCTGCAGCGATTGTTGCGGGATTTTTGTTTCCGTATTCGAACATAGTACGCCTGGGCATCGTCATCGGCACGCTGCACATTTTTTTCTTGAGCGCGTCGCAGGTGCTCATGGGCGTGTTTCAAAAATATTTGAAACTGGGGCGAGTTGCTGTTGCTGAATTAATTGGCCGCGTGGTGCAGCTGGGGATGGTGTGGGCGGTGGTGCAGTATGGGTGGATGGATGGGGGATTACTGGGGTTGATCGCCGCGCTTATAGCTGCTGCAGGAATTAGCTTTGTGCTGAATGTTGTTGGAGCGCACAAGCTGGTGCCGTTTCGTTTTCGAGTTGATGTGAGCGCATGGATGGCAACTGCGCGCACAGCGTTGCCTCTTGGCACTGCAGTCATTATCACCGCATTGTATTTTCGGTTAAGCACGCTGTTGCTCTCGGTATATAGCGGCCCTGAGGCAGTTGGTATATACAATATCGGATATCGGGTGCTTGAAGCGCTTATTTTCTTTCCGGCAATGTTCGTGGGACTTGTTATGCCACAGTTGTCGAATTACGCAGTGGCTGATCGGAAACGATTTCAGGCGTTGTTTCAAAAGACGCTCCATGTATTGTTATTTTTAGTTGTGCCTGTGGTGATTGGGCTCATCATGCGAGCGCGAGACATTGTGGTGCTTTTGGGAGGGGAGCAGTACGCGGCGTCGGCGCCAGTGCTACAAATATTGTCAGGAGCAATTGCGATGATTTTCATCGGGGCGCTACTGGCAAACGCCATGATTGCCCTCAATAAACAAAAACTACTCGCATGGGTCTATGGCGGTGGCCTTGTATGTAATATTATTGTCAACGTCCTGGTGATTCGTCAGTATTCATATATTGGCGCGAGCTGGGCAACATTCAGCACCGAAGCGTTAGTCACAGTGCTTATGGCAATTGTGCTTGTGCGCCAGGCAGTATCGGTGTGGCCGCGACTCACCAGCGCATTTCAGATTGCCGCAGGGGGAGGTGTTATGAGCGCGACACTGGCTCTCACAAGAGATGTGCATATTTTGGTCGTGATTCCTATCGCTGCGATAGCGTATATTGCCGGATTATTCGTGACTGGGGGGCTACGCAAAGAATTATGGCGGTTCTGAACTGGGCATTTTTAGTCGTTCTGGCATATATCCCGTTTCAACTAGCGCTCAATCCGACGCCAGGTATTGATTTGTTAAGTATGCGGGTGGTGATTCCGATATTGTTTGTGTGGTGGTTGGGGAGAGGACTGGTTCGCGGCGTGGTACGCATGGCGCTTACACCACAGACGTTACTGGTGTGTGGATTTCTACTGTTTATGGTAGCAAGCGTGTTCGTGGCAGATCAGCCCGGTCTGGCTGTGAGGCGGTTGCTCTACTGGGGATCGATTATGCCGTTGTACTTTGTTGCTGCTGATGTGTTGCGTGAGCGAGCGATGCAACTACGAGTGGTGCGTGCGCTGATCGGCAGCGCAGTTGTTGCGGCAATCATCGGAATCGTGCAGTTTTTTGGGCAGTTTGTGGTTGCCAGACATATATTTAGCGATGCCGTGGGGTCCAGCGTATCAATCTATATGCAATGGTGGGTGGCGCATATCGGCCCGGCGTTTTGGGGGCAGAACCTCACGGCAACCGTTGGCGACTATCAGAGTCTACTCGTGAATATTGGAGGCAATACGATGATGCGTCTCGTGTCGCTATTCCCGGATCCTCACGTTGCTGCATTTTTTTTCGCGCTCATAGCACCACTGTGCTTGGTCGTTGTACTGGACCCGGTCATTGCGCTTTCGCGCCGCGTTCGATATGCCGCGTATGGTCTGATGCTACTAGTCGCAGTAGCACTGACATTCAGTCGCGGGGCATATCTGGCAATACTGTTAAGCGCCGCATTACTGGCACCATTTGTATGGAAATTGGTCCAGGCGCATACACATATACAGATGCACTGCATAAGCCGTTGGGCGCGAACGGCTCTCGCCACCGTCTTAATCGCTATCGTCGTTGTCCTGATTACCCCTACCCCTGGCAACGTCATTGCCGCCCGCTTATACTCCTCATTCCATATTCTCGACAATTCGGTCTCCGGAAGAACCGACATCTGGCGCGAGGCAATTGCCGTTATTCGCCAACGCCCGCTGTTAGGCGTGGGATTGGGTAACTACAACTTCTACCTCGAACCAGCAGCCGACTTCAGAACCCCCATATACGCACATAATATGTATCTAGATGTTGCTGTAGAGATGGGCGTACCCGCAGCCATCCTCTGGGCTATGCTGCTTATATACGTGATTATAGATGGCTTACTAGTGGCATTACGAGCTGGGGGGGGCAGGGCTGCTGGCCTCGCCACGCCACTATCATCCCTCGCCCTAGCCACAGCCTCCAGCACCCTCATATTCGCGCTGTATGCCCTCGTAGAGACGCCACTATACTCGCCGGGCGTGTTGTCTGTGCTTCTGGTGATGATTGCAATGGGAGCTGTTGCGAATGGCGTCTATTTACAAGCTCCTAAACGAGAAAAACGCCGCCACCCAACTGCACGAAGCAGTGAGTGACGGCGTCTTCCGATTTACCCGAATGAGCGCGCTAGGATCTCCTCGTTCCTAGCGTTTTGTATCTATGTCCACCTCCATCCTTAAAGAGCTCTTGGCCGCTCGCCTTGATACGTCATAGGCGATTTGGCTGCCATTCCGACAGACTTCTGGATGGCTGCCCGAACTCGCAAGAGCGGGACAGTCAAGCCACCACGAGTCGTTGGGAAAGACGTACAGCGCGTACTCTTTCCCTGGGTCCAGGTTGGTAATCCGGATTGGCCTTCCAAAAACTTCCGGAGAAACAACCCGCCAATTTTGAGCGAGAATGTCGTTGATCCCACCAGGCGGTGCAAGGGTCCATAGGATCCACCCGCAAGGAACATCGTTGCGGGGGAGCCACAGGTTTGAGAACTGTGTCTTGCAACCAGGGGGCTTAGTGGCGTCATCGATGCCAAGGAGACGACGCTGGGCATCATCAAGGGGTTTAAACTTGATGGTCCAGCCGTCTTCTACCACGATGACTTCGACTGGGTATTGTGCGTGGCTATGAATAACCACGCAATCCCAGTGACTAAGGTCGTGCGTGCATCCGGTTTGGTATATTTGTGCATCTACGACTGTTTGCCAACCGTAGAACAGCGCTACCACAAAGGATGCAAATCCCAGCAAGGACGGAACCACTTTTGCAAAGTTTTTGTCTAAAGTTCGGGCAACAACGACGACGATGCCTGCTCCGACAAAAAACCATGCAGCCCAGTAGTTTGGCGAATGGGCGATCCCAAGACCGAGGCCAACCCCAATGGCAATGATCATGTAGACCATACCACCGAGGGTATAACCCGTGGTGTTGGGTTTAGTTCCGAGTTCGACAGCGCCCAAGATCCCAGAGACAATGAACCATACCAATGGGATTATCCCTGGAATTTGTCCTTGGAATGCGAAAACCGATGCGAGCGCCGTGGGAATAGCAATTAACAGCCCCACAGCCGTCTTCATCATATTCTTTTTCATTACGCCCCTTTCATTGCCTTAACCGCGCTCACCACTGCATCTGCGATCTCCTTGATCGGCAGATTGAGCGTGGTAATCTGCTCCTTTATCTTGTCCGCGTCGAAGAATTGGAGCTTCGCTGCCTGCAGTGCGGACTCATAAGAGATGCCGGGATTGTCCAGCCTGATCAGGGCAATTGCCCTATTGAGTCCTTCCGCCATTCTTCTCACTGCGCGATTTTTCAGATTAGCAACCGTTAACTCCTGCTGCGCCTTTCTTGCCTGTTCGTCTCCCGTGACATCATTGAGACGAAAATCATGGCCAATGCCCCACAGGAGAGCGTGCTTATCAATCCCCAGCACAGGGAGGGGGACACCAGCAGCTTGACCAAGGGGAAAACCCTCCTTGATCTTTCTGCTAAGCTCGGTCTTTGCTGCTAGTGCTTGATCGTAGTCCATGCCTTCTAGCGCGTGACGAGCAGTTTCTTTGATGACAAACAAGAACTGCTTCTCTGGATCATCAAGAAACAGATACAGCCACAAGAACCTAGGGTTGAAGGGCATAGCTGCATCAATTTCTACCTCGCCTGCTGGCGTGCCATCATCCGCGTCAATCGTTGGAACCAAAAACGGTGGTATTTCCATCGGGGTACGTTTTAGGTTGGTCGCTGGCTCGATTACTTCCGTTACAAACGGAAGTACCCAATTAAACCCCTGGATCTGTTCCAGGGTTTGTTCATTTAGGTACTTTACCAAGCGGCCCTCATATGGAGGGCTATTCCTAAAGCCTGCGATTCCTAAGGCCACTCCGGTAAGCCCGAAAAATGTAGCCAAGATAGACCACAAACTTGCCTGTAGACCAATGAAAAAACCGGTAACGATGGTTCCAAGTAGCGCTATGGCCGCCGAAGACGCCAAACCCAGCACAAAACGATGCTGGTGAACTGCGGTGCCGATCCTCGCTCTGGCCGTAATCCGTTTCCGAATTTCTGGGACCTCTTCCTCGAGCCCTGCGACAGGCTGCCGCCCTCCTGGCTGTAACAAACCCATTCGCATTAAAGCTTTTTCGACCGCCACATCACCTAAAGCCATTTTGTCTCCCTTCAATTATTTGTTCTTGTTGGTTTTTTCGCTTCAATTTGTCAAACAGCCGCCAACATGATTGAATTATTGCATATTTTTCATAAAAAGTCAATACTGACACACTTCACTTCTGCGCTATAGTGTAATTAATGTATGTAACAACAATCCTTGGGCTATTTTTGATTATCAGCTGGCTTGTTGTTTTTTCCATTATCGCGCACCGCAAGCTGGAATACGGCATTTTAGCAATACTTTTATTATTGCCCGTGTATCATTTTCGCCTCAAGATAGGATGGGTACCAACTACGGTTCTCGAGCTGATGATCTATATAGTTGCTGGGGAATCACTTCGGCAAGTGTTTCGCGACAGGCCTCTCACGCCGCT
>MHXC01000054.1:0-29590 GCA_001824325.1 Parcubacteria group bacterium RIFCSPHIGHO2_01_FULL_47_10b
AAACCCCGAAGTCGCCAGTGACTGGCGGAGCACCCACCTGGTATTCGTAATTAATTGTGAAATCGTGGAGGACGGGCGTTACCGAGGTATTGGTGGTAGAAAAATTGATGACGAGTCGCACGTATCGTCGATTCAGCAGACCGCTGATTGGATAGGTCTGTGCGCCGTCCGCAGTCACTGAAAATAGAGATGTCTCCAGCACATCTGACGAAAAATCCGAAACACTCGAAGTCTGCACTTTAAAATCCAACGTCTGCCCGTTGCGTGTCGCGTTCAGCTGGACCGATGTTGTTGTCGCGACTTGGCCGAGATCTATGGGGGAGGACATGAAAGTGCCGGAAGAAAAGAATGCGGTAGTACTGGGGCTATTATTGTAATTCGCTGGGTACCCAACCCCAGCGGTGTTAGTTCCGCCTGGGATTGTGATTGCCCCGTTTATGTCTGTATACGTCGTAATGAGATTTCCGCTGTAATTGTTGACATACATTATTTCGTTTAACCCATCGCCGTCAACATCAGCTAGACCGCCTATATCTGTTGCAATTACCGCGCCAACTGGAAGAGTTCTTCTGCTCCAATTTGTCGAAGAACCTTCGCTATACCCCGAGCTTGGCGCCTCAAGATAGTATATGTTCCCTCCGTAGCGATAAAAAATATCCAACTGTGTGTCATTATCAAAATATCCAGCCCCGCCAAAATCAATCTCTCCAAGACTCGCTGGCGTAATACCCAGGTCATAGATTGGATCAGGGGTATCGGAAGGATTATCAAGCAAACTGATTTTCACGGTATCGCTCGCATTTGCAGCATAAGCAAAAATTATTTCCTCTTGGAAATCGTTGTCGGCATTTACTATATCCCCAACTGCGTAGGTAAAACCACTGGTCATATCCAATCGGGAACCGTCAGATAAAGCGACACTCAACTTTGGGTAATGACTGCTAGGAAATCCCCAATAATACTGATCTGAAACAAAAGGCACTGCATTGCCGCCATAAAACGTTCCACACCCGCCAATTAAGCTATTATTCTGACCAGGATTCCAGCCTTGTGCCCAAACATCTCCGCGATTACCAAGAGAAGTAATATAAACACCACTCCATGAAAGAGTGGCGATTTTGAGTTGCCGATTTTCATGATATACAACATCGGGATTCGATGTCCCTGCTAAATCAATCCCACAACCCATATTCGGCTTATAAGACGTGGGGATTCCAACAGAAATAATTCCGCTCTCCTCAACGAGCGTACCATCTAAGTTATAAAACTTTAATTTCCCTCCGCTGATGAGCGGTATGAGCCCGTCAAGCGGAGCTGATGTCGTTTGACCCAACTGCACATTGTCAGCCACTGCCTCTGTCTGGTCATGCACTGCCCCCGCCGCTGTCCAATCGGTCTGCGATGTCTGTGTGATACTGTCAGTCATGGTCGTAAATCCCGGCCCAGGATCGGTCCAATTCCCATTAAACTGTATCCAGCCGATGTTTTCACTCCAAGCGTGGCCGGATAACGGAAACGTGGATTGTGCGCCTACTCGCTCTACAGGAACACGGAGCCCGACTCCAATAAAAAAACCAAGGACGCCTACAACGCCAGCGAAAAACAGCAATATAGGCAATCTTCGAAAAACATATCGGTTCATTGACACATAATATAATGACTACAACATGGGATACGCATGGAACAGCGGCTCACCGCTAAACAGGCGAGGGAGGTATATCTGGAAGAAATTGTCACCGTCCTCCATCCACACCCAATCTTGGCCATCAGTGGTCATCGTCACAAGCGTATTCGTCGGCTTATTTCCATCAGTTTTCGCAAACTTCGCTGTTGTTTTTAATGAGAGATCAGATAATTGACCTTGGTAAAAGGTATGGCCGTCGGAACTACCAGGACCAATCGAGTAGTTATTGAAAATGATGAATTCATTGGTATCTGCGAATGCTACTACGTCTGGTCGGGATTCATATGTGCCCCACGGAAAACCAGTCCGCAACGTCCACGTGTTGCTCGCAAGATTATACACATGATACTTATCATCATTGCCGTTATGAGTACCAATCACATACAAATTTTCATTATCACTGAACATCGCGCCCTCATCTCTGTCGTCGAACATAAACGGTAGGGTTGTAACCACGCGTGAAGCGCTGGGTGTCACTGTATTAAACTCGTATATCTGATAGCAATCTCCCCCACTACACCAGTCATCATAAAAGTAAATGTAGTAAATACGACCACCAATCGCAGTGATCCGATTATAGTTTGTAAATTTCTTATTGGAGCTCAATCCGCTAGGACCAGTTGTGGACCACGCATTTGTCGCCGGATCATATACACTAATGCCGTCATACGGGTCAGTGTAATAAGTGCACCACGACGACCCCCGCCACGGGTCGCTACCGCACGAAGCCCCCGTATTCCAGCCCGCCACAGCATAAATTTTACCATTCACTTGGATAACTCCTGGCTCTGAACGAACAACAGGCGTTGAAGGAACCTGGGTCCACGTGCCGGTTTCTGGGTCAAAACGATGCGCTTTCCGATCAACTGCATATACATAACCATTTGATGGATTATAGGCTAGTCCGCCAATTCGCGAATTCGACATTGATGCCGCAGGGACAAATGAACGCACGGGGAATGTTGTATTTGCGAGTGCCAACGCGGTATCGTCGATATATTTCTTCGTCGCCACATCCTGTGCCCGCTGCGGATCCTTTACGTTAGCAATGATGGAATTGCTGACATCCAGCGCAATGGTGCGACTTGGGTCTGTCTGATCTATTGCCCCTTTGAGCATCGATAACCCGCTTGGATTCAAAACAAATGTCCCCGTAGGATCGTTGCTGTCGAAAAACTCAGGCGCTCCGAGTGGGCCCTGTTTTTCTTGGGCTGTGGTCCCCACATTGAGCGGAGCAAGTGCATTTAGATCGGGCGGGTTCGCGCCAGGATGCGTAAAAGCAGCACTCGTGGCCAGCGCGTACGCTCCGATAAACGACAATACAAGAGTACTCAATGAAAGAATTGCTATGGTCTGGAAAGAAAATGTCCTCCTTGTCATAATATTCGTATTCTACCACACTGGTAGAAGAGCGCAAAATGTGTATAAACTATTCCTTTGTTGGCAGCAGAAACCTCGCGTGTTTGGGCTCAATCACGATCTCGCTCGGATAGCCGCGCAATCGAATTTGCACGCGCTGGCTCGCGTCACTACTGTTCACGATCACAATGCCGTAGTCGAACTCACGTCGGTATACACCGAATTTCCAATCGCTTGCCACCACCCACGTCTGATCATACCATCGCTTTGCGTCTTCCTGTGGAAAACCCAGTTGCAAGTTGTAGTCCGGATACCACCAAAGCGTTGAGCGATGTTCGTTCCCATAGTCGTAGTTATAGAACGCATTACCCATAAGCGCGCTGCCGAGCGTAAAGCGCATGAACTCCAGGTCCTGATTTCCGGTATTGAGCGTCGAGGAGTTAAAAATGGTTACATCAGGCGGATACGAGGTGCGTTGACGCAGCGCGTATTCACGCATAGACCCATCCCAGCCGCCATTGGGTTGATTGGGGAAGTCCTCGAACATGCGGCCGTTTACCCATTCATAAAAGCGACCTTGGTCGTTGCCGATGAGCAGATAACGATCATCATAACGGCGCTGGATAAGTGGACGCAGCTCTGCGAATAGCGTGTTAAGCCCGCGCGCCCATTCGGAGTTTACATATTCAGGGTTATCGACAACGCCATCGCGGTTGGTATCGATGGTCGAGTTAATCCAACTAATCGTCGGCCAGGTCGTGTCAAAGAATACCCCATCCCAGAGACCGCTACCGAGCACAGTATCGACATAAAACTGGGCCTTCCATTCGGCCAGCGTCCTGCCGTCCGGTACCCGTGACACAAGGTTCACCAACGGGGTTTCGAGCCAAATATTGATGTAATCGCCTTGGTTCGTAAGCAGATAATTTTCCTTTCGCATGATCTGCCCCCACGTTTTCCATGGCCCTTCAACGCCCGGCTCAACTTGTTCGAGCCGGCTCAAGGGAAATGCAACAGGGTCAGTGTACGCCAAAAGGATGATATTCGGATTGAGCTGCTTAATGAGCTTCAGTTTGTCAGGGCTTACCGCTTGGTGCTGCATCCCCAGAATCACGAGGTCATAGCGAGCGAGCTGCCGCGCCTCTGCCTCGGAAATCGTATTTTGCAAAAACATATTCGCGGTACGCGGGTAATCGATGCGGGCGATGCGCTGGGCCAGCGTTGACTTCGAAGTTAACTTGGAATTCGCCGCATTATTCTCGAGATCGCTGCGGTTTTGCTCAAGCCGTTTTTCGTATGCCCAGCCGAAAAAGGCCTGCTTGTAGCCGTGGCCGCGCAACGAGAACCCAGCCGCGATCAGAAGCAGCAGGATGAGCGAAATAATCGCGGCTTTGTGGGATGAGTGTGGTTTGTGGTGTTTTGAACGCCTAAGTATCATATGATACAATTATACGTTATGGTGGCAGTATTTCAAACAAAAATGCTAAAGTTACGCGGCACAAACTATAGCGAGGTCATGGATAATGCCCGCCGTATTTTTCGCGAGATCGAAAGAAAAACAAAGCGTCATCCGTATATCCGCTCTCCGTACTTCAACAAAGAAAAAATTTTCTTTGATTTATTCTGGTCGCATTTGCATGAAAAGAAAGCAAAGGAACGTTATAAACGACTGAAGTATTTTGCTGCAGCGCTCGAGCTGTTACGTTTAAATCGCAATCCGCCGTCGTCAAAGCCAAATCCAAATAAACGGACAGAGATTCTACATCGATTTACTGGAATGACAAAAGAAAAAGAAATTTTTTACGTGCAAGTGAAGGAAAATACAAAAACACACAAAAAATATTTCATGTCCTGCTTCCCTGACGAGAAAAAATAAAATCCCCCGCCGAAGTGGGGTATATAAACCCCTGGCCGAGGACTTTATGTAATTTTAAGTTTAGTCGAAAAAAAAAATGTGTCAATGCGTGCGTGCCTAGTCTTGACTATCGGTTGATTTCAAACGTTGCCCCATTTCTCGAAGTAGTATCGTAAGCTTTGCTGTTCAAATGATCGCTGGGTGGATTTCTTTTGTGCGCCACATGGTTGTTGAAAGCTCGCACTCAAGACATGGGTAATAACAACGTCTGGGTTGTACCAGATTTCATATCCTGCGCTGCGCGCGCGGCGACAGAAATCGATATCTTCGATGTAGAGAAAATAGCGTTCGTCGAATAGGCCAATCTCCTGCGGCACTTCTGCCCTCATAAACATGGCTCCGCCCCCCACCCAATCGAACTGTCGGGGTTTTTTGAAATAGTACTTGCCCAAGCCATGGGGGACTACATAGCGGCCAAAGGGCAAAACTTTGTGGAGTTTGAACGCGTGAAAAAGCTCTGTATGACGCGTCGGAAAGCGCCCGAAATTCGAGGATTGCATGCGGCCATCTGGGTAGCGCATCTGGGGTTCAACAATACCGGCGCGGGGATGAGCTTCGAGGAATGCGATGAGTTGCGCCATGGTGTCGGCTTGGATTTTGGTGTCAGGGTTCAGGAGGAATGTGAAGTTGTTCTTGGGCGCTGTTGTGCGTTGGGTTCGAAGACTTTTTTGCATCTCTTTCAGTCCGATATTCACTCCTGCAGCAAAGCCCTTGTTTTTCGGACTTTCGATAAACGTAAAGGGGTATTTTTCGTTGAACTGGCGCAGAAAAGCAGCGCTATCGTCGAGAGAAGCGTTGTCTACGACGATACAGTCAAGTGTAAAAGGCCCGGTAGACGCATATACAGACGCTATACAGGCCTCAATGGTAGCGCGCGAGTTATATGTCAGTATTATTGTGGTAACGTGTAATTTGGGCATATTTAACGTCGCATAATGCTGTCGTTCGTCCTCGCTCGCTTTTTCGGCTTGCTTGCTTTGTTCCCGCGCCCATTACTTCGCCTCAATCCGCGCCCGCATGAGCCCTAAAATCAGCCAGAAAAACAGTACGAGTAAATTTATCTCAAAATACGTGCCGAACAGCGAGTTTACCAGAAACCCCCCCAGCATTGCCGCATACGGTAGTATATCGTGTGTATGCGCGCGATACAAACGCCATGCGCCCAATAACATAAACAAAAACGCAATCATTGCCACTAGCCCCCCTTGTAATAAAATCCCAAGCGGCGAGTTGTGCAAATTGCGCACCTCGGTCGTATAGATAAAACCCGGCAGCGGAAACGTAATTTCACGCCCAAATCCAATGCCTAGCCACGGATTATCTGCATATAGCTGAATCGACTCTTGCCACAGCGATTTACGCCAATCAAATGACACGTCGCCAGTGCTAAAAAATGAACTAAACCGCAGCATAAGCGCGCGTCCCTCGTCGAGCACTTCGATATTCGTATGTAACGACGGCGCCAGTGCGAATAGCCACAGCATGATGGCCCCGAGAACCAGTATGACTGCTATCGGTTTTTTTGCGTACTGTTGCATGGTAACGCGGGCTTCTTTTGACTGCGCGTATAGCGCGCCGATTTGTGCGACCAAACTGACCCATAGATGCCGCGTTAACGATACCAGGGCGCCAAACCCCCAAATCCAGAGAAGCCACGGCCTCCAGCGGAGAAACTCGCTCGCATAGCGCTTTATTTCGCTTCGGAATAACAAGATGATAAACGGCAGCGTTAAGTAAAAGGCGTGGGTTGGGGCTAGTAATCGCTTCCCCTCGGTTGAAAGCGGCGTAAACTCGGTCCACAAGCCCTGTGCCTGCGCGAGCCCTATCACTTGGAATACGATAATCGCGACGCCAGACCACAGCATTGTGCGAATAACAAGCGAAAAATCATGCGCCGAACGCACCAGATAGCGCATCGCTACATACAACAACGCATAAAACACATAGTTTTTCCATGTTGAAAATGCAAGGTCGAACTTGGTTTCCGCTAGAAACGTCGAGAAGAGAAACAGCAGGGTTATGACAGCGGTCCATGTAAGGATAGTGCGGTCCAGCGCGCTAAATACGGGACGCTTAAAATGCCCCGCGCGATACTGCACCGCCACAGCGAGCACCGTCACGAGCAACACCACATCCAGCGGATACAGCTTATACAACGTCTCCCCAAGCGCAAACGGCGTCAATGTAAAAAACCGCTCCCAGATCATGGTCGCGGCAATGGCGCTCGTGACTCCCGCCAAGGGATAGCGCAGAATTACAATGCTGGCAACTCCCAAAGTGCCGATATATATAAACGGACTATTAATCCCAGCTACAGCCAACGCACTCATGCCGCTCAATAGCAGCGTGACAAACAGCGTTGCAAGCGCCGGACGGCTGGATTCGGTAATGCGGTGCTGGAGGAGCATGGGCGAGATATTAGACTAGCTATAGTGTAACATATTCTGGCTTTTCTGCGTATCCATGCTATAATACTGATATGTACAACTGGTCTGTTGACGAAAAACTATTCAAAAAAACTGATCCGCAGGGCTATAAACTGTGGCGCATTGAGCAGCTTATTAACTATGGACTTGGCACAGAAAAATTGAATGCCCGCTTAGTCCGCAAACATTGGGATAAATTATATATGGATGAACCGACACGAGCCTACCTTCAATTTCTCTTATGGCCTCCAAAAACGATATCTTGAATTTGATTGGCATATTGACCCAATTCAGCTTGGGTCTCGCCTTCTGGCAGCCAAGGATGCGAGCGACTTCCCCCGGATGCTGCGGGAGATTGATCATCAGGAATGGCGAAATTTTTTTGCAAAAGAGGCGGAAAAACTACAAAAGAAAATTTTTGAGTGAACTTTTCCATGCAAATGGAAAGCCCCCCGATTATGTGTCCTAGAACGCAGGTGGGGGGCTTTTCCACATTCACCCTAGTGGGGAGGTTCGCAGCCGCCGATCGGCTGCAGGTTTTCGAATGTGCTACTACGGTACTATCGTACCCATAAATATATTAAAACACAAGCCCGTGCTTTATGCGGCCCGTAGAATAGAGCACGGTATCACTTGCCGCTTAAACAGAAGAGCCCGACCGCAGAAACTAAACGCTAGTTTCATTGATCGGGCCCTTTTCTCTTATATAACGAACTCCTTCTGCCTCGCGATCACCCAGCGAGGCGGTGGGTTGTGTGTTTTCAGTAGGCCTGTGTGAGCGCCTACCGGAGCACAGCGATTTTCTTGAACTCGCTGCGCTCTACCTGCCCGTTGGCACCGTACATGGTCACAACGTACAGGTACACGCCGTTGGCCACACGACGGCCATCCAGGTCCAGCACGTTCCAATGCAAACCATGCTGGCCGACGACTCCGCTGTCGAACACCTGTCGTCCGCCTTGGTCATAGATCTTGACCTGGGCGGAACTGATAGTGAAGGCAACACTACCGAATGACAACTGGGGCTGGACGATCTTCTCCTCGATCCCCAGTTGCTTTCGCAGCGCCGCTGCTTTCGCTTTCGCTGCCCTTAGGTTATTCGAGCCTAAGTCAGCAGCGATGGCCACGATGGCAGTGTTTGTTTCGCTCGGGCTCAACGACCGCAGGTAC
Source organism: Parcubacteria group bacterium RIFCSPHIGHO2_01_FULL_47_10b (assembly GCA_001824325.1). Classification (GTDB taxonomy): domain Bacteria; phylum Patescibacteriota; class Minisyncoccia; order 2-01-FULL-47-10; family 2-01-FULL-47-10; genus 2-01-FULL-47-10. The sequence continues at coordinate 8,555 of MHXC01000054.1, forward strand.
GTGGTGCTACCAACGGTCCAATTCGCCGAGAGGTCAAGAGCAAGGCAGTCATCGCACAACGCCTCGAACGGAGCTGCTGCTCCAGTTCGATTGTCGATGACATACCCTTCGACCTTCTCGCCGCGGATCCACTTGCGCATCAGCTCCATGATCTCCCGATCATCGATCTGAGTCGGATCTCCGTAGATCCCTGCGCTGACTGCGATTTTCTGCAATCGCTCTTGGTCCGTGCCACAACGACCTCCTAGGGGACAACCGTACTGGTTGACCCTGGTGCCGTAGGGGGTTCCAGGACACGCATCAAACTGATCGGTGACCCCGTCACCGTCGGAGTCAATGGTGTTCTGGTACCCAAAGCATGACGGCGGGAAAAATGCCGACCGGTAGGTCGGATTCCCATTCGCATCTCGGCCGATAGGAGATCCTTCGCCGATCGCGCACATCCCAACCGCGACGCCGTTCTGCGTCGGGGCGAATGCGCGGAACCCAGTCCGCATTTGCTCGGGTGTCAGAGTCGTCTGACATCCCGAAAAATACAACTGGGGATCGGTTCGTGGACCTCCTTCGCAGCCTTGTAGGACCTTGACCGTGCCACCGCGGTAGACCGAGATCAGTAAGTAGGTACCATCCGCTGCTCTACCTACTGAATCGTCGTACTGCTGCAACGGGCAGCCGTACTGGTCTACCTGGGTGCCTCGAGGCGTACCAGGGCATCGATCGAACTGATCGGTGACACCGTCACCGTCAGAGTCCGTGATGATTGGAGGCGTCGACGTGGCAGGGCACGCGCCCATGCCAGTGACCTCGACCTCGCCGAGATGCTCGCCGTCCGGAAATCCCCGCATTCCGGATCCCGAGATCGACCCTTTCTTATACCACATGGGTCGAAATGTGAGGATCCCGTCGCACGGGAAGTTATAGCCCGAGTGGTCCAGTGGCAGTACCTTGATCGGTCCGCCAGCCGTGTGCCACTCGATACTACCAGCAAGCGAGCCGCACTGACCACCAGTACACTCAAGCCGCTTCGTTGAAGCGACATAGCGCATGGTGGCCTCGCCATCGTTTGGCATTACGAGTATCAGACTCGCATTGCCGCCGGACGGTGGCGTGGGTGGGTTGTACGGCGGATTGGGATTGGTCGGTGGCTGTGAACTGCCGCCACCGCCGAACCCCTCGCACATTACGCTGATCCTCCCTAAGTTCCCATCGTGCGCGATGCACGGTGAATCCTCGCGGGAGAACCACTCCTTACCGTCGCCGTCGATGTCTGCAGTTACCTTTCCCTTACCGGGCAAAGTATAACCGCAGTGGTCGACCTGCACGAGCTGGTTCGGACTGTTATCATCCGGTCGCCAATGGACCGGTTTCAACAATCCGCAATCACCGCTCGTGAGGTCGAGCCGCTTGTTAGCGGCGTTGACCGTCAGAATGATCTCGGCTGGTGACTTGTCCGAGGCGAACTGCACGGCATACGTCACCGTGCCCTCGGACCCGAACGCCGGAACAACCTCAAACCCGGACAAAATGACCAGCGACATAAAGCCGCCGATCAAGATGCCCAGCAGCGTCTTTGCTGCCTTCATCTGATTCTCCTTCCGAGCCGCTGTGGGCTCGTTTGCTTCGATTTCCTTCTTGGGTTTCTTCCTGTCCCGCTCTCGAACCTCGTCGGGACAGGACTCGCACAATCCGTGCTCAAGCCCGCACGTGGGGCATTCGAACCGAATCATCGCCCCCTCCTCAGGAGTGCCGTCTCAGAAACAAATCGCTCGTCGATTTTTTTCAATGCCCACAAGGGAACGCCGCGAATCCGATTCGTCCGATATCTCGGACATTTCGGATCCAACCGTTTGTGCACCGTGCGGCACACGGCGCACTCAATTTCCCAGTCCTCGTAGTGATGAGGACTGGTGTGCTGCCCCTCCTTCCCCGTCCACTTCATCATTCCTCCTTCGCGGCAAATACCTACCGCAAAAAAATTTGATTCAATTGTCAAGGCGGTCTCTCAAACTTCCACAACTGACCGCTCTAACTGTGTTGATAACATATCACAAATTACTATCATTGTCAATAATTTCATCACGTTTCCACTCCGCCAGCGCAACAACAGCAATCCAAAATCATCATACTGTGACAGTATGACTAATAACCAGTGCAGCAAAGTAGCTAAAACACCGACTGCTTCAAAGCCCAACTCCCCCTTACGGACAAGTGTCCGTTACTGTTGGCAGTGGGGTAAATACACCAGTGCCAATGCCTCCGTTGCATAGAGTCACATTGATAGTGCCGTCGTTGACAGGAGCGCCGCCCGCGCCCAGGGCATTAAAAGTTCCGCCGTCAACAAAGAAATTTCCTAATGATGTGAGCGTCATAAGTCCGCCGTCATCGCCAGTGCCCACGGCACTCAACGATCCCGTAGAGCCGAAGTTGCCACTTGTTTTCAATACGATACGGCCGCCATCATCAGCGCCGTTTACGGTCACCGTGGCTGCCGAGTTATCGAATACGCCGCCCACATTCACATCAACGACGCCACCGTCCATGGCGCCGCCGTTTGCGGTGATTGAGCCGCTGGGCAGGAAATATGAACCAGTCACCACGCCATTAATTTTCCCGCCGCCGATTGTGCCATTTACGTTCATAATGCCGCCGCTTTGTAATACATCGCCCCCGACTTTCAACACAATCTTTCCGCCATTCCCCGCAGTGCCAACTGAACTTAATGTACCATTGAGCGTTAGATTCCCTCCAACGCTGATATCAATTTTCCGTCCTGATGCGCCGTCAGCCACAATAGCCGCTCCTGGTTCGAGCGTAAAATCACAACCGGTAATAAGCTTTACCGCGCTATTTACGCCGCTATCAAGTGTGACGCCTGACTGTATAACAACATTGAACTTGCCAAAGTCCAGCTTATATGGCAGCGATCCGGATGTATCGACAATTACCGTACCTAGACAGATCGAACCATAGGGTGGGCCTGCAAATTCTGCATGGGCGAAAACAATAAGCGCGAGTGTGCTCGCAACAAGTCCAGACGCTATAAATCTACCTACTCGTCGTGAAGACGTTCGTGCTGCTGCATAGTTCATAGAACAGATGTTAGAGATTAGTGCTTGCCATTTTTGCCGCCATTGTTTTTGCCGTTGCCATTGCTCTTCTGAGCGCGCTTCCAGAATAGGAGCCACGGCCAACGGATTTTGCGGCGTCCGTCTTTTTCTTCTTCAAAAAGCAAACTCGCAAGGATTAGTAGTAATAATACCAGAAGTACAAAGAAGTTAAAGAGGCTGCGGCTCTTTTTGCCGTCGTCAACAGCGCCTGTTGAAGTTGCGGTTGTTGTACCGGTTGTGCCGTCGCCATCAGTTGTGATCGTCGACGTACCTGTTCCCGCGGCTCCAATGCCGGTGCCGGTACCAGTTACGCCCTTTCCATTGCCGCCATTGATGCCTTTATCCTGCGCCTGTGCTGCCGGGACGCCTGTACCGGCTCCTGCGCCGCTCGCAGCAACTGCTTTTTTCGTATGGAAACTATATTCTCGGCTAACCTTGATCAGCTTATTATCCTTTGCCACCATGCGATAATAGTAGGTGGTGTCGGGCTTTAGGCCCGTCATAGTAACGTCATGGTGCGAGTTTGGCGTTTTGCGCTCGGGAGTACCAAATGTGTAGCCGTACAGCTGTGGATTGGTGATGCTGCTATGGCTGTTCCTGTCGTATACAACCCAGCTTGTTGCAATGCGGCTTGTTTGCCACTTGACTTGGGCTGTGGTATCAGTCACAAGTCCCAAGAAGTTCTCCATGATATCGGGAGGGAACATGAGTGACAGCGCATATGCGCCGGAACCGCCGCCTTGGCCGCCAGCACCAGTTCCGTCGGTGCCTGTATCTGTATCGCCACCGCCGTCGTTGCCACCATTGTCACCATCGCTATCGCCACCTGTTCCGCCGTCACCTTCGCCTGGCGTGCTGCCATCCGGTTCCGTGAAGGCAACATTAAAATCGCAGGTAAAGTTACCCAGACCATTTACGGTGCCTTGCGTATGGACGCGCGCTGCCTGGCCTTGCTTCGCAGGCACTTGAACCATCACAATCCAGTTATCAACAGTGTCAAGCGTTGGTGTCAATAATGCCGATTGCATGGTATCGAATTCACCTTGTTCCTGAGATTTGACGATGTTGCTGCAGAGATTGAACCCGCCTGCAGGGGCTTCGATATGATAGGGAGTTACTGCCGTATGCGCCGGATCAAGAGATACACTAAATTGCACGCCAACGGTTTCGCCGGGAAATATCGTCCCAAAATCAATGGATTGCTTTGACACAATAATCGGATCAACGGTCGCGCCGTATGCTGCCGGAACTAGAAACACGAACCCAAAAAGCAGTGCTACGATTACGAGGTTTTGAATTGTGCGTCGTGTGTTATTCATGGATGTGTGTGCAAATATCATTATCATTATGCATCATTATGCGCCATTGATAATATCTTGGGCTGAAGGGACTTCTTGTTGCATTTCACACAATAATTTCTTCGTGTATGAAAGGCCTTCGCAGGGATCTACGGGTGTTGGTGTTGGTACCGGGGTTGGCTCTGGTGTAGGAGTTGGTGCGGATTCTGGAGTAGGCGTAGGGTCAGGTTGAGGTTGAGGTTCTGGCTCCGGTGAAGGTACCGGCGTTGGAGCTGGTTCCGGTGTTGGTGTAGGAGTTGGCTCAGGGGTTGGTGCAGGAATCGGTGTGGGCGTGGGGGTTGGTGCAGGAATCGGTGTGGGCGTGGGGGTTGGAGTTGGAGTCGGAGTCGGAGTCGGTGCGGGGGACGACGCAGGGGTTGTTACTGAACCGCCGCCATTTCCATTAGATGTTGCCGCTGCACCGCCTGTTTGCACGCCGCCGCCAATGCAGGTAATTTGCAATGTTGGCGCAGGTGTGATGATCGAACCGTCAAGGTTTGCGGTGCAGAATCGGAGTTGGATGTCACCGCCCGCGCCACTTGCGCTTGCCGCGTTAACCGCGCCAGATACTCGCAAAAATCCTTTTTGCGTATCAAGTACAACGCGTCCGTGTGAGCCAGTCTGGCCAGTTAACCCTGTATTGATAGAGCCGGTGACGGTGATTGTTTTTGACGCTTGCACATTGAACTGACCGCCTGCGCGGGCGCCACGCAAAGCCACTTGTCCGGGTACCAGCACATTGTTCTGCGCGTCGACACTGAACTGTCCGGCGTTTCCGGTTGTGCCGTTGAGTTGAATCGAATCGGCCCGCACCGACACGCTGTCACCCACGTTGAATTCCATATTGCCGCCATTTACGGCGCCATTGGCCGAGATCGTGCCGTCAATGATCATATTTTTTCCAACGTCGCCTAATATCGTACCACCGCTTTGCTGGCTTGAGTCCACAGAAAGATGGCCTCGAATATCAAGATTATCCGTAATATCTAGACGAATGGTGCCTCCTTGGCCGTTTTGACCCTCGGCGCGGACGGAATCAGAGTCTATCAAAAGAGTTCCGCCCACAATCACACGAATCGTACCGCCGCGTGCAACGCCCGAAGCGCTCATATCACCTTTCACAACGACGTTATCAACAACATCCAAGCGCATAACGCCGCCCTCGCCAGTGGCGCCATTTGTCGTTAATACCCCGTTCAAGAACAAGTCGTCGCCAACGTCGATGCCAAGAAATCCGCCCGTACCGCCGTTTACGGTGAGCAGTGCGCCTGATTCAATCGACAAGTCGCACCCGACGCTCAACCGCAATGATCCGATGGGAGAGATAATGCCTGCGCCGGAGCGAATAAGCACTGATTTACCCGGATATGACAGGTTTGATTCATTTAAAAGCGTTGTTATTTCCTGCACCGGACACACAAGGTCAAAGTCCAAGTCAGGATCAGTATTGGGATCCTCACCTCCATCGCCGTCGCCGTCCCCATTACCTCCATCGCCCCCGCCGCCGTTATCGCCGCCGCTCGGTGTTGTGCCTAAAATTGCCGTAAGTGTTACGCCGTGCCCTTCGAATGCATACGTATACGGAGTAGACACCCACAGCGAAATCACAAATATTACGAGGCAAAAAACCGCTGAAGTGAGAAATCGTAGTTGTATTGAATTATATGATTGCATTACCATAATTTTGGATAGTACATAATCACGAGAGTACCGTTTGTTGTCGCTGCATTGTTTGTCGCCCCATTAGGTGCCAGCGCCTGTACTAAAACGTTTACTCGCTCCCGAGCGTCCGGCGCGAGCATCAACTGATTTGGCGTTATGACTGTATAAGCCGCTATATCGCCTTGTGCGCGAAGCGTCACCAATACGTCCGTGCGTCCCGTATTCTCAACCTGCACGAATCTCGTGACCTCTGCCCCTTCGGGTAATAACCCGAAGTCGAGCATGGTGTCGGTCGGATTGATCTCGGTCTGCGCTTCGTCAGCGGCCACAATCGTTGCTCGCATCGTGATCACTTCCCGGTCTACGGCGTTCCAATACCATGCGCCACCGAGCAGTGCGGCCACCAGCGCGACCCTTATAATTCCTCTAATCAAAGTGCGTCGTCTCATATGTTTATTTTCCGATCTATCTGCTGTTAGGTTATTGACGTTGCTTATTGACGTTGTATGCCAGTCACTTCCACACGCGCGGCGCAACTCCATGTCCGTCCGCCCAATTCATTGCTCAGTGTTCTCAACTGTTCACTGGTGCTTGCGCTGCACCCCTGACCGTTACTACTGAAGCATGGCGCCAGCAACCGTAATGTCCAGATATCGCTACTATCCTGAATTTTTCGTAAGGTTCCGTATGCCGGTTGGTATGTAAACTGATTGCTTTGCTGTAGCGGAAATACGGGGCCTGTAACGCTCACGTCTGCGGTGCTTCCTTGCTGGCGCGTCTTCAGAGCGGGTATCTCTACGCCTCGCTGTTCAAGCGCGTCAAAGAAGCCGCGGCGTGTTTGCACGGTTGACGGGATCGTCGGAATACCGGCGATCGTCTCGGAACCGCTATCGGTCGCAATTCGCTCGATGAATGGGCACAGCGGCATCGCACACGAATCGAAGTAATCGTCTGCGAAAAATACATCCCACTGCTCTTGTCCCCAGCTCTGCAAGCCGTCTGTGGATGGAAAGTTCGCCGGATTGGCGCAATAGGCAACTGCGGTTTGCCCACCCACTGCTGCCTGCTCTGGAACTTTTGCGAGGTGCTCAAGAGTGAGCTGGTAATCAACTGCACTCACACTATCTTCATTAAGAAAGGCTGAACTAAGGCCGATGCTGAATGACCGCTCAACTGGTTGATTGGTGAGAATGGCGCCAAACGAAATAGGCAAATTAGAAATCGTCAGTGCGTTTTCGATTGTCGCTTGCACGGAAACCGCCCGCGATCCCACTGCCGCCGCAACCGGCAATCCGACAAGAACACAAAGTCCGAGGATTCCGCCGCCAATAAATTGTTTATACGATACTATCATGGTCATATAAAATGACGTTTAACGGACCAGAAGAGCCCCCATAAAAGTCCGAGAAATGCTATCTGTGCAACGCTTCCTGCTGCGGCCTGTAGATTGTTTAACGTGGTAACGAATGCCGCAATCGGGTTTACGTTCGCGATGTCAGAGATCAATGAGCTGTCCGAACTGTCACTACTATTACTAGTAGTATTATCTGCTTTTTCAATTGTTGCAAGAGGCGCCTGTGGAGAAGTTGTGGGTTTGGCTATAGTAGTGGATTTCGCCGCAGTTGCAGGCTGCGTTGCCGCCTCTGCCTTTTTAAAACCGCCGACCGACAACTGCCCCTGCCGCACCAGCTCGGTGAGATATGCCTGCAGTAATTCCGGAGATGACATGATCGTATAGGCGAGTTCCTCTTCGGTCATTTCTTTTGATGCTCCTGATACTGTTGCTTTTGATTGCGCGGCTCCTACGGACGCGGCCGCTGTAGCACCCGACGCTGCAGGGGTGGTTGGATTCGTCATCGCTGCCGTTGCAGGAGTTGCACTTGTTTGCGATTTCACTGCTACTTGGAATGACGTTCCGTCGCTGCCCGTGATTGCTGTTTCGTCCGCCTTATTCCCGCTTACCACAATGTTATTCTTGTATGTGCCCGTGCTGAATGATGCCTTAATTGGAATGTCGTACTGCACGCGCACGCCTTCGTTTGGTTCGAGGTTCCCAATCGCCCACGTTTCTTGATTTAGGATCGTGCCTTTGGGATCAATAAAGGTGTCGGTTGCTTGTAGGTTATACGCGGTTGCGTTTCCGGTATTCGTTACAGTTACGGTGAAGTGCACCACATCGCCGACGCCTTGGACTCGCTTTGCGTTATGCGTCTTTTCAACAATGAGTATTGGTTCTATTGCAACGGGGTTGTGCGCGGTGCCTGTGTTGGTATTTGTGTCGCTATTCGTATTGTTATTGTTGCTGTTATTTCCATTATCGTTTGTCGTGTTGTTTGAGGGAGTCGGTGTTGCCGGCGGTGTTGAGGGGTTGTTTGGAGTTGCTGGAGTGGTAGGGGTCGCTGGGTTGGTGGGCGCTGCTGGAATAGTGGGCGCTATTGGAGGATTGGTTGGGAGGGACTCCGCGCTTGCCTTTATTTCAAATGATTTCGACGTTTGGTTATTGGTCGCGTTCATATCCGGCTGCGGGCTTGCCACCGCAACGATCGCTGCTGCAACCGTTGTCTTTGTTTGTGGTTTTGCTTTGAGCGAAAAATCAACGACGCGGTATCCGCGCACTCCAATTTTTTCCACGGGAATAACAAGCTTCCCTGGTTCTGTCGAGGACCCGGCTCCGGTTTGTACCGGTTCAAACTGCGCCGGATTAAATGAAACAGTCAGCTTTATATCTCGCGCCATAGCAGTTCCGGTGTTTTGTACCTTGAACGAGCTCGTGACAACGTCGCCGCCTTTGACTGATTTATTCGCCGCCTGCGCTGCTGCTGCCTGTGTTGATTGTCGTGCTGCATTGGTGCCGGCAACCGCAACTTCGCTCGTTGGGAGGCCGGTAACATCAGTTAATGCAAGGTCGGGGCGACCAAATACCACGTTTCCTTCCCAGTGACCAAACACATTCACAAGTCCCAGATACCAGTCACCACCCATAATATTGGTGTTCACGAAGTTAATGATGTTGCTCAACACTTCCACATCACCCGTGATGATAGTCGCATCGCCTTTATTGCCCGTAATCAAGTTGTTGCCGGAGAGTGCCTCGATGACGATGTCATTGTTGAGTTCCGCGATATTGTCATTGTCTATAATCAATTTGCCATCATCATCAATGCGTGCAAAATCGCCTTTCAGAATGTTGGATAGTAGTGAAGAGAATTGCAGCTGCTTATACTCACTTGCCATACCAACCTTCTCTTCAGGCATATTCACGATGGTGCCGTCCCAGCCGCCAAATGTATTGACAAATACGATGACCCAGTCGCCGCCGGTAAAGTTGATGTTGCTCATGGTAGAAACGTTGGAATTTGCCGTTGCTGCACCGGTTGTGATCTTTGTCTCTCCGGTATTATTCAAAGTTGTATTGGCGCCGCTATCCGAATTGATCTTGATATTATTCTTCACATTCGCATCGTTCGCGTTGTTCACCGATGAATTCGCGAATAATGTATAGCTCTCTTCGTTATCATCGAGGAATGCGTCGCCTGGTAAAATGAGATCTCCCTTCCAATCACCAAAGAAGTTTGCCACTGCCAAGTGCCAATCAGCAGCAGTCATGTTGGTGTTGAGGAAATTCAAAAGGTTTGATGCCACGCGCACATTGCCGGTCTTGATGATGCCGTCGCCGTTGGCGTCATGAATTTCGTTGCCTCCTGATTCCGCAAGCACATTGAGCTTGTTGTTCACGATGGCATCGTTCGTATTCGTCAAAGTAAACTCGCCCTCGCACTTGCCGAACGGACAATCGGTCCATCCGGCGCGCCGCCATTCATTATCAAGGTCGAAATCACCCACATAGTTATCTTTTTTTTCAAAAAATACCTGGCCGATTTCGGAATTTGTAACATTGGTGTTGGTGAGGTTCATTAAGTTGATTTTCACATCAACATCGCCCGTGTCGATTCGAGCGTCGCCGCGAGGTTGTAATATAGTATTAAAACCGCTCTTAGCCATAAAGTCAAAGATATTGCTGATAACACCCCGGTTGGTGTTGCCGATATTTGTTTGTGTTTCTTGGTTTTGGCCGTTGACGTTTACGCTATTCGTGTTTGCTGTGGTTACGCCGTTTCCCTGCACTCCTGCATTGCCCGTGAGAATCAACGAATCGCCGTTGTTGTTATTCGTCGCGTTACCGCCGGTGTTTGAACTACCCGATAGGCCGTTGCCAATGTCGCCGATATTCTCATTTGAGACGGTATTAATAACGTCAAATAAATCCATGGGCGCTCCAGTGACGCCTCCGCTGCCACCGTTAATACCGTTGGTCTGATTCGGATTGGTGACCGTAACATCATCATTCACACCATTGCCGTCCCAGCCGTTTTGATCCTGGGGTTCTTGACGTGGCTGCTGTGACGGCGCAACAAATGGCTCCTGCGCGGGAGCTGGCTCGCCGCGAGCCTCCGCCTGGGCAACTGCTGCGGCGTATTCCGCGTCATAGCGAGCTTGCGATGCTTGGTCAGTCAGCTCTGTTCGTAATGCGTCAGACTCGCTCGCGGTGTTTGCACGCAGTTGATCAGCGTCTGCACTAGCTTGATCGCCGACTGCTTCTGCATCGCTGCGCGCTGTCGTAGCTTTTGCCTCTGCTGCCGCCCGAATAGCCGCCGCTTGCGCGAGTAATGTATCTCGTAAGGATTGGCCCGTGCTTGTAGTAGTAGTCGTGGTTGTTGCTTCCGTTGTTTGTGCGTATGCAAAAAGACCAGGCATCAAAACAGGAATTCCAGGGATACTCCACAGCAATGTGGATATAATGCTCAATACTGCAATTGTCGTCCGAAACTGTTTCATTGGTTATGAAAACATGCGTGCAAAAAAGTGTACTATCGCTTGCCAAGCAGCGGCAAAAACGCTTTCACCGCTCTGCTGGTTCGTCAGGCCATCTGTTTTCTCTGTGGTGACGTTGGTCCTCTCAATGAGCGGTTCGCCGGCCTCATCGGTTACTTGTTTCGATTCAGTGATCTGAATATCAACGACTGATTCCGGAACAACCTTGCCATTGACCATAGTTTCGGCTTTTATTGTTGCGGTGCCATTCACTACACTTGTTTGTTCATTTGTTTGTACCGTGGTTTCTCCTGCGCTCACGCTGATCGAATTGGTGATCGATGAGCGATTTGTATTGGTTTCGGTGATCGTAACTGCGGCGAATGCCTCACCGGCTATAGACGCGCAAAAAACTTGGGCGAACAGCCCAAGCATCACCACTATGCTTGTAGTTGTAATTGTTCGAATATGCATGCCTCCTCTCCTAATAGTCATGTGTTCACACCATCTTCATGGTATGCCCCTTCACCCTGAATCTCCGCTTTCATTCCATTACCGAAGCAACGAACGAAAGGGAGATTCTGGGTTTGAGGTCAATCTTCAAACTATTAACCACTCTTGAACTTGTTCAAGACGCGGTTGATGATGTTGATGATTGAATCAACTGCGGTGACGTTGCCAGTGTTCTGGCTGCCGCCGGTCAAATCCTGATCAGCTTCCTGCTCGTTATCACCTGAATTACCCTCTACCTCTGAAGAGTTCAAAGGATCGGTGGTGTTATCATTGGTGACCGTTGCAGTTATGTCAGAACCTGCGACGATTTCGCCGTCAGTTTCGTTGTAGTTGACATCGTTCTCAATGCTTGAGCCAGCTTGAACATCGCCGGTGACGATCTCGGCACCATCGGTACCGCAGCTCGTGCAACCGCCGAGGTCCTGCTCAGCTTCCTGCTCGTTGTCGCCTGACTCGGCGTCAACTTCGGTGGTGTTCGTTACTTCCGCATAGTTGTCGTTGTCAACAGTAAGTTCCACATCGCTCGCTACGCTTAAGCAGGCACAGCTTGGGTTTACGGTGCCAATCACGAATTTCGCGATGTTGGCGTTAAAACCAAGGCCGAATAAACCGGTCTTGCCATTGCGGATCGATGATACACCTACAACGCTGCCGGTCTGGATGCGTGCACCAAGCACGTCCTGATCAGCTTCCTGCTCGTTGCCGCCTGAGCTGCTCCAAATATCGCTCAAGTTGATTGCAACTGCATTGTTGACGTTATCAACAGTTGCCGTTACGTCAGAAGCATTTTGTACTTCAACGTCGGTGTTGTTGTAGTTGACATCGTTCTCGATTGAGCTTCCTGCCTGTGCGTTGCCGGTGACAATTTCACCACCCTCGAGGTCCTGGTCGGCTTCTTGTTCATTGTCGCCAGTTTCTGCATCTACCTCTGAAGTGTTGGTAACAGTCGCGTTATTTGTGTTAGTGAACGTCAAGACTACGTCAGACGAAGCTTGTGCTGCGTATGCCCCAATGAGAATACCCATTGCAGCTACGCTTAGAATTGCTAATTTTTTCATTTCATGTCACCTCGCCTTCTAAGATAGGATCGAGCAATGAATGCTTGCGCACTCATCACGGGGATTTTAAAACCCCCCGCCTTTATGTCTGCGAAGATCATGCGTGCACCGGTATCTCCGGCGCTGTCTGCATGATCGCAGGCACAAAAACGAGGGGTCTTGTAATAGACAAAACCTTGTATGTTTCCTCCACCAATTATATTACTCGCTATGAACGCGGGCGCGTGGAGCGTCAACACCATAGTGGTCTCAAGTCGTCCCCCCAGACAGACATTACTGATATCCCTCCGTATACCGTTTAATCCCTCCGCTATCCTCCTCAGACTTACTGCTGGACTTACTCGACTGTCATATCCTTCCGCACATAGTAGTTTGGTGGTGGTTGCTCTATATCCCTAAACTATGTATATGAACAGTTGTGTACGTGTATAAACTTTCCACAAATATCTTCACAAACACCCTAGCGAATTACTGCGAAAAGTCAATCCTGGTGCGTGTTGATATTGCTGTGGATAAGTTGTGAACAAACGCCGCAGCCGATCCAGAACTTCCCGGAGTAACTGATAATACCGGCGCAGTGGGCGCAACCACTCCCGCCCGCTGTACCGTGAATCCCTGCTGTCCGGTTGCTAATTCTTCGCCCGTGGTATCAAAAACCGATGCGTTCGCAAGCACTGCACCGCTATAACTACCTGCTCGCGGACCGCGAACGATAAATCGTACTGATCGTATGTCAGTTAATTTCAGATAAACACGGGTGCTCGCTGTACTCGCCCATGAAACTGGTGCCTCGTTTTCGTCCATCAATGTGAGCCGGACATCCGCAAACAACGCTTCATCGCCGTCATGTGAAACCGTTGCCGTTATGTAGTAATACAATCCTCGAAATTTTTCCACCACATCAATACTGGTAACTTTCACCACGCGCTTTGATACTTTCTTGATTGAAATACTCTTTGAGGCAACACCGGCCGCGCCAACATTATCAGTTACGGTAAGCGTAACCGTGTATGTTCCGGCTGCAGTATACGTATGGGATACCGCCCCACCCGTCCCTTGCGAACCATCTCCGAAATTCCACTGATAAGAAACGATTGAGCCATCTGCGTCGCTTGATCCAGAACCATCAAAAGATACTGACTGATTTATAAATGCCTGTGATACCGAAGAAATTACTGCAATGGGCGCCTGGTTTGGAGCGGGCTGTGGTTCCGGGTCTGGCTCGGGCGCTGGATCGCCGCCGCCTTGATCAACCAATGTTTTTGCTTCGGTCACCGCTGCGCCAGCATCTATAAGACCCCAGCCATAGGTCGTATCGTAACCGCTCGCTCCTCGGTCTTGGGCAGTTGATTGCAAAATTGATCGCACTGTCGCTGCGTCTGACACGCCAACACTGCGTACCAACGCCGCCACCGCAGCAACGTGTGGCGATGCCATTGATGTGCCTTGATAGAAATAGTAGCCAAATGAACGCGTATTATTGGCTAGTGTTTGTTGTAAAATGCCATCGCCATATCCATCTCGATTCTGGTCAACAGTTATGTCGCCGCCCGGGGCTACCATTGCAAGGCCGGTACCGTAATTTGAATAGGGCGCTTTCTGGCCGTCGTAGCGAGTCGCTCCCACTGCGATAACATAGTCGGTATATCGCGCAGGATACAGGAGTGAATTTGCGCCGCTGTTACCCGCCGCCGCCACAACAGTCACGCCATTGTTATACGCGTACTGCACGGCATCTCGCAAAGCGCGCGAGTCAGCAGTACCACCCAAGCTCATATTGATCACATTCGCGCCATTATCAACAGCATAATAAATGCCATCCACTATGTCTCCGTAATTGCCCGAGCCGTTCGCATCCAAGACTTTCACCGGCATAATGCGCGCGCCATACGCGACGCCTGCCACCCCTATGCCATTATTCGTTGACTGCGCGATAGTGCCGGCGACATGAGTGCCATGCCCCTCGTCATCATTTGGATGCGTGTCGTTTCCCACGAAATCATAACCGGCAACAAACGTAGTGTTCGCCAAGTCATTTGCTTGGCGAAATTGCGTCCCATAATTTTCATATGCAACGCCTGTATCGATAACTGCCACGGTCACACCTTCGCCATGAGTCAAATCCCATGCAGGTTCGACATTAATGCTATTGACAGTAGTAAAATTCCACTGATACGTATAGTACGGATCAGTTGCGGTGCTCAATGCAAATGCTTTGTAATTTGGCTCCGCATATTCGATCTCCGGATTTTGTAATGCGGCGGTCAATGCCTGACTGACCGTGAGTTGCTCCAATCGAAGCACTTGCGCGCGATGCCTATCTTTCAGCTTCACCATGATCTCGTTCGGCGTCATATCTCCTTCGTTCAACTGCTCAACTGCTGCTTCGCGGAATGATCGGATGCCGAACGCCGGCTCAAACGCATCGGCAGGTGATGCAACAAAAAAGGCGCCAAACATAACTACGCCAACTGCTAGTGCAAGTGTGGCTAATATGGCACCAAATCTATTTGGGATTCGAAATGTGTTCATTCGTGTTCCGCTCCTGAATGAATCCTATACCTTAATTAATTTCTGTCAACCTTTGCTGCGGTCAGTTTAATAAAAACGTGTCATCAAGGTCGTCAAAAAAATCATTCACCATGTCTTTTGGTGAAGGCATATTTTCGCCGATCGAAACTTCGTCGACATGTACATCCATATTCTGAAGTACCTGTTTGAAATGCAGCATCAAGGCACTCATATCAATCGTAAAAAGAACTAATGCGGTGAGCATTATTGCAATTGCTTTTTCTTTCATGCCATTGTCACCTCCTTGTCCAACGACATAGTAAATATGATTAACCGATAACTTACGCAAAAACGTGTTCTCTCTACGCGTGCTGCTTCTCGGTCGGTATAAATAAGTATAGCACGCCGAGTGCCACAATGAAACCGACTGCAATACCGCCAATGGTATTCAGAAATACATGCGGACGAACCGGGCTACTCGAGGTAATCGGTCCGTCGATGCGTCGGATACTCACACCCTGGCCGCCAAAATATCGCGAGCCGGATTTATCGATAGTATCGAGAATCGCCTCCATTGTTTTTTTCGCCTCTGCTGCCTGGTCATGAAATACAGCGATACGGAGAATGCCGGTTGCGGGACTGATTTCAAGCTCAACCCGCTGCTGCCATTTATTCTGACGACGAACTTGGTTTGTTCCATAATCATTAAACACTTGCACTTGCTCGCCACCCTGCTGGCTGATCTGGCTCAAGAGCACCGCGTCGAGAAATGTATTTGAATGAATGACTGCGGTAAGAATACTCCCGAGTCGTTCCCCTGCGCGAGACGCTGAATACGCGTCGAGCTCGAGATTACCACTGGGGACCATAAGCAGTCGGGCATTTGTTTCAAATTCCTGCGGCTGAAATGCGCTCACGGCAAATGCCACGATCCCAAAAAGAATCGCCGTGAAAATGACCGCACCGAGATGGTGTTGCAATAGGCCGAGGTAGGTTGTGGGACGTTTACGGAACATCGAGTTGAGCCTGGGTTATTTTATACGGATGCCGGTGGTAATAATTTGGTGTACAAGCGGGTGCCAGTCTTGGAAACGGTCCTCGGGAAAAATAACGACCTCGAACCGATCGTCTACATCGTTCGCTAAAATCCTCATCCGGGCACGCCCATCCATGTTGTCTGGTGCCGTTTTAGACACTACAAGCGCCACGTCAATATCGCTGCTCATGTTCGGCTCGCCTTTCGCATACGAACCATACAGATACGCTTCTATTATAGGGAAACCGCTTTCCTTCAAGTAGCGCACATATTTTTTTGATACCGTTATTGCTGTATCTCTTGGAGCCATAGTTGGTAAAGCTTATGTATCCTCTTTTGAGTATCTATCGCGAAATCTTTCGTGTATTCTTTGCGTAACCTCTCAACATCTTCCGGATACCGACCTTCAAGATTGAACTCCGTTGCTTTCTCTAAAAACAATGCGTCATCCTCTGAAAGTTCTCGCTTGGCTAAGAGTGCCAACTTCGAAAGATTGTGTGAATGAGGCGCGTGCTCTTTTGTAATGCTAGTTACAAGTGCCTTCAAAATTTTTTCCAAAACCAAATGTCCAAAAAATAATGCCTCGGGAAACTTTTCTTTTTCGATCAATGCCTCCATGATTTCTTGCGCACGTTGCGCTCCGTCTGTCCAATACTGAATTGTTTTTTGCATGTCCACGGGAATATGGTAGCACGGTGTTTGATAGGTGACAATGCCGTAGCAGATATTGAAAAAGTTAAATAGTATGATACGCTAATCATATCTTAACGTAGACGGCTAGTGTAAATTCACCGGTGTTACATTCCAATCGCAGCTGTAATCCAAAAGTTACTAGCCGTCACACAGGTATTGGGTGTCATGACCAAAATCCCACGGTCATCTGCCTGTTGAAGTAAATCCTCATTCAATGAATCCTCCAACGAAGCCTGCAAGGCACCCATGCAGGCTCCTCCCTTTCAATTTCCTATATACATGAAACTCGCACTTATCGGATACAAAGGACTCTTGGGCCAAGAATTGCAACGCGTCTTTGCCAGTGAAAACCCAACGCTGTTGGACAGCGATACGTGCGATATTACCAACGAAACGCTGTTGCACGAAACACTCACAACGCTCAAACCAGAGCTTGTTATCAACGCCGCTGCATATACTAACGTTGAAGAAGCCGAGACCCACCGCGACCAGGCATTTGAAATCAATGCGCATGGGGCGCGCAACCTTGCTGATGTGTGTAGAGAAATCAACGCAACGCTGGTACACTATAGCACTGACTATGTCGTTGATGGCATAAAGCGTGATGGCTATGCCGAGGATGATGACACGGGCACGCCGGTCAATGTCTACGGTCAATCAAAGCTTATGGGCGAAGCATTTATTCGCCAGTCGCTCCAGCAACATTATATTATTCGTTTGTCTTCACTATTTGGGCCGGCCAAGAAGAATTTCGTCTCGATTATGCTGGACCTCGCTGAAAACCATACCGAACTCAAAGTTGTCGGCGACCAATATATGAAACCAACTTATGCGCCTGATTTGGCTGCAGCGACAGCGAAACTTTTTCATGAGCATGCGCCGTTTGGTATCTACCATTTGCCGAATGAAGTGCAGCCGCTGGGCGGTGACACCGAAGCAACTCACACAACGCACGTTGGCATCAGCTGGGCGCAATTCGCGCGTGAAATATTTACCATCAACCATGAATTGCATGTGAACACGCCAATACCGCAAGTGGTCGAGATCAAAGCGAATGAATGGTCCGCCAAATCAAAACGCCCGCATCACTCAGCACTTTTAAATACAAAACGCCCACTCCAGCGACCCTACTATGAGGCGCTACGGGAATACATTTTGACGATCTCGGTGAAAAAAACTTGACGTTGAGCCATTAGTTTGTAGAATGAACTTACCCCTACTCTCTGTTCCTCTCACCACCAAGGTTCGCGGTGGTTGCAAGGAGTTGGAGCCCACCCACCAGCTCCTTGCATGTAATAATACTCAAATCCTCCGAAACTGGGTGAGGTTACTGGCCGTTAGGTCCGTAACCTCACCCTCCTCGCTCTTTCGTTTCACCGTCTTGTCACACCGAAATCCTCGATGTCTCACGACGGTTTTCTTTTTTATAGTTCAAATACTATATTACCCCGTAGCCCCAGCCAACTTCCTCGCATGCGCCAGCTCTGATCGCATGTCATCGTCGGACTCGTAAGGTGTTTCGAGAATCATGTCAAGGTCTCGAAATGCCTTGTGTTGCACAAATGCTTGTAGGCCTTTGTCGCCAATCGCGCCCTTTCCCAGCAGCGCATGGCGATCTTTTTTTGCATGAAATTCGTATTTAGAATCGTTGAGATGAATACATTGGACACGCTCAAGACCGATGGTTCGCTGCACTTCAGCAACGAGCGCATCCACGCCAGCGGCCGTCCGCAGATCATACCCGGCCGCAAATAAATGGCAGGTGTCGAGGCACACGCCGCCAATGATGCGTGCGACTGATGACCCGGCCCCTGCTCCGTCCACAGCCTCCATAATCGTTGCCAAATCCTCCAAAGAATCCCCCACAATATTCCCTGAGCCCGCGCTGATTTCTAATAACAACCGTTCTAATGGCTGCGTTTCTGCGACTTTGCACAAACCCTTAATAACCCCGTCGATCCCATCGGCCTTGGGACGCTCTTTTGCACTGCCAAGGTGTGTGATTACAAACCGAGTGCCCATGCGCTCCGCGACTTCGAGTTCGTTCGCCAGCGTGCTTATGCTGCCGTGAAAATGGATGGGGTTGTCCGAGGCGAGAGTAATATAGTAAGGGGCGTGAGTGTACCAATGCGCGTACCCGTGCTCGCGACATGAGGCCACAAATGCCGCGATTGCCTCGTCGCTTGCTCGAAACGGTCCGCCGCGCGGCGAGCGCGAAAATATTTGAAATATGTCAGCGCCGACTGCTCGCGCACGCCCGGGAGCATGCTCGATACCACCGGCAATAGAAACGTGGACGCCGAATTGCATAGAGCTAGTATAGCACATGCCAGAGAAGACGCTCGCTCCTCGTGATATCACGCACATAAAAGAAAGCGGCTCATGCATACGCTGCACGGCCGCTTTCTCACTCTCATGTATGAATAGTCAGCTTATTTCTTGCCTCCGAAGAATAGCATCAAAGCCAAAATGACTGATACTGCGCCGACAATTATCTGAATCCAGGGCGTACCACCCGTGATCCCTGAGAGCCAGCTGTATACCTGTGGAATAAGGTGAACTAAACCACCAACGAGCAAAAATATCGTTGCCCACAATTGTGTGCCTTTCATGGTCTCCATTCACCTCCTTTCGTTGTACGATTGCCTCGGATTCTTCTCATTATGGTGCTTTCGTCATCGTTGCGAAAAATAGGAGTGCGATAGGTCGACAGAAATAGTATAGCATAAAATTGGGCAGTCAAGAAGCTGCGGGAGTTGTGGGCATCCCCTTTGCCAACACCTCCCGTGTTATCGCCTTATAGAGCTCGACGTGCGGCTGGTCGAATGCGTTAATATTGAGCATGTTACCCAAGTACATGACCTCGAGCATTTTGAATTGCATGAATGCACCGATGTGGTGTTCGTCAAGATGGTCGAATTGTATATGCATGTAGGGACGCTTCTGTTTTTTATAGGCGCCTTGAGTACCCTGTGTAATCGCGCTCATGAGTTGTGCAAATGTCTTTCCACGGATATGGGGGACGATCGATGGGTAGGGATCGTTGGGATTTGTATCTGCTGGCACCGCCGGATCTACCGGCCAATTATTGAGCGTCACAAAGGTAGTAATGCTGTGCGACGGTCCGCCCAAATATAGCTGTGCCCGTGAGTGCAGATCAGTGGAGCCAATTGATACCGTGGGGAGTAATCCAGTTTCTACCCGCTTGCCTTTGCGGTCGTGCTCCTTGCCGATGCTTTCTGCTAATAGCTGCCGGTACCAACGACCAAGATATTCGAGGTCTTTGGCGAATAAAAATGTGTCGTGTATATAGATAGGCTTCTTGCGCTTTGTTGCGGCGAATAACGTTGCGGCGCTCGCCAATGGGAGGTTGTGACTTGGTTTCTTAGCGTACAGATAGGTGTCTCGTGCTTCGCGAGCGCCATTAAGTAGTGACACGACATCAACATGGGCAAGGCCGAGGGGGAATAGGCTGACAGAAGAAAGCGCGCCGTAGCGACCGCCAACCTTTTCGTATACTGGTAATATATCAATGCCTATGCTACGCGCAGCTTTCCATAAAGGACTATTGCGCCCGGTAGTGACAACAACGAGCTCGTGCCAATCATGTGGTCGGGCCTCGCGATATACTTGGAGTAATAGTTCGAAATTAGCAATGGTCTCCGTAGTGTTGCCGGATTTGCTCACGACATTCAATAGTATGTTGCGGCCACGCCCAAGTTCCGCTTTAAGGGTACGATTCGCGAGTTCAGTGCGAAGCGGATCAACGGTGTCCAGAAATCGAATCGGAGTAAATGCCTTTCCCTCCAACGTACTCCTCGTGCCGACTGCTTCATAGATGGCGCGTACGCTCAAATCCGCATTACCGATCCCCTCTACAATAATCTTATCAATTCCGATGGTGCGTTTCTTGTCAATAATCGAGTAAATTAGCTGTTGATACGGCTCATCGCCGGGTAGCGTGACACTAGCTTCATTGCACGCATATTCGAAATCATGACAGCAATTACGAAGTCGGCGCGTGTAGGCCTCTTGCGATTGTATAGCGCGAGCAATGGTGCTTTTACCAAGATCAATTGGTTCAGTAGAAAAGTGCAACATATGAAGATAGTATAGCAAATTGTTGGCTGGAATAAAACAGCTTTGTGCACGCCTAAAAACGAACGCGGGTGGATACTCGAGATTGAGTATCCACCCTGGAAAGAGAAAGTTGTTGAAAGCGCTAAGCGTTGTTACGCTTACGCCTCCGGGGCTTGTTCGGATCGTTCCCGCAAACCAAACAAGCCCGAATTAAAGTATTATTCCGT
>MHXC01000054.1:29613-33105 GCA_001824325.1 Parcubacteria group bacterium RIFCSPHIGHO2_01_FULL_47_10b
GCGCTGATCGTGTATAGCTGCCACGAAAGAACTCCCGGACACCACCCGCCGGTGCAACCCCTCAAAACTCACCTTGTTTTGAAACATGCAACACCCCCATTTCGGAAATATCAACTGTATACACCCATTATTTCCCTGATGCAAGGCTTTTTGCTGGACGAACAGCAATAGTTGTTGTATGATAATTTTCATATCAATTAAGTGAAAGCGAGGTGAGGTGTTCTTTTCAAAAGTCAATCCGTTTGTAAACCCCGATAGGTAATAAAGGAGCGTTCGTATGCGAAAATTTTTGGGCGCAAGCATTGTGGCGTTTGCGCTGCTGCTAGGTATCGGTTTCGCAGGAGTCATTGGATTCGCCGACGACTTCGGTGACGTCGAAGAACTGCCGGTTTTCGCAGTTCAAGAAGGGTTGGTTTGGATCGGTGAGTGTGTCTCTACAGAGGAGACCGCCTCACAATTCCAGAACGCCGACGACTGCGATGACGGCATTACGTCATTGAAACTGGCGCCGGAAACCAGGCAAGCAATCGAGTTCCATGTGACCTATCCGCTGACCATCGACACGGCCAAGTGGTATGTGTCGTTTTTCCTCACATTGGATAAGGGTCTCACCTGGAGCGACCGCGTTTTCGTGAACCTATCGTTGAAAGAGCTTGATCCCGACCTTGACGGCAATATCAAGATTTCGGGCTCGCGATTCACGATCAATGCGTTCGACGCATCGGCAATGACACGGCTCACCGTGCTCGACCGCAAGCTAACGCCTGGGATCGTCAACTCTCGCGTGTGGGTGTTTGACGGTCCCGTACACGGAGAAGTCCAGGACGGAATACCCGTTCAGGACGGCCTCGTGAGTCCGACGGTGGCGTTTGGGTCGGGTAATCGTCCGAGCAATCCAACGCCAAAAGACCAGCAGGGTACTACGACACCCCATTGCTCTGTCAACTGCGATAATAGCGGGGGCGATGAAAATGGTGGTGGGCAAGACGACAACGAGGATGAGGATGAGGACAATGGTCATCACAACGACCACGAAAACTGTAACTCCGGGAACGGCAATGGGGACGATGATTGCGACCCGGGCAAAAGTGAAGGCAAAAACTGCGGAGGAGACGAAACGTCTCCTGACAAATGCAAGGACAAAAAAGACAAGGAGGATAAAAAAGACGACTAAGTGAGCGAATGAGAGAGGGGTCGGACGCCTGGTGCGCCTGGCCCCTCTTTAACGTTTACGCCCTTGAGCTCGTTGGAACCAACTCTTTACATACTTCGAGTAATCGCCCAACATGCTCATCCGTATGCGCCGCAGACAACTGCAATCGAATCCTCGCCTGGCCTTGCGGTACAACAGGATAAAAGAACCCGACTGCAAGAATGCCTCGCTCGCGCAGCGCTTTTGCATAGGCCTGTGCCTTTGGCGCGTCGTAGAGCATCACCGGTGTTATAGGGTGCTGGCCGCCGGGTTTTAGCTCGTAACCCATACCTGCCAATGCAGCGCGGACTTGCTTTGTTATTGCTATTAGACGCGCCCGCCGATCATCTGCCTTCATCGCAATCTCGATTGCAGCCAATGCGCCAGCCACCAGCACCGGCGGCAAAGATGTTGAAAACAAATAGGGACGCGCTTTTTGTCGCAGGAAATCGATGACAACTTGATCACCTGCGATAAATCCGCCCGAACCACCACCAAGCGCCTTACTAAACGTACTCGTAATAAGCGCAACTTTGTCAGTGAGGCCAAAATGCGCTGTTACGCCCCTGCCCTGCGGACCAATAACCCCTGTTGCATGCGATTCATCAACCATCACCAACGCGCCAAAGCGCTCGGCTAACGCCGTAATGTCGGGCAATTTCGCCATATCCCCGTCCATGCTAAACACGCCGTCAGTGACAACAATGATTGTGCGCGCGGAGACGGATTTCGATGTGCTCGGGTCTAGGCCACCTGCGGACACCGCCTCTTGGAGCTGCTTCTCCAGATCAGCCATATCCGTGTGCTGGAAAATCCTGCTCTGCGCCTTACATAAACGCACGCCATCGATGATGCTTGCGTGATTAAGCGCATCGGAAATAATGACATCTTCGGGCCCGAGCATGGGCTCGAATACTGCGGTGTTGGCATCGAAACAAGTCGTGAATAGCAACGCGTCTTCTTTCCCTATGAAATCAGCAACTGCGCGCTCGAGCTCTTTATGGATCTCTTGCGTACCACAGATAAATCGCACCGATGAAAGGCCATAGCCCCTACGTTTTAAGCCAGCGCGAACTGCCTTGTGAATGTCCGGATGGTTCGCCAGTCCTAAATAGTTATTCGAACAAAAATTCAGCAACTCGCCACCGTCGTGCGTTGTAATTACCGGACCCTGCTGGCTCGCAAGCACTGTTTCCTCCTTATACAGCCCAAGCTTTCGAAGCTCTGCCATCGCCTCCGAAAGTCGTGTGTAGAACGTATTCATGATTGTAAGATCAAAAAATTAGAGATTAAAGCACGATTTTAATAGCTGTATGCTAGCACGGTCTACATTTTTGCCAATGGTCTGGGTGAAGTAGGTCTCTACACATTACTTCCTCACCACATTTATCGCCAACCCCGCCGCACCACTCACCACGATCGCAACAACCAATGCCTGGTGCATAGGCAATAATGCAGCGAGTGCTGCAAGAGCACCAATCCCAATTGCACTTATCAGCGCAGCCCCCATCTCAAAGAGCACACAATATTCGGCGCGATGCTCTTCGTCCATGTGTTTGTAAAACAGTGTACTCCAGGGAATCAACTGAAATGACCCACTTGCTGACGAGGCAATATTGGCAGCGCTTACGGTGGGGATGTTATACGCCAACACACGTGCGCCAGCTACCAACGCATACACAACCGACGACCACAACAGCAACGCCTTGTTACGAAACTTATCCGTTAGCGTGCCACTCGCATGGAACGCAATCATGCCGGCGAAAGCGGATGCGGCTTGGATCAGTCCCAATGAAAAATAGCTGGGGATGATAAGAAAAATAAACAACGGCCACACCGCGCCAGCGGTAATAAACTGAAAATTAAAAAAGCCGTTGCCCACAAGGTCTGGCCAGATGCGCCGCAACATGCTCGGCATAGATCGCCATTGAAAGGGTCGGATATGTGATGCCTCGGGCGTCCGCAAGAGTACGAGTGCCGCGCCAACAATCAGCACGAACGTCCATACCGCAGTTCCCAGAAAACCAGCTTGGCTGATAAAATAGCCGCCGATAGCAGGACCGATGATAGACGTTGCGGATGAAAGGACGTTTATATACCCCATGGGCTTACCTCGTTTCAGCTGCTGCGTGATTTTGGAAAAATGAATATGGTAACTCACATAGAGCGCGAACCCTGCGCCATACAGAGCAGCCGCCAACACAAACACACCATCAACTTGCTTGACGAATGGCACTGCCATAAATGCCAGCGCCTGCAAAATATAACCGACAATCAGCGTCTTTTTCGCTCCCCAGCGG
>MHXC01000054.1:33149-37832 GCA_001824325.1 Parcubacteria group bacterium RIFCSPHIGHO2_01_FULL_47_10b
CGAGTAGTTAATGGTGAAAGTTGTGTTGCTTGCTGCATGGGATTACTTTTCGTTGCCCAGCATTACCCGAAGGAAAAAGAGGGTTTCATTTTTGAGCTTCGCTTTTGCCCAGTCTTTTTGACGAACGCTCAGAAGTTCTCCCATGCCGGACAGTATTGATCTGTTGGGGATGCGTTCTAATCTTTTGATACAGCGAGCAACTGTTTTTTCAAAAGTCAGTTCTGTTCGTTTTTCCACTAGTTCTTTATTGATGGGCCAATTATGTTGCAAGAAATACCAAACATCGAAAATATCACGGTTCGTGCGCTCTACTCGCTCATAGAATGCTGCCAGTTTGTTGGCAAACATATCATCTTTAGCCATTACATTTATTGAGATACCGTAGTAATTCATTACTTCATATCGCGATTCGACCTTACGGCGGTTTATCTCGATTTTAATATTGCGATCTTTTTCGGAGTAAGAAAGTTCAAAAAACAAAGTAAAATATTTCTTTCTCTGATCCTTAATATTTCCATAGTGGTCAATTATCGAACCAACCCGGTCAAACACAAAGTCTTCTTTTTTTGAATCAAGTAAATCAAAATCTAAATCAACAGAAAACCTATCCAACTCATACAACAACATTGCAGCAGTTCCACCCTTAAAACCTAAGAGTGGTCCGAGCGTATTATCGGTATATATATCTTTTACGATTCTAACGAGTATATTTTTATGTTCCTTAGTGTTGAGCATACCTATTAGTTTAACCCTCTTTGGGTTACCTCACGATACCGTTGAACCTTCGATGCCATACGTTTGTTGCCCCCATAGATGGGCAAAATATCGTCAACTTTATTCCAGTTCATGCTGGATAAATTATCAAAGTGATAGTCCTTATTGAGATATACCACATCCAAAAAAGCCCGTTCCGGAGATGCAACAAAAAAGTTGTCGGCCACTTCGATCCCCTTGCGATTCGTCAGAATTGCATCCTTAATTCGCCTATATGAGTAGGCCTGATCGTCAATGATTAACTCACGCGCTAGGTATGAAGCAACGAAAATCTGACTGTAAAATTGGAATACAACGCCAGCTTTCGCTAAAACTGTCTCGAAGCTTATGTACGATGGGGTAAATATCTTTGTTGCGAGTTCATATCTTTCGTAATTCGTGTCTTTGGCGTATATTCCTTTTCGTATGGAATATAATTTACCAGCTTTCATATAACGATACAGCTTTTTCCTTACAAAATCCACGTCGTCCTCTTCCCATAACAAAGAAACATCTTTTGTCGTAAAGATAGTATTCTTTGATCTCATTAAGACTAAGAGGTAATCCCTTTTCATAGATTTCTTGCTACTTTGAACTGATAGTACCCATTTATGTGTATAACTAGTTTAAATTATACATGAAATGACCAGTGCGTGCAATATCAAATCTTATCATTTGAAATGAAGTCGGCGTGCCATATGTCATATATATAGTATAGCATGTTGTGAACTTATGCAGCATTCCGCTTGACGCTATCCACAATGCACGTCAAAATTACTCACATATGGCATTAATCGACGAAATTACACTCTATCTTGAATCCGGCACAGGCGGCGATGGCGTGGTGCGCTGGCGACACGAAAAATATATCCAGCACGGCGGACCGTTTGGCGGCAAGGGCGGAAAAGGCGGGGATGTGATGTTCGAAGCAGTCGCAGACATCAGCTATTTACGTCACTACCGCACGCAGAACAAATTCGTTGCAGAGCACGGACAGCCAGGGGGAACAGGCATTCGCACTGGTAAAAACGGTGCAGACTTGATTATTAAACTCCCCGTCGGATCCCGTGTGACGGAGCAGCATACGAAGCAGACCTATGACTTTGTGAAAGCTGGCGAACGCATGACCATGCTCATCGGCGGCGATGGCGGCCGCGGGAATCATTCATACAAAACATCGACCAACCGTTCTCCTCGCCAGTTCCAACATGGCCACCCAAGCCAAAAAGGAATTTTCGATATTGAACTCGCGCTTATCGCCGATGTTGGCATTATCGGCTTGCCCAATGCTGGCAAAACCACGCTGTTGAACGCCTTAACGCATGCGACTGCCAAAGTCGGCAACTATCCGTTTACCACGCTCGAGCCGAACCTCGGCGCTATCGGGCCGATTATCGTAGCCGACGTTCCGGGCCTTATCGAGGGCGCGGCGCAAGGCAAAGGCCTAGGCGATAAATTCTTGCGTCATATTTCGCGCACAAAGCTACTGGTGCATTGTATCGGCCTTGATGCTGGTGATCCGTTGCAGCCACTAGAGCCCTCCAAAATTCGTGAGCACTATACAATTATTCGAACAGAGCTGGGCGCCTACGAGCCGAGCCTGCTCGAAAAGCCCGAGATTATCGTTCTCACAAAGTCAGACCTGGTTACAAAGTCCCAGATTACTGCTGCGACCAAGCAGCTCAAAAAAGCCGGTTTCAGCCCGGACAAATCCGGCACGGGCAAAATCCTCATCGTCAGCAGCCAGAATAAGCCCAGTGTCGCGGCGTTAAAAAAAGCAATTAGTCAGACGTTAGCCAAGGCGAACTAATCACATGTACTATCTCTATATTCTCAAATGCGCGGATCAATCGTTGTATACCGGCATTTGTGTTGATCTGGATAAACGATTCGAGGAACATAATTCGACGGCGCTCGGGGCGAAGTATACGCGGGGACGACGACCGGTAGAGCTGGTTTTTTCGCAGCGATTTCGTACTCGCGCCACCGCAGCAGCGAAAGAGTATCGAATCAAACAATTGTCTCGTGACAAAAAATTGAAGCTCATCACAAAAGGGAAGGTATAGTGAGTGTCCTGATTCAAAGGTACGTTGGCCAAGTAAATTAACGAAGAACATATACAGACAGTCCTTCCTGTGCTAGGGTATATAAAGTAGCGTGGCTAACTCGCTCGTAATATCAATAAAACGTATGAACGATTTTCAAAACAACTTCCAACAAGGCGGCAGGGGCGGCGATCGCAAAGGCGGCTTCCGTCAGGGAGGCCAAAGTGGCCGAAAAGATTTTGGCAACCGCGGTTCGCGACCCCCGATGATGCATGCAGCAACGTGCAGTAGCTGTGGCTCTCATTGCGAAGTACCATTCCGACCAACCGGTGACCGACCCGTCTATTGCCAAGATTGTTTCGCAGACCGAGGTCCTTCTCGCACGTCACAACAGGACACCGCGCCACGAGCTCCCCAGCAAAACGCCTCGCCACAACGCGAGGGAGGAAACGCAGGCAATGATGGACTGAAAAAACAGTTAGTGGCAATAAATGAAAAACTCGAACAGCTGATATTGGCGGTGCAGGCACTGGGTCCGGTAGCCGATAAAATGCCGACACTGGCGAAAGTGTCAACTAAAGCATCTGCTAAAACACCCGCTCCTAAGGCTCCAGCTCCCGCAGCCAAGCCTGTAAAAAAATCGACTAAAAAGGCAAAGAAAAAGGCAGCCGCAAAGAAGTAATCGGGAGCAATGTCTCTAGTAAGTCGAATGGGATATTTAAGATGTGTTCTGAATAGTCCTGAATGACATATAGCGGACTTTTTCAATTTTCCTCCACATTAGGCGAACCTATCTCGACGACTCAAAACGTAAAAAACGATACCGATCCAGATAAAAATACATCCGAACAATACAGTCAGTCCTGAAAACGCATAGGTCAAAATACCGAGATTAAGAGCGGTAGTTAAGGTGGTGGCTGTTACCCAGATATTGCGAGCCGTATTTGCAGTCATTACTGGCTTGCCTTCCGCATCGAGTATGGGGTTGCCGCTTTCGTCCACGGTCGGTACTTGCTGGGGCATCTCGGCGAATGTCTTGCCACCTGTCGTTTTCAATGTATGTTCTCTGATAATGTCGGCTTGTACTTTGAGTGTCAGAGGGCCACGTACTGGTTTTTCAGAGATAGCCGCATCCGCCGGTGTCACAATATTTTCTCGCGCTATATTTTCATAGGTAAAAAAAATCCCCCACATACCGCCAATGACGAGGACAGCTCCAATTGCGACTACTATTAAAGAAGAAATGGTAAGTAGTTTTTTCATAATCATATTATATCACTTTTTAACTTTAATAATTATACACCTAACTCACTGATACGTTTTTTAAGTGTCTCGATATCCTAAAGTTATATTAACAAGAAGTAGTCCAGCGGGACTTTAACCACATTGGCATCCTCCAGTAAGGTAAGTGAATTTTTACAGATCACAATGCCATATTTGGCCGATCCGACCTTCTTCATGGTGCTTCGAACTTGCGTGCCGAGCTTTTCGCCCACACCGACTTCAATCGGGATAATATTTTTACCGGCGATAGTAAGAATAAAATCTGCGCCAGCTTTTGAACTGTCGTAATTTAAAGCACCACGACTATTGGCTACGAACTCCCGATATAAAGTCATGGCTACAATATCCTCCATGAGACGGCCTTTCTGACTGGCAAAAATCTGCTCATTACCGGCAACAGAAAGAAATGCCGAGCGCATTGCACTAGACATAAACTGGTAGCGTGATGGCTTCCTGACTTTTTTGGAATTCGAGCCGTAAGGCATAACGCGGATAAGTAACTCGGCTTGTTCCAATACTTCGAGAATATTTGAAACGGTGTTGACGCTTACCTCAAGCGTGGTGGCAAGTTTCTGAATACTCACTACATCAGACTCGGCAA
>MHXC01000055.1:0-1550 GCA_001824325.1 Parcubacteria group bacterium RIFCSPHIGHO2_01_FULL_47_10b
TATCGAAGCATGCAACTCTTTGCAAAGGAAACTCATTGTAATAGGTACGGGACCGCAAGAAAACGAATTGAAAAAAATCGCCGGACCAACGATCACGTTCACGGGCTTTGTTGCTGACGAGGCAACGTTAAGCCGCTATTATGCAGACGCGAAAGCGCTCATTTTCCCAGGGGAAGACGATTTTGGACTTACTATGATTGAAGCAATGGCACATGGAACCCCTGTGATTGCGTTCGGTCGAGGAGGCGCGTTCGATATTGTAACGCCGGGCCGAACGGGCATATTGTTTCGCGAACCAACTGCCATATCATTAGCACGCGCAATTGAGGCATTCGAAACATATCAATTTGATTCTGCTATACTGGAACAGGAAGTGGGGCAATTTGCAGAACCGCAGTTTATGGCCACATTCCAAAAGATCGTCGACCAGCAGATTGCAATCCACCGCAATCACCACACACCATGACCAAACCTGATACGCGCACTGCGTTATTCGCACAGATTCATAGTCCAACGATCACAACGATCAAACGACATATCGAAGCGCCTTTGCCAACGCATGCGTTTTTACTTATTGGTCCGTTTGGCATCGGTTCATATGAGGTTGTTCAATCGCTTCGATCCCAATTACAACCGCCGACAGTAGCGCACGAACTATACCATGAGCTCGCTGCACCCATTAAAATCGCTGCGGTACGGCAATTGCGGAAATCTCTATCACTTGCATCTCATCCAAAGCACTATCGCTTTGTTACGCTGCGTTCATTCTCACAAAGCACTATTGAAGCGCAGCAAGCACTCTTAAAAACACTGGAAGAGCCAGGCGCTCGAATACTCTTTTTCCTGCTTTCTGAAACTATGGCAACCATACTCCCCACCATACAATCCCGTGCAATGACCATCCGATTACATCCTCCTGAACCGACAAAATTACTCTCCGCCCTTGTCGAACACTGTGCAGTCAATGATGCTGCAGCCACGCGAGCCATGGCCATGGGAGGCACCAATATCCACGCCATGATCGACTACTGCGCCAACCCCGACTCATTGCAAACCATTTTGGATGAAGCTGCTACACAGGTAATTACTCTTACGACGCAACCTCTGTATCAGCGATTTGCGCTTATAAAAGACATCACATCACGGGAAGACAAGACAACTGTTATGAATATCTGGCTTATACTCTTGGAAGAACTGCTAACGTATATTACAATGAAACGAGAACCCATGCTGTTTACGAAACAACAGGTTCAAACGATTGCCACCCATGGCGTGACTGCACAACAGCTGTCAAACGCCATGAAACAACTGGCATCGCTCCAAACGCAACCCGCCTTCTCGGCCCCGATGCTTGAGCGGTGTGTTGTTGTATTTCCATAACCCATACAACTATGCGCGTCGTACTTGTTTCCATATTTGTGTTTC
This sequence comes from Parcubacteria group bacterium RIFCSPHIGHO2_01_FULL_47_10b, assembly GCA_001824325.1. Taxonomy (GTDB): domain Bacteria; phylum Patescibacteriota; class Minisyncoccia; order 2-01-FULL-47-10; family 2-01-FULL-47-10; genus 2-01-FULL-47-10. Next base: position 1,426 of record MHXC01000055.1, read on the forward strand.
TTGCGGTTATCATCCTCGGCATTTTCATTTTCAGCGTTGTCCGGAATGGTGGGGTCGGGGGCGGTGATGAAAACAAAAAAGCTACAACCGGCAACATTCTCGTGATAAAAACTATCGACGGCGGG
>MHXC01000055.1:1638-6085 GCA_001824325.1 Parcubacteria group bacterium RIFCSPHIGHO2_01_FULL_47_10b
CTTACCTCCAAGCCGCAGCAAGACGACACACTACTGCTATCAACAAACGATGGCGGGCTGTTTACAACAACAAACGGCTCAGCATTGTGGCACCGTGTCGCGCCTGAAAATGAACTCCTCGCTAATCGTGGCAACCTTACTCGCATAACGGCACAAACCAACGGAGACGGCATTGTGTATGTTTCGTATGCGCGCGAAGGCGGATCCGGGGTACTCCGCATTGATACACATGCCGACCCTGAAGCGGTTGAGCGGGTTTATGTGGGGTCAAATGCCCAAGATACTGTCACAGCCGTCGCCATTGACCAGAACGACAGCAACACAGTTACCATCGGCACCAGCAAGGGCGCTATTATCCAAACCACCAATCGTGGGCAGACATGGCGGACATTGCAATTTTTTGAAAAACCGATTTTTAATTTAGCAACATCGAACCGCGATTCTCGAGCATTGTATATGCACACCCAAGATCAATTATATAAATCATTCGACAGAGGAACGACATGGGACCACATCACCCCTATATTTCGATCAGCCCTGCCGCGAAACGCAAAAACTGAAATTCGCGGACTCATAACAGACCCAAGTGATTCTTTGACGGTCTATGTTGCTACACCCACGAGTTTGGTTCGCACAAAAAATGGTGGCAATTCATGGGAATTCTTGCCACTGCCATCATCTCGGTCTGATATTTCGATCACTTCGCTTGCAATCCAACCAACGGACCCGCGTGTCATCTATGTCTCATCAGGCTCAACCATGTATAAAAGTGTTGATAGCGCAGCAACATGGCATATTTTCCCCATAGAAACATCGTCGATCATCGGCAATCTCACCGTGAGCGCAAGCAATCCAGCTGTGTTATACGCCACGATCAAACAACCGGAGAAGAAAAGCACGTTTTCCATCGGACGCTAATTACCTTTAAGACTATATAATTTTTTAACTCACATATAGCATGCCTACACCAGTCGCACTCTTTGACCACGTAGTCGCACACTTAAAAGAACGGTTATCGCAAGTAGCGCAAGTTCGAGCGAATCCTTCATTACTGGAGCCAGTCGTCGTCAACTATCAGGGCTTCGACATGACCCTGAACCAGCTCGCATCAATAACCGTCGAGGATGCGCGAACGCTTGTAGTACAACCATGGGATAAAGGAGCGGTCACGGCAATCGAAAAAGCCATTTACGCATCCGATCTTGGATTAACGCCACAAACACAGGACAAGCTGATTCGCGTAAAACTTCCGGAACTGACTGCAGAGATTCGTGAGCGGGTTGTTAAAAAAATCAAAGAGGTCAAGGAAGAAGCCCGCATCGGCATCCGCCAAGACCGTGACGGCGAACTACGAAAAATTCAAGATCGTGAAAAAAACAAAGAAATCAACGAAGACATGAGGTTTCGCCTCAAAGAGGAATTGGATAAAAAAGTGAAAGAATATAACGAAAAAATTGACACAATCACTGATGCTCGAATTTCTGAAATTCAAGCTGGCTAAACGAAAACTTAATGTGTTGCAATAAAGAAACCACATGCTGATACCAATAATCGCATTCATTGTATTACTATTTGCGCTCATCCTCGTGCACGAACTGGGACATTTTATCACGGCGAAAAAGACAGGGATGACGGTGGAGGAGTTTGGATTTGGGTTGCCTCCTCGGGCAGCAGGGATTAAACGCGGCGGAACTATCTATTCACTGAACTGGTTGCCTATCGGTGGCTTCGTAAAAATTCTCGGCGAAGACGGATCGCACCGCGGCGATAATACAAGCTTTGCGTCAAAATCAATTGGCAAACGGGCGATTGTTCTCTCTGCGGGCGTAATAATGAATGTCATTTTTGCATATCTCGTGTTTGTTGTTGGGTTTACCACCGGGTATCCGGCAGCACTGGACGACAACAACGATCAAATTGCAGCACATGCGGAAAACCGGCGTGTACAAATCGGCTATGTTGTGCCGAAATCTCCCGCTGAAACAGCAGGCCTCAAGCTGGGCGATATTATTCAAACGATTAATACACAGCCCGTGCTGTCTGCTGGCGACGTTGTCAGCTTTATTACTACCGCAGAAACCAGCTCCGTGGATGTGATACTCGAGCGAGCGGGGGAGCAGCTTACTATCGCCGTACCAGTCGATCCTGAAACCCATAAAATTGGCATCCAACCAGTTACCACCGGCATCGTCCGAATGCCATGGTATGAAGCCCTCTGGCAGGGTGCTGTCGAAACTGTCCAGCTGGTTTGGCTTATTATCCTGGGCCTCTATGGCATTCTGAAAGCGCTCGTAACGAGTGGTCAGGTCGCAGGCGATGTCGCGGGTCCAATAGGCATAGCCCAGATGTCCATACAAATTACACACCTGGGTATTGCGCACTACTTGCGGTTTGCCGGACTCTTGTCGCTCAATTTGGCCGTTATCAATATTCTCCCAATTCCCGCGTTAGACGGCGGCCGACTGCTCTTTCTTCTCATAGAAAAAATCAAAGGCTCGCCTGTATCACACAAGCTTGAACACGCATTCCACGCCACCGGATTTGCACTTTTGATAGCCTTGATTATACTCATAACTATACGGGATATTATTCGGTTGTAACGCGACTCTTCGTCTATGTCAGACTTCACTAAAAAAACAATCGCAAAAAAATCAGAGGATATTGCTGCATGGTACAACGATATTGTGCTTCGCGCAGAGCTTGCTGATTATTCGGCAGTTAAGGGCTCAATGATTATTCGACCCTATGGCTATGCAATCTGGGAATACACGCAGAAGACCCTGGATCCCTGGTTCAAAGAGGACGGCGTGGAAAACGCCTATTTCCCTTTGCTAATACCCTATGAGCTTATTGAAAAAGAAAAGGAGCACCTCGAAGGATTTTCACCGGAACTTGCCGTAGTAACGCACGCAGGGGGCAAAAAACTGACATCGAACTATGTTGTGCGGCCAACGTCTGAAACGATCATGTATCGAACCTTTGCCGAATGGATCCACAGCTACCGCGACTTACCAATGAAGATCAATCAGTGGTGCAATGTCGTTCGATGGGAGAAGCGCACCTATCCCTTTTTACGCACCAGTGAATTCTTGTGGCAAGAGGGGCATACCGTGCATACGACAGAACTGGAAGCGATTGGCATGGCGCTCAAAGCACTGGAGTGGTACAAGCGGTTTTATGAGGAATATTTCGCTATATCCGTATATGCAGGCATCAAAAGCAAACGCGAAACATTCGCCGGAGCCAAAACGACCTATGCGATAGAGATGGTGATACCGGATGGAAAGGCCTTACAAGCAGCTACCAGCCATAACTTAAGCGATAACTTTGCAAACGTATTCGACATTTCGTTCCTCGATGAGCAAGGTAAAAAGCAGCACCCATTTCAAACATCGTGGGGATTGTCAACGCGCTCGATTGGTGGTTTGGTATTAGTGCATGGCGATGACAACGGACTGGTTATGCCGCCAAAAGTAGCCCCTGTACAAGCGGTGATCGTCGTGATTGGTGCAAAAGAGGAAGCAGCGCAGACAAAACTTCAGACTTACGCAATGGAAATTCACAAGCAGCTCATCGCGCACGGCATTCGGACGAAAATTGACACTGATTTCAGCCATTCATTGGGATATCGGATTAACGAATGGGAGATGCGCGGCGTACCCGTCCGAATAGAAATTGGCTCAAAAGAGATTGACAAAGATTCAATTACATGTGTTCGTCGCGATAATTTCGAAAAATCTCAAACATCGTCAGAAACCATATCAGAGCATGTTTCAGAAATATTGACAACTATGCAGGCCGACCTTCTCACGAAAAGCGAAAAAAATAAGCGCGAACTAACTGTCGAAGCCACATCCTACGACGAATTTAAAAAAATCATGAACTCCAAACGATCATTCATCCGCGTGCCATGGTGCGAGAATGCAGTATGTGAAGAAAAGGTGAAGAAAGAGACAAAGGCGACGAGCCGAGTGCTTGAGCTTGACCGAATCAAAAAAACCGAAAGCACAACATGTGTCTTCTGCGGCAAGAAAGCCAGCAGAAAATGGCTGTTCGCGCAGGCATATTGAAGCTTTGATGCTCTCGTCAGAAAGCTGAAGGGGGGGCATCGATTTAATAATCGGCCCCCCCTGGATTACGGTTTGATCTTCTCCATTTTAGCGCACAGATTGCCAAGCGAGGAATACGAAAGCATAAAATTGCGCAGAAAATTCGCGCCTTTTTTCACCTCCGTAATTTCCTCCCTATGGTAATGATCGTTTTCAATCACCACCTTTCCTCCTGGCACAAGCAGGAGTCGTGCATTGATAACAATTGGGTCACGTGCTGTCTCACTTCGCTCGCTATATACCCTGGTAGCAAGCACAATGCTCTCTGTCAACTCCTCCATCGTCGACAAGCGTATCAGGCGGTTAAGGCGATCGACCATCAAACTATCCTGTCTGCT
>MHXC01000056.1:0-663 GCA_001824325.1 Parcubacteria group bacterium RIFCSPHIGHO2_01_FULL_47_10b
AATCCAACGCGCCGATTCCCCTTTTCCTTTTTCACGCGTAATCTCGCTTACGACACTCTCGGCTGACTCACCGCTGTTTTCCACAATCGAACGGAGCGGTGACTCAAGGGCGTGACGCAAAATCATAACTGCCGCGCCTTTCACGGTATCACCCTCTTTCATACCATCAAGCTTTGCAATCACATTTGAAAATGCGATGCCGCCTCCAGGAACAATGCCTTCTTCCATTGCGGCGCGAGTTGCGGCAACAGAGACCTCAACGCGCTGTTTTAATTCTTTTTGCTCGGATTCGGTTGGCGCGCCAACTTTAATCACGGCGACTCCTCCTGAAAGCTTACCAAGCCGTTCCTGTAATTTCTCTTTATCAAAATCTGACTCGGTCTTTTTGATCTGTGCCTTAATCTGCATAACTCGCTCTTCAATCACTTTTTTATCCCCTTTTCCGCCAACAACCGTGGTGTTGTCCTTATTCGAGATCACGCGATGCGCGTGGCCCAAATTTGTAATATCAACATTTTCCAGTTTTTTGCCGAGTTCCTCAGAAACAAAATCTGCTCCAGTCACTACTGCGATATCTTGGAGCATTTCTTTTTTGCGATCGCCAAACCCCGGGGCTTTTACTGCAAGTACGTTAAAGACGCCGCGAATTTTGTTCACAACTAA
>MHXC01000056.1:691-5061 GCA_001824325.1 Parcubacteria group bacterium RIFCSPHIGHO2_01_FULL_47_10b
GCGATAATCACAAGCTCTTTTTTGCCGCTCTGAATAATCTTCTCAAGCAATGGCAACAGCTCATTAATCGAAGAAACTTTTTTATCAGTTACAAGGATCAGCGGATCTTCAAGAACTGACTCCATCCGCTCTTGACTTGTAATCATATAGGGCGACACATAGCCGCGATCAAACTGCATGCCTTCCACGATCTCGTAGGAATTCGAGATGGTGTTCGAGTCCTCGATAGTTACAACGCCGTCCTTGCCAACTTTGGTGATTACTTCTGCGATAAGCTTCCCAATCGCAACGTCTTTTGAAGCAAGGGTTGCAACTTCTTCAAGTTTCTTATGATCATTGATGGTTTCACGCTGCTCCTCAAGTCCCCTAATCACGGTTTCACCAACCTTTTTTAACTCTTCGGAAAGATGAATTACGTTAAAGCCCTTTTCCCGAACCATTTTTTCGCCTTCATCAATAATCGCGTGTGCAAGCACTACTGATGTTGTGGTGCCGTCTCCCACATTATCGTTTGTTTTATCTGCTGCCTGCTTAATAAGCTCTGCCCCAAGATTTTCATACTTATCCTGAAGCTCGATTTCTTTTGCAACGGTCACACCATCGAAAGTCACCTGCGGAGCTCCGTAACTTTTCTCAATCACTACTGCGCGTCCACGCGGACCCAATGTCATCCGCACCGCCTCTGCAAGCTTATCAATGCCCTTTTTTAAAGCTCCGCGCGCGCTTTCGCTAAAAAGAATTTGTTTGGCCATAATAGTTAATTGAAAATTGAAATATCAAAATGGAAAATGGACGACTTTTGTATGTTAATTTTATAATTTTGGATTGTCATTTTGATCTTTGATTTTTGCATTTTGCATTACTCTATAATCGCGAGGATATCGCTTTCTTCGCCGACCAGATATTTTTTGCCATCAACCTCAACTTCATCTGGCCCATATTTTTTGAAAAGGACTACGTCCCCGACCTTCACGGACATTGGAACACGCTCGCCTTTTTCATTGACCTTTCCCGGACCCGTCGCAATCACCTTCCCCTTCATTGGCTTTTCCCGCTCTGCAGTATCTGGAATCACAATGCCCGACTTTGTGGTTTTATCCTCGACGATTGGCTCGAGGAATACATGATCTCCTAATGGTTGTAATTTCATAGTAAGTAAAATTATAAACGCTGGAGAAAAGAAGTCAAGACTCTGACGGCGATTCTATTTGCGTCGTTTCCTGATTCTCAAGTTCGATTAACTTTTCGGTCCGCTCAACCAATAAACCAAGGCGCTTCTCGGAATCCTCGTATGAAGAACGGGCATCGCTCAAGTGTTTCCCTAATTTTCCAAAACTTTCGTCTAATTTCTGAGCGTCCGAAATAATTTTTTCCATTCGTTTCATAATATCTTTTGTCTGACGCCCGATTTGAAGATCGCGCGCCCACTGCTCTATCGCGCTCATCATGAGATGAAACGTGTTCGGCGAAGTAAGGAATACCCTTTTTGAGTGGGAGTAATTTACAATCTCAGGCATGGAATTGTTGATCTCGAAATAAACCGCCTCGGCAGGCACATACATACATGCCACATCCATCGTGCCCTCGGAAGGAAGGATATATTTTTTTGCGATATTATCTATTTCTTGTTTTATGTCGACGGCGAAATTTTTCCGATGCACTTCACGTTCCTTATCGTTTTCACGCTCATTCATCCGCTCAAAATTTTCGTATGGAAACTTTGAATCGATCGGCAATAATCTACCGTTCGGCAATTTTAAGACCGCATCTACGGCCTCGCCACTCTTAAACGAATGCTGACGTTCGAACATGTCCTTCGGAAAATATTGAGAAAGGATATGTTCTAAGGCCATTTCTCCCCAACGTCCACGCAATTTCGGGGTACGGAAAATTTGCTGAAATGAAGAGACCTCTTTTACTGAACTATCAAGTTTCTTAAAGTCATCTTCTATTTTAGAGAAATTAATTTTAAAGTCGGCAATCCCTCGATGGAAATCGCCCACGCTTCTCTCATTACTCTCACGTTGTTCTTTCAAACGTTCAGCAACCTCCTTCAATCTGATATTTAATTCATTCTGCAGTATTGCAACGGATGGGTCATCTTTCGGCTCGCTCAGTTTTTTGAGACGCACGTAAAGAAACGCAAACCCCGCAATAAGAATGATGCCTACAACAACGAGGCCAAACGTAATATCCATAGCTCAATTGTAGATTAAAAAAACGCGCTCCGCTACTCTCCAAAAATTTTCAGTAACTCCTTATGGAGGCGCGGATTCGCGCCAAGAACTTCAAGATCCCCCAGCTTCCACTCCTCTCCTTTGAAGTTTGTCACCTTGCATCCTGCCTCTCTCATCAGAAGCACAGGCGCTGCAATATCCCATGCGCCTGCTACTTTTGACATCACCCAATCGCGACGTCCATCCGCGACATACGAAGACATAACCGCACAACACCCAAGTGCATTCACAGCAAATAGGCTGTGTTTTTTCGCCTTGATAAAACGATTAAACATTGGTTCTCGATCGAGGCGAATTGTTCCTGAAGAACAGCCAAGACTGCTTTTCAATGTTTTCTGCTGTGACGCATGAATTCGATGTCCGTTGTGATATGCGCCTTTCCCGCGCCGAGCAAAATAAAAATCATCAAAGTACGGCAAATAAATTGCTGCAAGTTCTAACACGTTCTTCTTCACAAAACAGACGAGGACGCCGAACATCGGCGTAGAACGCAAAAAATTTAATGTACCGTCCAACGGATCAACGATCCATACGTTTTCTGAGTCCTTATTCCCATCCTCTCCCTCTTCAGAGATAATCCGATGCGTAGGATATTTTTTCCTAATCTGAGAAACAATATAATCATGCGATATCAAATCTGCCTTTGTAACAACATCCATAGCATGCTCTTTTGTATACTGAACGCCGACTTTCCCGAAAAGCTTCAGTACTTTTTTGCCAGCCTTTTTTGTAACGTCCTTTAGGAAACGCTCCATTTAAAAGTATTTAATCTCGGTTAATATTTCGCGGTGCGAAGGAAAAAAATCTGGAAGTTTTTTCAGATCCTCGGGGAGAAAGAGACGAACCTCCTCCCCTTCATTGCCGTGCTTTCGTATATCACGAGACGAATTCACGGCTGCCTGAAAAAGGAAAAACGTATGCGTGTCTCGTTCCTCGGTGTAGAGCGCCTCGAGGTCTTTCTCATCGAGGGCGACTCCGACTTCTTCTTTTAATTCGCGAATTGCGGCCTTCCCCGGTGTTTCCTTGTTTTCGCTCCGCCCGCCAGGAAGCTTCCAATAGAGCGGCGCTGGTTTCTTGGGGTCGCGCACGAGCGGAATGCCGTTTGGCGTTACAAGGAGAATAGCAACCGCAGCATCCATAGATACTATTGAATCGAAAAACTTTTGTGCCCGCCTGCGCCCACTCCCCACAGGGGCTCTACGCGCTCGACTTTTGCGTAGCGCGGACCGGTCTTTGTAAAGAGCAGTAATTTTAGAAGTGCTTCACGCTCTCCTTCTGCTTCAATAAATACCGATCCGTCGGGTTCGTTTCTTACAAAACCAGTGATGTCAAGTGTTTCTGCGATTTTTCTTGATTCGTGCCGAAAAAACACACCCTGCACTTTTCCCGTAACCCTAATAGATATTTTTTCCATATCCTAAATCCTGAATCGTAAATCTTAAATCATTCGTTGATATACAAGTATACCCCTTTCTCCGCGGTTTCCGGAACCCACGTTGGAAATGTAAATGCAAAGGATACCACGCGCGCGCCTTTTGGCAATTCATAGCGGAGTTTTTTCTCGAGGCGCTTCATCATATACGGAAACCCAAAGAGCAGAACAACAGTATATCCGCTAAAATTAACATGCCAGATATTCGCCCATCGAATCTGAGCCAAATCCTGAAGGCGCAGAAAACGAATCTTTAACCGCGATATCCACACAAGAAACGGATTAATTTCGTATCCCACTGCCTGCGCACCAAGCCGCGCGGCTCCAATCACAAACCTGCCATCTCCTGAACCGATATCAGCCACCCGGTCCGCTATCGTAATCTGCGCCGCGCGCAGCATATCGTCAATGCGTTTTTTATGCACCGGCACATACGGCGCGCCGCGCACAAGAGGCGGAATACATAGTGCGCCAAAGAATACTGCAAGTATGAGATACAACAATCCCTCAAAAAAAGCGGGAATAGTCATAGCGCTGCAGATCAGCTAACGAGCGCCGAAAGTTTGTTCCCTTTTTCAACTTCCAAAAATCCGCTCTCTACGTCGAGCAATTGCTTCGTACCGTCGCGCCTTGTAATCACTGCCTTTCCTTTGCTTAAAACCGTAATGAGCGGGAGGTGATGATCTAACACCGTAATCTCG
>MHXC01000057.1:0-6051 GCA_001824325.1 Parcubacteria group bacterium RIFCSPHIGHO2_01_FULL_47_10b
AAAACTGACAACTAGTCGCCAGATGATCATACTGGCTTTCATATCAGTGCTTATGAGGAGACATTAAAAGATAGTGGATAGGCTCTAAGAACGTTTCGCCACTACTTTGTATTTATAAATAATCTCCAATCGAAATTGGGCCAGAAAAACAAAGCGAAGGGGAGTACCCTTCGGACAAAACCTTAGGTGTGCCCCTTCATCGTGATATTCCAATCATATCATAGGCGACACATCTGTCAACTGGAAAAAACTTAAGGTATGAAATCTCTAAGAAAATCCACCTCATGGGAACCGGTAGCACCGTGGTACGACAAGCTACTCGCCGGCCAAGACACCTATCAGACCAAGGTAATCTTGCCCAATCTGCTGCGGCTTTTGCCGCCGAAGGGCAACCCAAAAAACCGAGACGGCCTGCGCATCATCGACATTGCCTGCGGCCAGGGTTTTTTTTCGCGCGCGTATGCCGAAGAAGGCGCATCGCAGGTGCTGGGTATTGATATTTCTCCCGAGCTTATAAAGAGGGCACAGCAATTTGAATCGCCCAAGCTGCGTTTTGCAGTTGCCCCCGCACAGCAGATATCGAATGCCACAGACGCGTCATTCGACGCAGCGCTCATTATTCTGGCATTGCAAAATATCAAAGAAATGCCCGAAACTCTACGGGAAGCAGCGCGCGTGCTCAAGCCCCATGGCACGCTTATTATCGTGCTTAACCACCCTTGTTTCAGAATTCCGCACGCATCGGCATGGGGCTTTGACCCAACAACAAAAACGCAATACCGACGCATAGACCGCTACGGTACGCCTTGTATGACCAAAATAGACATGACACCGGGAACATCCCGCGCGAAAGACAAGGTCTATACCGTATCATTCCATCATCCCCTGCAGGATTATTTCAAGGCCCTTACAAAAGCTGGTTTTAGCGTTATAGGCCTCGAGGAATGGATCTCACATAAACAAAGTAAACCAGGCCCTCGTGCTGCTGCTGAAGATGCTGCGCGCAAAGAATTTCCACTGTTTGTGGCGGTAGTGGGGAGGAGGGAGTGATTTATCAATTTTTTCTTGACTTTTTGTATTTTCATGCTATTATAATAACGCCTAAGCTAAATTTGCAATTTGACAATATATAGAATATAGGGAGGATACATGTATTTTATGTCGTCGGTCTTGTTGTCGTTTCTGAAACTCGCCGTCGCCCGCATGTTGCGGGGGCTTGGGGCGATACTGTTGCTCGAGGGGCCTCCTGGTGGAGGCAAGACCAGTTTTGCGAAAGAAATCGCCAAGCAGTTGGGCGGCACCTGCTTTTACTACGCAGGGGCTCCCGACAAAGAGCGCGATCGACGTTGACGGTGTGCTGCAGCGGGAACGAGCGTGGGTGCCCGGTCCGGCGTGGCAGGCGTTTGACGCCTCCAGTCGTGGCGAGTTTGCCGTCTTGTTGATCGACGAGGTCGACAAGACCAACCCCGGATTTGACGCATTCCTCCTCCGACTCTTGGAGGATTGGACGTTCAGGTCTCCATCTGGGGACGAGGTCAAGGCGGACCCCAGCAAGATATGTGTCGTTCTGACCTCGAACGGCCGGCGCGCTTTGCGACCGGAAGTGCTGCGCCGCTGCCAGCGGGTGCACATTCCGCTTCCCGAACGGGAGCGGCTTGAACAGATCATCAGTCAGATTGCGGGGATCAAAATCCCGCAAAAACTGATGGACCTTGTCATCCGGCTGGGACAGGCGATCTCCCAAGAGGATGCCGAGGCAGCACCGAGTCCCAAGGAGATGGCGCTGTGCTGCGTGGATCTCCTCGCGCTTACTGATACTGGCGAGCATAAAAGCGAGATCTGGCGGGCTGTGGCAGCGTCCTGGCTCGTTAAGGGTCCGGATGGAGCCAAAGTCATCGATAAGGCGGCCAGGTACAACTGGGCGAAAGCTCTCAAGGCCGAAGCTGGTCTTGAGACCACTGCATCGGGGGATCAAAACTCCCCCTACGGAAAAGGAGGTATCACATTACTCCAGCAGTTGGAAGAAAAGGTTGCTCGGGAAGAGTGACACTTCAATCCCCGAGCGGCGAAGTTTTGGTCGTCGGCGTTCCTGGTCGCGATAAGCGACACGATTCCGATGGTCAGACGCGAATTTGCCCCATGTGGTACAACGAGGGGGACAAGCGAGACAGGCGATTTCGCCGCCTTCTGTCAAAGGGTTGGGAAGTTGTCCAGCCCGGAGACGAAGCGGCGCGGAATCGGAAGCAGTGGAAAAAACACACCGACGTGGTGTGTGGCACCAATCAAACGGGCGATCAGACCCACGGAGGCCAACATGCCTCCGGCGAGGTCGAAAACTCGCCTAATCGCATGCCTCGCGGCAACCGCGGTAGTCAGAACCGCCGCGGCAAAAAGAGCGAAAAAAAACACCCTCTGCGACTCAAAGTGCAGCGGGCGAAGCAGACGGGCAATGGGGCAGTGTATGCCCCTCAACCGCTTCGTTACAGCAAAGAAATATACGAAGCGGCTCAGGGCGCAGCGGAGCTCCTCGCTCGCCTCGTGGGGAAGTCAGAACGAAAAACCTTTCAGGGCACAGAGGTGAACGTTCAAAAACTCCTCATGTCCCTGGAAATCGGGGACAACCCGATTCCGTATCTGGAAACCCCGCGGGAACGGCCCCGCATCCGCGTTCTGATAACGCCCGATTGCTCGGGCTCGACACAGAACTGGAGCGGAGTCGGGTGCGCCTTCGCGCAGCACCTGTCCAAGCTCCCCGATGTTGATGTGGTTTACCACAAAAACTTTAACGGGGAGCTATGGGACGAGCGTCGGGAGCAGGTACCAGTTCTTACCAAGAAACTCCTCTCCGAGGTTGATGTAGTGTTATACCTCGGGGATGCAGACGGGTACGAGCTGTGTGCCTCGTACGCTCGGCAAGGCGCGAACGTGGTTGCACTGGATTGCAAGTCGGCATCAGTCGCAGATCCAGTGGTGACCGAACGGAAACGGATAGGGAGTGGGAGCTTATGCTGGGTGATTCGGTGCTCTGCAAAGGAGCCCAGCACCTGGTTCAGACCTCTCAAGCTCGTGCTGCAAGGATAATAAGGAGGTGGCATATGCAACGCGATCCGCCCTAGTCACTGTTTTAACAGCCCTGTAGTCACTGCTTAAAGTACCCAGATGAGACGGGAAATAGGCTGCGACGTCGAAAGACCTTGTACAGGGATAAACGCGTGGTCGGGATATGGGCACGTCCATCACTGCGACCATTGCGTTCTCGTGCAGCCCCACGGGTGGAAAGACCGCCTGGATTCCTATAGCTTGGCACCTATAGGAGAGGGGCTATGCCGACACAAAGCGCCTCGGAATCACGAATCTCATCTCGTTCCCGAGGTAGCAGGGTCGTATGTGCAGGTGGCAGCTGATGCGCCCCGGCATACAGGAAAGTGATTACCTGCTTAGTTTTTAAACCCACTTTCCAAACGTGTCATAATTCGGGAGAGAAGTTAGACAATGCGAACAATTCGCGCTATCCTTCTTCTCTCCCAGCTTCACTTCAGCAGATTGTTTTCTAGGAATCAATTGAAGTGAGGCAATGGCTCATCGAAAACAAAATCTAGCCAGCCTCAAGGTGAGAGAATGAAAAAAATATTGTGGGTATCGGCGCACCAGCCCATCGCTGTCCAGCTCAATGCTTTGAGCAGGTTGTTCGGCGAAGTGACGATCGAGAAGCTCATCGGCTGGACATCAGCCGAGTCCATCGTTGAGCGGTTTAGCTCTGAGGGCTTTGACGAGATGGTTATAGTGGCACCACTCTCGGTCATCGCCAAGGTGCTCGAAAAGGGCGTAAAACCCCTGTGGGCACAAATGGAGCAGCAGCCCTCAAAGGAGGGAGCGGACCTAGAATATCGAGGGAGATTTTTCAAATTCGTGGAGTTCCGCCGCATTGAGCGGGTGGCGCTGGAGTTTGGGAATATTTAGGAGGGTTTCATGATCATCAGAGCACAACGCTGGGAGACGGCAACTCCCAATGGGACGTTGTACGCCGCGGATCTCAAGCTGACGGCGGAAACGCCAGCAGACCAGGTAATTTTGGGCCAGATGCAGGCGTCTGGTCTGCCAATTGCCGACCGGTTTGACGCGTTGTCCCAAGCGGATGGTGAGGCGCTGTTTCGCAACGCCATTCGCGAACTGGAAACGCTGTATCGCCCATTCGCGGGCACGTATCGGCATTGGACCGATACGATTGATATCGAAATCTAACAGGGGATGCATGTCTTCGAGGTCTTCTTCAAGGCCAGGCGTTCAAGATCGAGGGCAAAAAAGGACAGAATGTGCGAGCGTACAGCATATTCTTCGGCAAAAAATTCATTATCAGCGATTAAGGAGGTGAGTCATGCGCTACTACAATGCGCGAGCACCCTGTGGCCTATCAAAACTAAGTGATAGGCCACGTTTTTTTGAAATGAAAATAACCCCATTGCGCTTGCTGAAACCAAGTCGCAAGGGGGTTATCTTTTTTTCTTCCAAAATCTTTGTGCACTCCTCTCTAGCGCACAAAAAACATCCATGCCCCGAGGCCGATTGCCCCGAGAATAAAGAACCTTACGAAAACTTTCGTTAGCCGACTCCACGGAGATATCCTTGAGACGCAGACTGTACAACCCTCCCATCTCCCGCTAAATCGACGTGCTGGAATGGCCACCCGCCCTCTCTTTGGCCTCATACGCCTCTCGCTCCTTTCCGTCACAGCGACCGAAATAAAGTCCGAATATCTCAACCAATCCGCAACAGAACGCGCAAACAGCGTTCTGTATCCTCCTTAACATACCCCTTTAACACCTTCCTCTCTCTTTTTTTTACTTGAGCAGCACGCCCATCGCAGCGATGAGTGGTGCCAAAATGCCAGTGCCGATCAGTGCTATGATCGGCGTAACCGCCAGCTTATTGAGTAAGCGTTCGATCTCGCTCTCGTTCGTTGCTTTCATGTCTCACCTCCTAGGCTCCTCGAGACTTTATTAATCGCTTTTCTGCAATCGCTTTTCTTTTCGAATTGTTAAACAAAAAACGGCTTGAACGAACATTCGAACCGTTCTGGCTTAGAGTGTATGCGTAACTCTAAGCGTGCTATTATTTTTTCTCCTTATACAACGTGTGCACCCGCGCTACAGGATTGAATTTCTTGAACTGTAGTTTATCAGGGTGCTTTTTTTTGTTTTTGAATGTGTAAATTGTGTGGCCTTTACCCACGCCCTTCGCGTCGCCTTCGCTGACCAATCTGATGAGTTTATCCTGTGACATGGTGGTAATGCTATAAAAATAAAGCACGCATGTGGCGCGTATGGATATAGTGTACCTGAAATGTGGAATGAATGCAATATGTTGTGCCATTTTGCCGAGTTTGTCTTTGTTTGCATGCAGTTATCCACACTTTACAACTACGCCGGCAACGATCTAGTGGTATAATAGACATATTTCAATTTCGCAAACTAATTATTTATTTTACCTATATGAATGGAGGGTATGTGCAACGCATCAAGGCGCCCCTTGGGACAATTTTAGTAACTTTGGGTATATCGTGCATCAGCGCCTTCGCGCTGTATTTTTTTATCGAACTTGCCACTGCTGCTATTACAACGGCCGATCTTACTGATGCCACGTCCGTAGGGCAGACAGTTAAAGCAAGTGCCACTTATCCTGTCATCGGCATAAATGTCGCAAGTAATAGCGATCCCATTGAAGCAATAGCATCGGTAACCGTGACATTGAATGGCCGTGCGGGATTTCAATATTCTGCAAGCGCTCCGGGTTTTAGCGTCAAAGAAGATAACAAATCATCAGGAACAGTTGGGTTATTTGATGCTGGGGATAGTTTAGCTGGCTTTAGCGTGCAGAGCGTCTCCGTAAACCCACAGTTTACGATGCTCGCACCAACAACCACCAAAGCTGCGCTAGTGACTGACTCGTTAATGGCCTTGACCGCAGGCGATATAGCATTTACCAATACATCGCTACATCCGGCTGGGACGGCATATAATTGGCATATGGTTACAACGGGTGCTACTGGTGCTA
>MHXC01000057.1:6078-23072 GCA_001824325.1 Parcubacteria group bacterium RIFCSPHIGHO2_01_FULL_47_10b
TCCTGCTGGAACTGCTGTTGGCAATGGCGCTACTGCGGACGGTACTCTATCTGTTGTGCGAGGTGATCTTGTGTTTGCAAAGCGTGCTACCGAATCATCCTACAACTGGCACATAGTCACTACCGCAACAACTACACTCTCCGACGATGCCACGGAAAATACGGCACAGCTCAACGGACAATCAAATGACCCTGCGGTTATCAGCGCAACGCGATACAGCAACATTACTCCTTCGGGAACAGTGACAGATAACGGCACGACAACCGGTGGACTATTAGGTGTGGCGCTCGGCGATCTTGTGTTTTTGAATATAGGCGGAACGTATGGATGGCATAGTGTGACCGGCAGCGGCAATCTCTCAAGCGACGCCACGGAAAACACCGCTGCTATTGATGGCGCATTCAGTAGTGATGAACCGGCAATCGGCATAGGGTCGGTGATGAGTAAAATTGCCAGTAGTGGCGGCACTTTACAAAAAGCAACGAGCGATAATACCCAAATCACCAATACATCTGCAACACTCACCGCCGGCGCTATTGCATTCACGGAAACTGGCTATGCGCCAAGCGCGAACGGGTATGAATGGCATATGATTACAACTGGAGGCACCGGCGTTGATGGCGCTGCCATTCGTCTCGATAACCAAGCGGAACGACCTGGCTGGCGCTGGCGGATTAAATTTGAAAGCCCGGGACTTAACGCGCCCCATAACTTTCTCGCCAACGACACCGGCGCCAATAGCGGCCCCGATTATTTTGTAGTTATTACAACTCCGGCAAGCCCAGTTGAGGGCGCTAAATTTAGTGTTACAGTCCCGACTGCCACACATATAGGACTATCATCTGGATCATTCACTGATACGCTCGCAACTGCAAATTTTTTAACGTATGATACGACTGCTCCGCAAGCAACGGGTGCGCTCATCCCACCAAACGGCTCTACAAGTATGCCCCCTGATGTCTTCTTGGAGCGTCAGTTTAATGAAGCGCTGGGCGTGAGTTCTGTCAGTACTTCAACTGTCACCCTCAAAGCAAACACAGGAAACTCCCAAGGCGGCGCGCCAACCGGCTCCAATCTATGCTTAAGCGTCAACCTCGTCAACAACAATACCGTCCGGTGCGAGCACTTATCTGATCAACAACCGCTTGCAACATCCACCTGGTATACATTTAAAATAGCAACAACTACTACCGACGTAGCCGGCAATGCTCTTGCAATGGCCACATCCACGTCCTTCAGAACCGGTAGCTTTGATCCGAATAACAACATGACGCCCCCGTTTGTTGTTAGTACATCGCCGCAAAATGGCGCGTTTGCTGTTCCCACAAATGCGAATCTCGTTATTGAATTCCCCCAAGGCGACGCTGGCAATATGTCTACCAGTGGTGCCGGATCAGTTACAAGCACAACCAACGTCACCCTACAAACCGCATCAAACGGCCAAGGAAGCGGCAGTAACATCTGCGCGAGTAGTGGCTGTACTCTCACCTGGAGCAGCGCCACACGAAAGTTGACCGTAAACCCCGCATCAAACTTAACCGCATCGACTAATTACGTTCTGACATTGAGTCGAAATATAAAGAACGCAGGCAATATCGGGCTCAATGGCGGACAAATGGATTTTGTTGTATTTTTCACCACCGGAAGCGGTTCAGACTCGACAGCGCCAACCATCATTGAAACATTCCCCCTTACTGTAGCAACGGGCACGCCACAATCAGTGGCACCTGACCTTTTTGACATGATGATTCAGTTTTCTGAAGATTTGGATTCTTCTACAGTTGCGACAAGCACAGTCCAGATATTTAAGGATAACGGCGCGGGCGGAGGCACTGCAAATAACTACATTAAAGATGGCAGCGAAAGTGCGCTCGCTACAAGTAGTATGAGCATCCTCTATCAAGGATTTGAAAAATCGATCCGGATTGGGTTTACCAAAATACTCGACGCAAGTTCTCGCTATTGTTTGCAGTTAATTGGCGGAGTTAATGGAATAAAAGACGGCAATAGCAATGCAATGACTTCGGTGACACGCTGTTTTCAAACAAGTAACGCCGTAACTGACACCACCAGTCCCACTATTGTCTTTGCAGATGCCGATAATTTCGGTTTGTGGATCGAATTTAGTGAACCCGTAAACGCGACAACTGCGGTCAATAAAAATAACTTCGCGCTAGAAAGTCCAGTTGGTACTACAGTCAGTCTGACCAACGCGACGCTAACCTATCGTTCCGAAGCTCGTGCAGTGGAGGTTGTCGGCACTGCCTTACAAACCAACCAGCAGTTCAAAATAACGGTAACCGGCGTGAAAGATCGGGTAGGTAATACCATTACGGCAAATGGTACCACGAACATTGCACAGGGCATGGTTCTTGACGCAAATAATACGGGTGGATTCTTGGGAGGATTTGAGACGCCAGATTTCGACCAGAAAAACTTTGGGACATTCTGGGAAAGCCCGGAGCGATGCGCGCCCCGCAGCTCTGTCGCAAGTAAAACAACCTCGCTTGATTGTGAATTTCCCACGCCAGCTGCATTAGCCACCGGCTCTACGTTTCTTTTGACGTTCCCTACGGGATTCGAGATAGCTGGCGCCCGAGCAGTGGCAACCAGTACCTCATTTATGAATCGAGACCTCAACGGACCGGGACCTGGCATAACGACGATTTCTAGTATTGCCACCAGTTCTGCAGCGCGCACCATTACACTGACTATCGCGCATACTGGCACTGCAATGGGGAGCAGCGATCAATTACGATTTGAGCTATCTGGCATTCAAAACCCTGCTTCACCGGGAGAAAAAACCATATCAATCGTAGTAAAAGATGCAAGCGGCGTAAAGCAAGGACAAACAATCAATCCCGCGCCCTTTAAGATAAGCGCGGCAGGATCATTGCTTATTCGAGGGCGCGTGTGTAAAAGCACAACTTCTGGGGGATCATGCGCCGGTGGCGACACAGGCATTGCTGGCATTACCCTTTTCCTTGATTCATTTGGTGGCTTTGGAAGTGGCGGCATCATGGGCGGACATGAAGAAGCGCTATCCTCGGCAACTGGTACCTATGCGTTTACCGGCCTCACTGACGGGCAATACGGTGTCGGTATGTTTGTTAACCCAGCTACCGCCGGGGATATTACCGGTGGCGGAGGTTTTACTGATGTATTTTTGAGTGGAGCAAGTAAGACAGGCGTTGACTTCAAGTATGTTGATCTTTCATCTACAGGAAAAACACTGACGGCATCTGTAAGCGGGGGACCTGCCACAACAGACCTCGATATATTCTGCTTTGCCCCAGGTAATTTCCAGTTCTCTGCACCCATAATGAAAAAATTGACGACAAGTGGGTCGGGCAATGCGACCACAACGCTAAAGTTGCAGCCCAGTACCACCTATGAATGCGGCATTGGTCCACATATTCCCCCGGAAAACTTTACAAATGGCGGTCCTCCGTCAATTCCTGATTTCACATTCATGCCGCCGCCGCCAAAAACTATTGTGGTTGGCACCACCGACCTATCTACAACATTTAACTTAATTACAACGAGCGAACAAATAATCGGTAAGGTTGTCGACGGATCAGGAACCGGCATCGCAAACGTCTTCCTTGACGCATTTCCAGCATTTGGTAAAGGAATTAATGATGACGGATCGTTTAAGGACATGCGGGGCGGATTTGCGCAAACGAAAAGCGATGGTACTTTCATCCTCAAGGTGGTAAAGGGCGCTTATAACATAAGTGCGTGCGCACCGGGTATGCCATGTTCACAACCCGTCGAGATTACAGTCAAAGATAATACCGGAGCTAGCGACAGTAACGCAACGGCAGATGTATACAAAGAAGGCACGCTTCTTACTGGTGTGGGCTTAACCATTCCAATGGCAAAAAGCTCTGTAACTATTGCCGGACAAGTACAAGATGAAAATGGAAACGGTATCAAATACGCGTTCGTCAACGCTGAAAAAATCGCCTCCGGAGGGACATGTACCAGCTTTACGCCATCAGGTGGTTTTGCAGGATCACCGACTGATGCCCAAGGGAATTATACGCTCTATGCTTCAAATGGTACCTGGCGGGTCAATGCGTTCGCACCATCGTACGGAGAAGTTGCGTGCTCAATTATTACTATATCAGATAATACCAGTACTACGGGACAGAATCTCAAAGCGACCGCCGGCGACTTTGGTACTATAAGCGGGACAGTTACAAAGGGTGGTACCGCAACCCAAGGTGCATTTGTGACATGTTTTGGGGCTTCAGGGGCAAACCAAACCGTTACTGGGAATGATGGTACGTATACGATGAAATTAAAGGCTGGTTCGGGATATACATGCGAAGGATTTATTCATGGAGTCGGTCCGTTGACACCACAGGAAAGTATCACTATAACGGCGGGGCAAACAACTACCACTGATTTGTCGGTAGGAAATCCGGGTACCATAACCGTAAATCTCGGAAGTACCATGTCTGATGCATTCTGCGACATTCGGGATAGCAATGGCCGCGGCGATGGAAGCGGTCAAAACGACAGTGGGACTTATACGCTCAAAGTTCCAGCCGGAAGTTATACGGTGCGCTGCGGCAATCCGAAATATGGATCGCTGGTCAGCCAAAGCGTGACAGTTACCGCAGGCGGCAGTCACACGGTTAACGCAACATCAACTGCTCCAACATTGTATACAACTACAGGAAGAATTACTGACGGATCAAGTAACCTCGAAGGTGCAATCGTTACCTTTAGTGACATTATAAATGGACGCATCGCATTCGTAACGAGCGACGGAGCAACTGGATCCAATAATAACGTGTCGGTATCGCTGCCTGCAGGCACCTACAGCGTAATCGGAGCAAAGGCGGGGTACGTTGACTCAAGCGACGCACAGGCTCTAACAATCTCGAGCAACACCACATTTACTACCCGTTCGCTTACGAAAGCAACTGCCTCCGTAAGTATTACGGTGCAATCAGATGGGGCGAACTATACGGGAACTGCCCGCGTCATTGGTACTGACACCAGTAATAAAATCGTTGTCGCGGAACTCAATAAATCAGCCACAAGCACCACGAATGCCACACTGACATTGACCAATGGTACGTGGACGGTTATTGCCTATGCCGACAATGGAAAGAAATCGCCGAGTGCGACCGTCACGGTAACAAGTAATAGCCCCAGTCCTTCATCGCTCACCATGAGCTTAAGCCAAACCATTACGGGATTTACGGTAACAGAGTCAACCCCACAATCGTTGAAACCAAGCACCGGCGGCGTGTTTAAGGACACAAATATCGGTTCGAATTTTGAAGTCAACATCCCTGCGTCAGTGCTTTCTACCTCTGATTCAAATTCGGGTACTATCACAACAAAACAGGATCCGTCGCTGGCAATTTCAACGCCAGGGAAACAATTTGTAGGAACCTCGGCAATCGAAATATCTGCCAAAGATTCAAGCGGCAAAGCGATAAAAGAATTTTCATCCTCGGCAGGAGTAACACTCAAAATTCCCTATACCGATGCTGACGTAACATCTGCTGGTGTAACGGAGAGTCAGCTTGTGGTCGGCGTATGGAGTGACTCGGCACAAGAATGGGAAACACTTCCCACAACCATTGACACAACAAATAACATTCTGACGGTCCAGACAACACACTTCTCGTCGTTTGCTCCTATCGCGCCATCCGCCGGAGCGCCATCTACGCCAAGCGGTTTGTCGGCGACAGCCGTCAACAACTCGCAAATCAATGTGAGCTGGACAGCAACTGCGAATACCACCGGGTATAATATCTATCGGGATACCGATCCAAACGGAAGTTTTCCGCGGTTGGGTAGTGAACCGACCGTTAACAGTTCAACTACTACGAGCTACTCGAACACTGAACTTGTTTCGTCTCAAACTTACTACTACAAAATTAGCGCCGTAAATAGTGATGGCGAATCAGCTGCATCATCTGCCGTATCAGCTCAAACGTCAAATCCAGGTGGAGGTGGGGGCTCGAGCAGCCCAAGAACCAGTAGCTCAAGCAGTGACTCAACTAAAAATAATGCAAACGCCGACACAACTACCGAGAAAACAACAGTAGCAACAGAGGGCGGGGATGTCAGTGAAAAATCGCAAGTCATGTCAGAAAAGAGCCCGGGTGCGTCGGGCATTCGACTCATTCGAAACGCAGATGATCCTCGCGTATATGTGGTTGAAAATGGAAAGCGACGCCATATCCCAACCGTCGAGGCATTCAATGCCGCCGGGTACAGTTGGACCGCAATAGAAATAATCGCGAATACAAATATCGAAGTATTACAAGAAATCATACTGATCAAAACCCCGGATAGTCCCGAGGTGTACGAGTTGGTAAACGGTACTCGGCGCTGGATACCATCGGCGGCTGAGTTCAACGCTCGCGGTTTTGATTGGAATACTATAGTAATTGTCGATCCCACGGTTCGTGACACGTATCCAGATACCACGCAAACACCTATCGTATCGCCGACAACCACAACATTACCTGCAGCATTTACCCTAGGATCTTCGGCTAGATCGCTTACCCTTGGAACAAAAAGCGTTGACGTAGCGGCGCTTCAACAATTCCTTGTTACTCAGGGCATCGAGATCTATCCGGAAAAACTCGTAACGGGCTACTTTGGGACATTAACGAAAGCTGCAGTTGCTCGTTTCCAGTTAAAACACGGACTTATTCCATCACAGACCCATGCTGCTGCGGGACTTGTCGGACCGAAAACACGGGCGTTGATCAACCGCATGGTGCAGAACTAATAAATACAATTTATTGGTCCTTTGCTGGCCACCGTCTATGTGCTTAAAAGCCCCAGTGTATGCTGGTGCTTTTATGATTTTCATGCGCCATACTGCCATGTCATCTTGGGTTAATCAAAATGTTCGGTTGGTGTCATGTGACATCCGTACAATGAAGATACGTGCGGCTCATGTTCCTTCAATAACCGCATGTATGCAACACGCGCATGGAGTATATGTGTCATTGTCGCGCGACAGACACCAGCGTCGGTATGCCGGGTCTTGGGCGGGTAATAACGTCTCAAGGCCTGGCTCACTGCCTGACTGAAAGTGATACGCGTTGCCATCATTGCCTTGTTAATATCATAACAACAACTGCCATGAAACGAATAGTTTCTTTTGTGTGTATGTTCTGTGTATGTTTTGTGGCTACGGGATATAGTGCCTCTGGTCAAGAAATTCCTGGAAGTACCGAGCGCTCTGAAAGTTCTGTGAGTATTGATCCCGTTGTAATTGTGCCTGGCATCACTACGTCGTGGAACTGGGATGTGATGCGAGAACGAAACGTTGTACGCGATGATTGGGGATTTTTGATTGGTGTTGATCATTACGACGCGCTCATTGAAAGCTTGCGCAAGGCAGGAGTTGATGTCACTGTTGCGTTTTATGATTGGCGTCGACCGATCGAGGAAGCTGCCGAGGTATATCTGAAGGCAACCATAGGCGCCGTGAAGGCTCGGACTGGTGCGGCTCGCGTTGATATTGTTGCGCATTCTATGGGAGGCCTTGTTGCGCGCTCATATATTCAGTCAGCAGGATATGGATTTGATGTGGACCAGCTCATTATGCTCGGAACGCCGCACCAAGGGTCTTCAGATATCTATCCGGTATGGGCAGGGGGGTATATTCCGACAAATTGGGGTATTGAACAGCGACTTGGGCTTAGGATGTATTTGAGTTATTTGCGCAATCAGTTGGAAGATGCGACGGTTCTAAATGCGGGCTCAAATGAAACATTAAGTGACGCCGACCTAATTCATGGGTTTGTGCCGGGAGTAAAAGATTTACTACCAATGTTCTCATATATCATGGATGCCCTAACTGGTGATGTGGTACCTGTTTCTGAATATACGCGAAATGATTTCCTGCTTAACCTGAATGATCCAGGGCGAGTGCGGGCACTGGTAGAACGAGTGCGCGTGGCGGTGATCCGCGGCGATGAACAACCAACGGCTCATCTGATTCCCGTGGTACAGCCATCGCCCGAGGAACTTGCCAAGGGATTATGGGTAGATGGTAAGCCCGAGCCGATCGATCCCGTTCGTGAGGATAGTGGGGGAGATAACCGCGTGCTATTACAGAGTTCTCATCTACCGTACGAAGACGCGCTGGCAATCAAATACACCCCGGCTATTCGAACAATGTGGTCAAAGTTCGTACGCACGTTACTGCTTCCATTTCAACGCTTTGTTCATACGGCGCAAGCATTCTTTATCGGCATTCCTCCAGCAGAACCGCCACCAATTGTACCACCCGAGGAGCCGACGCCGCTTGTGCATGAAGAGACTATAGTTTCGCCGCATGCGCAACTCCCCAATAACGGCATTGATGAGGTGTTTGCTATCCTGGATCTGGGCGCACCGCCATTAATCCGCGAACCGCACGGCATTGTGCAACGGGCTTTAGCTTTATGGGTTGACTCACCGGTACGCGTTTTCATCACTGATCCGCAAGGCAGAACGATAAACGCTGCTAATATGAGCGCTATCCCGGGGGCTTCGTATGATGCGCCCACTGGCATATCAAGCGCTGAATCAACTGACATACCCCAAGTGTTTTACGTCCCCGACCCAATTGATGGCGAATATGGAATCAAGTTACAGGGTACTGATAATGGAACGTACCATGTTGGTCTCGGGGTTTTCAGTGACGAAGCGCATGAAAGAGTCGCAACAACTACGGGATATATTGTGCAGAACCAAGTTATCGAGTACCGAGCTGTTGTGGATAGTAAATCCGATGGCGTAATTTCGACACAACCGCACACGCTCGAGCTTCGAACATCACTCGAGGATATACGACAATTCTTGTCTCTGTTGATACGGTCGAATGGGCTCTCGCGTCAATTCGCAACCCCTCTTATGCAGCTCATTGAACGGGCAATGCAATATGGAAATAAGCCGCAAGCGATTCGTGTGGTCTCTCAATACCTCAAGACTGCCGAGCAGATGATTCAGACAATCTCCCGCCATGGATTTATGACTGCTTCGTCGCGCGATGCGATCAACTCGCTGATCGGCGAGTATCGTAAGACGCTCCAATGAAGCTCAAAGATATGCCGCGGGTATTGCGACCGCGAGAAAAACTCGTAGAAAAGGGCGTCGAGTATTTGAGTAATGCGGAGCTCCTTGCGTTACTGCTGCGGTCAGGCGTTGTGGGAACGTCCGTGGTGGAGCTTTCGCGACGCATTATCAAGCGGTATTCACCGGCATCGCTAACACACATTGGATATGATGATCTAATAACAGTACACGGAATTAATCAAGCAAAGGCATGCACTATTCTCGCTGCATTCGAATTAAGTAAGCGGGCCGCTGGATTGGGATCGAATGCTTTGCCAGAAATACAAAAATCAATTGACGCAGCTGCCCAATTAACATTCATTCGGAACAGAAAGAAGGAGTATTTTGTTGTGTTGTATCTGAATACCCGCGACCAACTCATGAAACGAGAAATTATATCCGTAGGAACACTTGATTCCAGCTTGATACATCCGCGCGAAGTCTTCCAACCAGCGATTGCCTGTAATGCCGCGCGCGTAATCCTCGGGCACAACCACCCATCAGGGGATCACACGCCATCCACTGCAGACCGCTCTGTAACGCGACGAATTGTGGAAGCTGGAAAAATACTCGGCATTAGCGTTCGGGACCATATTGTTATTTCAGAACATGGATATTCGAGCATGGCTGATAAGGATATGTTACAATAGTATAATTATGGTTCAGCACCGAGCACCGACAAAAATATATCCACAAGATCGGGTATTTTTAGCAGTTTCCAAAATTCCTTTTGGAAAAGTAACTACATACGGGCTTTTAGCCGAGCTTACGGGCGTCCGCAATCCCCGTGTTATTGGCAATTATCTGCATAGTAACACTGATCCATTGCACTACCCCTGTCATCGCGTGGTGGATAGAAATGGCCGATTAGCTCCAGCATATGCCTTTGGAGGCGCAGGAAAGCAAGCGCAGCGACTAAAAGACGAGAATGTGAAAGTCATAAACAGCCATGTTTCGCTCGATGTGTATCTGTGGCGGCCCAGCGCAGCAGTAAAGCGACTTTTTGCTGATTAATCAACTGATTTAATGGGTTCAAAAACACAAAGAAAAAATTTCACATTTTTGAAATGAATGAGCAGTTGCGGAAAAAAATTGGCGTAGTGCTTGGAGTGGTGATGGTAAGCGTTGTTGTGGTTGGTGGATATTATGCGACATTAAAATTATTCGCACAGCCCCGATCTGAACAACCCGATGCTCAACCACATCCGATCCCAGTTCCGATTACTGATGAGCTCACTAAGCCACTTATCATTGACCCACATTTCCAAATTGGCATTTTTGCTAAAGAGCTGGGCCAACCGCGAGTAATTATTGAAGACCCACAAGAAACGCTCATTGTGTCAATCACCAAAGCAGGGGAAGTGGTTGCTCTCCCTGATCGCGACAAGAACGGAGTAACAGACGAGACAGTCACACTGCTTTCAAACCGCACCAATCCGCATGGACTCGCACTCACGTGCCACGCAACTGCATTGTGTGACCTATACGTTGCTGAGACTGCCGCGCTTTATCGCTATACCTATGACCCCAGCACGCTCACGGTATCAAACGAAAATAAACTCCTTGACTTCCCACCCGGTGGCCGTCATTTTACCCGGACGCTTTTATTCCGAGATCCGCCTTCTAATAACGAGCTGCTTATCTCGATCGGCTCAACGTGCGACGTGTGCCACGAATTCAATCCCCGTCACGCCACCATCGAGGTGTACAACACGCTAACAGGCAAATCCCGTACATTCGCCACTGGTCTTCGCAATTCAGTATTCCTCGCACTCCATCCGCTTACCAGCGCCATTTGGGCAACAGAAATGGGACGCGACAATCTTGGCGATAATCTACCGCCCGATGAAATAAACATTATCACTGACAACGCCAACTACGGCTGGCCGACGTGCTTCGGGAATAATATGCATGATGCGAAATTCGATACCGCGCTCTACGTTCGTAACCCTTGTATGCTACCGTTTGAAACGCCTGCATACATCGACATTCCGGCTCATTCAGCGCCGCTTGGGCTCACGTTTTTGAATAATCCACAATGGCCGCGGGACATGCGTGACGACCTGCTCGTAGCATTTCACGGTTCATGGAACCGATCCGAGCCCACGGGATACAAAGTTGTTTGGTATGAGTTGGATGATTCAGGGCGGCTCATCAATCACCATGACGCGATAACCGGATGGCTGGACGAGAACAATAAGGCGTGGGGTCGCCCAGCTGGCATCTATCAAGGCACAAACGGCACTGTATATATCTCTGACGATCTATCAGGAACCATCTATTCGTTGCGATTTAACGAGGAATATATAGAACCGCCTTCATGATCGAACGGGCAACGCTATGACAGAAACTGCAACTCTCGTTACCATGGTGCTCGTTCCGCTCCTTGGCGCACTCAATATGATTGTGCTTTTTTGGAAACATCGGCTTCGGCATGAACTGTTGATGATCGGGTTCTACGTTGCGTGTTTGGCGATTTTCTTCGCGAGTATAACATTTCCCGTAGTGACATTGTGGAGCGCAATCGTGCTTTCGCTATTTTCACTCGCTGCGCTTTTATACGGTATCTATCGTATTGGCCTGCAGGCCATACGACAACAAGCGTGGTGCGCATGGTACCAGCTTGATCTTGTTTTTCTAGCGCTGCTTTGCATTGCCGCGACATACTATGTTATACTGCTCCTCATATGAATTCTATAAACTCGATAAACTCTGCAAATTCTGAACAAAAACTCGAACACTCAATTGTTGTTGAGCGCCTTACTAAGGTCTATAAAGGTAATACCAAGGCGGTGAACGACATCTCATTTACTGTAGGGCAAGGGGAGTTCTTCGGCTTCCTCGGACCCAATGGCGCAGGAAAATCAACGACTATGAAAATTCTTTCAACGCTTCTGACGCCGACTAAGGGCCACGTTGTTATCAATGGCTATGAGCTTGGCAAACAAGACAACGAAATCCGAAAAAGTATTGGCTTTGGCATGCAGGGGGTGACACTGGACGACTTGGCTACCCCAATGGAGAACCTTGTGCTTATTGGCGTGCTCTACGGACGAACCACGAATGAATCGCGCGCACGCGCTGAAGAGCTCCTCAAAATCTTGAGTCTTAATCATGTTCGTGATCGCTGGGTGAAAAATTTTTCCGGCGGCATGAAGCGGCGACTCGACTTGGCTGCCGTACTCATGCATGATCCAAAAATTTTGTTCCTTGACGAACCCACCGAGGGGCTTGATCCTGCGGCTCGGCGAGTCATCTGGGACTATCTGCGCAAGCGTAACACCGAAGGTACAACGATATTTCTCACAACGCACTACATGGACGAGGCCGATGCGCTGGCGACACGGTTAAGCATAATCGATCACGGAACTATTATGATCACCGGTTCCCCTGCAGAGCTCAAGAAAAAAGTGGGCGGCAAAACACTCGAAGATGTCTTTATCCACTACACCGGCCATACCATTCGCGAAGAAGAGATAAGCACCAATGCGCCTGACCCATATATTCACAGCTAACTATGAAAACACTCACACAACTGTGGTACCTATACCTCCGCGGATTCAAGCAGTCTATTCGACCCTATCCGTCGATGATTCCCGAGCTCCTTATGCCGATTTTCTTTTTCTTGGTAAACTCTGCGGCTTTTCAACGCGCTGTCGAAATTCCCGGCTTCGGCGGCGAGAGCTATTTGCAATTTTATGCACCGGTTTCACTCCTAACTGTCATATTCCTAAGTTCCGGCAGCACCGGCCTTGAACTCGTCACAGACATAAGTACCGGTTACATGAGCCGATTGTTTCTGACGCCGATTTCCCGTATGATGATCATTGTTTCAAAACTATTGGCAGTAGGGACCAAGGCAGTGGTGCAGACCATAATTATGATCGTGCTACTACTGTTATTTGGCGCGCAATTAGACGGTGGCATCGTCGGGCTACTGTTAGTGATAGTGCTTGCGTTTATATTTTCCCTTGGTTGGTCCGGCATCGGGATGACCCTTGCATTCATCACGAAAAATCCTCGGGTGGTGCAATCGGCATTCATCTTCTTTTTTCCTTTCTCGATGATGACCACGGCACAGCTGCCGCTGCATTTACTCGAGGGGTGGTATAAAGTGGTGGTGCAGCTGAATCCGGTGACCTATATCCTTGAAGCCATTCGCGCTATTGTGATGACTGGTACAATTGATAGAATATATATGGAGGGTCTTTTGGCTGCGGTGTGTTTTTCAGCTGTCACTATCGCGGCGTCAACTATTACGTATCGGCGTATTACGCGGGCGTAGGCGGCGCGGATCGGCAACGCTCAAGCTGTTAAGCAGATATTACTAAACTATGTACAAGCAGTATGTATATTTCTTTATTGGAGGGGTTGTCTTATTGAGTATTTTTTTGGCGATCACCGCTCCGCAGCAGATTCGAGAACTAGCTCAATACACGACGATAATTGGAACGGTACGGAATGTGAATCCGGCCACCGGTGTCGCCCAAGTGCAATCGCGAGATAATGTTATTACATCAGTTGCGTTGACGGAGCAAACAACGTGGCGCGAAGGCTTGACACCCGAGACGATTCGACAGGGAGATATAGTGCTCATTCGGGCAGTCCAGTCCACAACTACACTCCAATCAGTCAACGCCCTCTCCATTTTCCCCTATACCTATCCGGTAACTAAAACCAACGACGATGAAACTTAAAAGCTACAACTGGTATATTTTACTCTTGCTGTTGTATATCCTGGCGCTTCTAGTTTTTGCGTACTGGCCTATTATACGAGGAACAGCGGAGTTTTGACTAGACTGCTAGTTGACAACGTCATTACATTGTAATATCATGATTATAATGTAACTAATTACTGTCAGTTTTATGAATTCTACACTTCAAATTCGTATTGATACAAAGACAAAAAATGCAGCTCGTAAGATATTTGAAGATTTAGGACTTGATACGTCTTCAGCCATTAAGCTCTATTTTCGTCAAGTGATCAACCATAACGGCATTCCTTTTCGATTAATTACAGAAAATGGCTTTACGCCCGAAAAAGAACAGAGAATCTTGGCGGAAACCGCAGACACGATCCGGGACAACAAATCGTACTCCTCGGTCGATGATATGATTCACGATGTTTTGAATGACTAGCTGCTATAAAATCAAAACAAACCGCAGTTTTCGACGAGCACTTAAGAACTTGGCCCGAGGAAGTAGACCGAAAGATGTGTACGAATTGAGAAAGGTTTTACTAGCGCTTTCAAATAAGGAAAGGCTCGCAGCAAAATATCGGGATCATAAGCTAACCGGGAAACTCGCCGGCTGGCGCGAATGTCACGTTAAGCCCGACTTATTACTACTCTATTCGATTGATACAGATAATGGCCTCCTCATTCTTGGAGACCTTGGGAGTCATACAGAATTATTTGGGTGAGCTATGTATACGTTGTATTGCAAAACCTACAGAACCCAGTACACTAAACTCATTAATTCTCATGTCCTAGTATGCCTCTCTCAATCGGAATTGTTGGTTTGCCCAACGTGGGGAAATCAACGTTGTTTAATGCGTTGAATAAAAAACAAATCGCTGATGCGGCGAATTACCCGTTTTGCACTATCGAGCCAAATACGGGCGTAGTTGCCGTGCCTGATAGTCGCTTGGCACAACTGGCAGCGATAGTGAACCCAGAAAAAATCATCCCGACTACGGTGACGTTTGTTGATATTGCGGGATTGGTTAAGGGCGCCGCACAAGGAGAAGGGCTCGGAAATGCATTCCTATCGCACATTCGCGAGGTTGATGCCATTGTGCACGTGGTGCGGGCATTTGAGGGGACTGATGTGACGCATGTATATAACAGGGTAGACCCGAAAGAGGATCTTCAGATTATTGAAACGGAATTGGCTCTGGCTGATTTGCAGACGCTGGAGAAACGGCGAGCGCGGTTTGACAAGGAGATTCGCGGCGAGAAGCCGGCTAACAGTAAGGCACATGAGCGCTTGAAAGTGTTATATGCGCAGCTACATGAGGCGTTGTCAGCAGGCAAGCCCGCGCGATCAGTTGCATTATCCGGTGAAGATTCGGTTTTGCTCCGCGACCTGCATTTGTTGACGCTCAAGCCCATGTTCTACGCTTTGAACGTCTCGGAAGTGCAGTTACGCGATTATGCTGCGACGCAACAACTGCTCGAGCCGCTCGTTCACGCCGATCATGTCGTGCCGTTCAGCGCCCAGATCGAAAGCGAAATAGCACAGTTACCGGACGAAGAACAAACGGTATTTTTGAAAGAATTCGGTCTTACGCAATCAAGCTTGGATCGCATTATTGCAAAGGGCTATGAGCTTTTGGGACTCATTACTTTTTTTACTGCAGGGCCCAAAGAAGTACGCGCATGGACCCTTCGACGAGGACTACTGGCGCCACAAGCAGCAGGAGTTATTCATACAGACTTTGAGCACGGCTTTATTCGTGCGGAAATTATCAGCTACGCAGACTATATAGCCGGCCACGGAGAAGAAGGCGCACGCGCCAATGGCAAGCTGCGAATCGAGGGAAAAGAGTATGCGGTGCAGGATGGAGATGTAGTGCACTTTCGGTTTTCGGTGTAGCTCGCTAAAGTAATAATAATGTTAGAAGAAATAACTAAATTAACTGGTCAAAATAATGGGACGACGAGCATCGTTCTTGTTGGCGTACACGGTGATGAGAGATGCGGAATAGAGGCATTGAAGAAAATATTACCAACTCTCGAAATTCAGCGCGGAACAGTTTTATTTGGTTACGGAAACCCCCGAGCGATGGAGGTTAACAAACGCTATACAGAGGCCAATCTTAATAGGATGTTCAATCGCGATGAGCAACTTTCAGAAAAGGAAAAGGAAAGTTATGAATACCAACGCGCTCAATTTCTAAAATCATATTTGATCAAGGCTGATGTACTTTTGGACATACACGCAAGTTCTATCCCAAACAGTAGCGCGTTTGCAATTTGCGAAACAAATGCAAAGGATATTGTTAAATTTTTTCCAATGAGACTTGTAGTATCCGGTTTCGACAAAGTTGAGCCAGGTGCAACAGATTATTACATGAACAGTATCGGAAAAGTAGGAATATGCTTAGAGTGCGGAAGCATTAACGATCCACAATCAGCAAAGATAGGCGAAGAAAGTATTATTGCCTTTCTGAAAGCGAGGGGACACATGAAAAATAATCTTGCTCCACAAAAACAATCCTATGTTCAAATGTTCAAAAAGTATTTCGCAAAAACGGATACATTCACTTTGTCGAAGCCGTTCGAAAATTTTGAGGTACTGGAAAAAAACCAAGTGATTGGAATTGACGGGAACAAAAAAATCAAAGCTCCAAAGCGATGTCTAATATTATTTGCTCACAACGGCACGAAAGCTGGTGACGAAGTTTTTCTTTTAGGCGAAGAAAAGGCAAGCCCTGTGTAGTTCGTAAACCACACAGGGTTTTGGGCTAGGCGCAGACGATTGCCAACACTTTGTCAAGTTGGCGTTCGAATTGTTCGTCTCCCCTACGGGCCATGGGGCGCACTTCGATGCACAAAGCGTTGCCGTAACGCTTAAGCCTGAAGTGCCACCAAATACTACGCAGGTAGAGAGGGATGTCTAGATTGCTGACATCCTGAAACGGCACGAGATGCGCTCCTTGAACGACATCGTGTCGGGCAAGAGCTTGGCAGTAATCCTCCAACGACTCGAACGCCAGAGGCCCACCGTAGCGATTAGAAAGATACTTCGCGGACGAGTCCACGATGTATCGCTTCCAAACTGTGTCTTGCGGAAAATCCGCTAAAAACGAACCGACCTCTTTCCCGAACTTGTTCAGGATTTTCATGGCATCCTGCGGAGAAACCGAGATTGTGAATTGAACCGATGATGTACGCGCAAGC
>MHXC01000058.1:0-19337 GCA_001824325.1 Parcubacteria group bacterium RIFCSPHIGHO2_01_FULL_47_10b
AAGGCAAGCACGATAGGGGACGGACAGCAACGCTGTTCGAATAAACAGAGACCCCGCCTGTAAGGGCGGGGAGGTTCATGAAGCAAGTCGCGTTTTTTATTTTGCTTATAATACTATATGAATATCGAGATCGACCAAAGCGGACAAATTACAAAAACAAACATTCCTACAGTCTTCGCCTTTTCAAATTCAAAGAACTACGCTATCGTTATCCCATCGAAGGTGAAAAAGGCGATCACGAAGCACATGAAAATTCACTACCAAAAGATTAACAAGCCGTATTTGTCATTATTTGCTGCTTGTGTCTTCCTACTCATCAAAGATGTTATCCGCAGCACCCACATAATCATCTTGGAAAAAAATCTAAAGCTCATCTATTAGCCCTTGAGATATACCAACAACAAAGATTCAAAAAAATGGCGGCTAAAAACAAGCGAATGATCTCTTTGCCTGAATTAAAAAAACTACTTCCGGGTAAATGAAAGTAAAAAGCCGGGGGACCAACTGATGTTGACCGAAGTATGACTCAAGCCGTCCGGTGAAGGATAGGGTTCACCATACCACCCAGCTCTTACGTCTCCAGTATACTCAATATATGCCCACAGTCAAGCCAAACAATACCCGAAATTTTTGCATTATCGCCCATATTGACGCTGGAAAGTCAACGCTTGCTGACCGGCTTTTGGAGATGACAGGGACGATCGACAAGCGTCATATGCAGGCGCAGGTACTTGACCAAATGTCGCTGGAACGCGAACGCGGCATTACGATCAAAATGCAACCGGTAACCATGAATTACGAGGGACATGTGCTCAATCTCATCGACACGCCGGGGCATACTGATTTTTCATACGAAGTGTCGCGGGCATTGAAGGCAGTTGAGGGGGCGATTCTACTGATTGACGGGGTCAAAGGGGTGCAGGCACAAACCGTGACTAATTACAATCAAGCAAAAGCTCTCGGGCTTGCTATTATCCCCGCGATTAACAAAATCGACCAGCGCGACGCTGACATCGAACGCGCGGAGCGGCAGACGATCGAATTACTCAAAGGTGAAGATAACGGCGACGGATCCGCCGGTTCCACAACCGCCCAACGCGAACCCATCCACATTCACAAAATTTCTGCCAAAGATGGCACGGGCGTAGAAGCACTTTTGCGCCACGTGATCAAAGACGTGCCACCACCAAAAACTGCTGCAGTAATATCGGCAGCAGTAGCAACAATAGCCAAACATACACAAAAACCCCCTTCTCCTCTGCAGGCCCTCATCTTCGACTCAATTTTTGACCAATACAAAGGCGTAATCGCGTATGTCCGCATGATGTCGGGAGAAGTGCACGCTGATCAGCGGCTCATCACGCTTGGCTCAAACCGCTCGTTCCACGCCAAAGAAATCGGCATTTTCAGCCCTGCGTTTCGTCCGACTAAATCGCTCGACGCCGGCAGTATCGGCTACATTGCCACTGGTTTGAAGTCTATCGAGGAGGTACGCGTCGGTGACACTATCGCACTCCACGGCACTGAAACAACGCCCATCCCCGGGTACGAACAACCGCAGCCCAAGGTATTCGCGTCATTTTATCCCGCTGAAGAAGCGGATTTCCCGCAATTGTTCGAGGCGCTGGGCAAGCTGAAACTCAACGACGCAGCGCTGGACTTTGTTCCTGAAAATAGCGGGTCGCTCGGCCGCGGATTCCGCATTGGCTGCCTTGGTAAGCTTCATCTAGAAATTACGGCAGAACGACTCAAACGCGAGTCGGGCATCGAGCTCATTATTACTTCCCCATCAGTGGCGTTTCGTGTCATGGGTCGGTTCGACGGCGAGGTCCACATTCGCATAGTATCGTCTCCCTCGTTTTTCCCGCCTTACGGCGACATCGAAACTATCGAGGAACCATGGGTGAAACTGTTTCTTACTACTCCCAAGCGCTATCTCGGGCCGGTCATGACGCTCGTGCAAAATTACCGTGCCATTTTTAAGCAGCAAAATTATTTAAGCGAAGATACAATTGAGCTTGTTCTCGAAATACCGCTCATGGAAATTATGCGCGACTTATATGACCGCCTCAAATCCGTGAGCCAGGGGTATGCGTCAGCAGCGTATCAGATTATTGAATACCGTGAAGGTGACTTGGTGCGCCTTGATTATCTGATAGCCCATGAACTCATGGAGGCGTTTTCAAAAATCGTACCCCGTGAACGCGCGGAGCTCGAAACGCGCGAAGATGTGAAGCGCCTCAAAGAAGTGCTGCCCAAACAATATTTTGCCGTCGCGATTCAAGGCGCGGTCAATGGTAAAATTGTGGCGCGCGAAACCATTGCCTCGATGCGAAAAGATGTGACTGCGCATCTCTCCGGCGGCGACTTTAGTCGTAAGAAAAAACTGCTTGTAAAGCAGCGCGAAGGCAAAAAGCGTATGGAACACGAAGGGCGGGTACATATTCCGAAAGAGGTGTTTTTGAAGCTGTTGCGGAGTTCGTGATGTATCTTTAGCCGAGAGTATGACGAGAAAAAAATCACAAACTATAAGCGAAACCATGCGCCGTTATTTGCTAACGATTAAATTTCACCGCGCCGATAAGCAAGCGCTGGAACAAAAATTACGAACAGCATATATAGAAAGAGCTCAAGACGATCTCGCGACAGCTCGGTCATGGGCTAACATATAAGCCCAAAAAAAGAAAAGCCCCACACGGAGAAGCAGTTGTGACGTTTTGTAGTCATAGGTTTCATCATATACTCAGTGGTTGATTCCAGAGTATTGAATCATTACAAAGTCGAATCATTGACTTTATTTCATTGTGTAATAAAATAGAAATACAAGTAAGACCTCGTATGTGGGCTTCCGGATTGGTTGCTCGTAAATAGCATGCGGGGCTTTGTATTTATGGGAATAAGGGACTTTCCTCAATAATCCTCGTTTTAATAATGCGGTAGTAACTATCATCTTGATATTGATATTTACGGAAAATTGCCCAGCTAACGAAGTCGACGGCCTGTAGACTTTTATCCTCGTGGGGCGTGCGGATAGCAATTGAAATATCTGATTTATGATTCCTCCGTGCTTGGCTCGCAAGATATTCAGCAAAGTTCTGATTTAAAAACTTGTTCGTTTCTCGTTTCGATGCGACCAGCTGTACGCCTTGTTCTAACGGAATCAACTTTTTAGCATATACACGATCAAGTAAGATATTTGCCACAAAGTTATATAAAACAGTTTTCTCATTTTTTAGATCGGTATACACTTTGTGTTTGTCTAGGTAAATGGTCATTATGGAACACTCTCGCTCCGCTAGGCGTCGCAATAATCGTTTACGAGTTTTTGGCTTCTCCCGATAACAGTGTAAAACGCTTTGCTTTCTTTTATATTTTCGCTGAAGTTCGGCATGAGTTCTACGGACGATTTTCTCGATTGAGCGCTTATCTTGGACAAATAAAAAGGTGATAACGAAAAAATCTGTTGATCTTTTCTTCGTAAAATCGAAACCAAGGTCGCCAGACTCATCCATAAAAATAAATGCCATTTGTTGAGTATACCATGTGCTTCAGAAAATAAAAAAGCACGCTTGTCACAGCGGTTTAATTGATTGACACTAAAATATATACCTCAAAAATTGCAGCGCGCTCAAAACCCAAACCCCCCACCAATCAGCGGCGCCAAAGTAAAGGCAATCATGGACAGAATCACGAGAAATACGACGACTGCCCAGACTTTTTGTACTACGTTGTGACGTTTTGTAGTCATGATAGTTCGATCTCAAGCATTTAAC
Source organism: Parcubacteria group bacterium RIFCSPHIGHO2_01_FULL_47_10b (assembly GCA_001824325.1). Classification (GTDB taxonomy): domain Bacteria; phylum Patescibacteriota; class Minisyncoccia; order 2-01-FULL-47-10; family 2-01-FULL-47-10; genus 2-01-FULL-47-10. Next base: position 3,774 of record MHXC01000058.1, read on the forward strand.
GACGATGTGTTTCTTGCTCTTTCGCTTATTTCTGCAATAATAGTACCATGCTATGCGAAAGATTCCAGTGACACAAGTGGTGGGGATCGTTGCGCTTGTCGTGATTCTCGGTTTTGTGCTCGGGCAAGTAGGACTCAAAACATATCAAAAGTACCAAGTCCAGCTTGAGATCAACAAACTGAAGCAGCAAGCAGCAGCGCTCGAGGAGAAGAACAAAAGTTTATCGAAACTTGCGGACAGTTTCGAGAGTGAGCATTTTCTTGAAAAGGAAGCTCGTAAACGGCTTAATGTCCAAGCGCCAGATGAAAAAGTTGTAGTGATAATTCCGGAACAAGAAGCAACAAGCAGCACGCCAAGTCAAACGCAAGACCTACTACTCTCGCCGACTGACAGCAATAGCAATATCCCGCCATGGCAATTGTGGCTGGATTATTTTTTTGATTAATCCTCATTCATTTTCTATGAACAATAAAAAAGTATCGGTAGGTCTTGCAGTTGTAATGTGTATTGTAGTTGTCATTATTCTGGGTTTTGTCGTGTCGAGACGAGGCACACCACAACCGATAGATATAGTGCCCACAGACACGTCAGCTGTCGATACCAACATCTGGCAAACCTACCGCAATGAAGAATATGCGTTTGAGGTGTGGTACCCAGACGACTGGCTTGTCGACGACCGAGGTGATATGTTCTTCATAGGTCCGGCTGATTTCGTTCAATATAAACGAACTTTGCTACTTTCAATTGTTCCTGCCAATATTGGCACAGAAAGTGTTTTTGACCTAGGCGCTCAACCAGAGTGCTCTATTGATCAGATAATTTTTTCCGGAATTCAAGCTAAAGAGTGCACAAGTGATTCAAACTTTGGACATTGGCGAAATATTAAGCTATCAGAACCACCTGTTGGCTGGGGGTCTGACAATGAAATCGGCTATTACGTCGGCTCTGGGTATGAAGAATATGCTTTGACATATGACCAAATCCTCTCTACGTTTAAGTTCGCTGACTAAAAGTCTGAAACTCCAATAAAATATTCTTGAAAGTCACATGACTATCAAAATACTCCTACGCTTATTTTCCTTAAATAAATTTACCGAGAGGTTTAAAAATCGGCAAGAAATAGCATTTCTCAAAAAGACAATGCGCCGGCGATCAAAATCACACAGTTACTCTCTTCTAGAAGCAAAGCGCGTTTTTGAAAATCGAGCGAGTAGCAAAAAACTAATGCCTAAACACTAAAGCAGTTGAAAGATTCGTAAATATTGGTACACTACAAGCATGCCACCAATCAATACGCAAACAGCACAGTTGCAAACGCTCGTCAAACAAACGGTGTTAGACCTGTTCCAAGAAGTGATTGCCGTCCAGATCGGGGACTAGTTCTAAATGATTGGGTTATAGAGCGATTGAAAAAAATTGACTCACGAACTTCGAAAAAAAATCGATTAGTCTCATTAGCAACTATATCCAAGTGCTTTGGTTAATATCGCGATCGTAGTTGACCAAATTTTTTTGATTGTTTGGTGCGCCGCTCTGCCTTAAAAAATAACAAATCCCCCCCCCCCCCCACGCCAGCGTAGCTCAGTGGTAGAGCAGGGCTTTCGTAAAGCTCAGGCCGAGGGTTCAAATCCCCCCGCTGGCTTCGTACATCCGTACAGCAGTAATACGTAGCACGACCCACGAAACAATCCAATCATGGAATTACACGACGCTTTATTCACAGATTTCCAACAACGGGTCGCCGCACTGGGCGACCGCCTTTGACGTTCCCACAAAACAAAAGCGATTAACCGAGCTCAAAGAACTCACCAATCAGCCGCGATTTTGGGATGATCCAAAAAAAGCCGGCGAGATCAACCAGGAAATTTCATCACTCGAAGAGGAACTCACAACGCTCCAGGAGCTCACCGGCGAGGCAGCTGATATGCACGAACTATTCGGCATTGTCCAACAAGAACCCGATCCCGCGCTTCAAGCCGAGCTCGCAACCAAGGCCGAAGCATTCCAAAAACGGCTCGCAGACGAAGAATTCCAGATGTACCTCGGTGGGACATATGACAAAAATCATGCTATACTAAATTTTCAAGCAGGTGCAGGTGGCGATGAGGCAATGGAATGGAACGGGATGCTCATTCGCATGTACAAACGATACGCCGAGCATAAGGGCTGGAAAGTCGAGGAAATCGACCGATCTGATGGCGAGCACGGGGTCAAGGATGCAACTATTATCATCAAAGGGCCTTATGCGTACGGCTATTTGAAACGAGAATCAGGCACGCATCGCCTTGTACGCATTTCGCCCTTCTCTGCACAAAGCTTGCGGCACACTTCGTTTGCGTTGGTAGACGTGGTACCGGAGCTCGATACCTCGGTTGAACTGGAAATTGACCCCAAAGATTTACGCATTGACACCTATCGAGCCAGCGGCAAAGGCGGGCAGCATGTGAATAAGACATCGAGCGCAGTTCGCATTACACACGTGCCAACAAACATTGTGGCTGCATCGCAAGGCGAGCGCAGCCAGCACCAAAACAAAGAGCGCGCCATGGGTGTGGTATACTCAAAGCTCGTGGCTATGATGGAAAAGGAGAAAAAAAGCCGCGTTAACGAATTGAAAACAAAGACAAAGCCCGAATGGGGCAACCAAATTCGATCATACGTGTTGCATCCGTATAAACAGGTAAAAGATTTACGCACCGGAATCGAACACAAGCAGCCCGACTATGTGCTCGACGGCGACCTCGACATGTTTATCGAGGCAGAGCTCAAACTCGGGGGTTCGATCAAAAAATAACAAGGGAAATTATCACAATCAACCAATCAATAATGATACGTTTTAAGAATGTTTCAAAAATTTATCCGCGTAATTCGATTGCGCTCCAAGATATCGATCTTGAGATACAACAAAAAGAATTCGTGTCGCTTGTGGGCCAATCTGGCGCGGGAAAATCAACGCTGATTCGGTTGTTGATTCGCGAGGAAGCCCCGACCAAGGGATCAATTTTTTACGGCGACACTGATATCGCAAAAATTTCACATAAAGAAATTCCGTTTTACCGCCGAAAGATGGGCACGGTATTCCAGGATTTTTATTTACTCCCCGACAAGAACGCCTACGAGAATGTGGCATTTGCCATGGAGATGTCTGGCTATCCGACAAAACAAATTCGCGAGGACGTGCCACGGGTACTCAAAATTGTCGGTCTTTCCGATAAAGCAGAACAGTTCCCTGATCAACTTTCTGGCGGCGAAAAGCAGCGCGTAGCAATCGCCCGATCGCTTATTCATCGCCCTGACATTTTGATGGCAGACGAGCCCACCGGCAACCTGGATCCCATAAATACCTGGGATATAGTAAAATTGTTATTGAAGATCAACGAGTTGGGAACTACGGTGATTTTGGCAACGCATGACAAAGATATTGTCAACTCCCTCAAGCGCCGCGTAATTCACATGAAAGGCGGGCGTATCATCAAAGACGAAGAAGTTGGTAATTATATGTTGTAAAACGGCGCGGCCGCACGGCTCGACGCACATACGCTCATGTTCACAGCCCTCACACGAGTCATAAAAGCAGGAGTAGTCAGTTTTTGGCGAAACATGGCAGTTTCAACGGCGACTATTTCCGTGATGACGCTCACGTTGTTTTTGATCACCGCGATTATTTTGTTGGTATTTTTGGGTAGCGAGCTCGTGAAAGAGCTCGAGAGTAAAATCGATCTTACCGTGTTTTTCAATGTTGAAACGCAGGATGAGCAGATTCAGAAAATCAAGCGGGGGCTTGAAAGTCGCGACGACGTTTCCTCGGTTTTGTATGTAAACCGCGAGGAAGCGCTGCAACAATTTCGTTCCGAACATGCTGACGACACACTGATTCAAGAAACGCTCGCTGAATTAGGCGACAACCCGTTGCGCGCATATATAAGCATCAAGGCCCGCAAATTAAGCGACTTCGAAGCAATCGGCGCGTTTATGCGGCAAGATCAATATACGCCCTATATTTCGAAGATCCTCGACGATAATAGCCAAGAAAACCGACGCGCTGTGGCAAAACTGCAATCGTTCACCACGGGTGTGCGCAAAGTCGGGCTTACGCTGGGTCTCATATTCGTCCTCGTAGCTGTTTTAGTGAGTTTTAATACCATCCGACTCACCATTATTAACGCGCGGGGAAGCATTCGGATCATGCGGCTTATTGGCTCTGCCAGCTTCTTTATTCGCGGACCGTTTGTGGTGATGGGCATCATGTACGGCGTTATTGCAGCGATTATCACTATGGCAATTTACCTGTTAGCATTACAAGCCATCGCACCGCGTATGAATGATTATATCGGCGCCTCTTTCGACGTATTCCACCTCTACGCTGATAACGGATGGGCATTTCTCCTTATCCAGCTTGTGTTGGGAGTATTGCTCGGAGGCGTGTCGAGCTTTATCGCAGTACGGCGATATTTAAATGTGTAACTCATTTCACTTGTATTGCCCTATGTTTGTTCGAACATTTGTTCTTTGCACTATCGCGCTTATTATTGTGGCTCCCGTTGCATACGCCCATGATCTCGACTATATCCCCATCAAAACAAATGCTACTGTCAAAAGTAGCACCATTTCATTTGATACCTCGATCCCTTTGCCGTTTACGTTTCAGGATGAAAACAACAAACAGATTGATTATGAGTGGATGACGGGGATGCTCGGCGAAACCCAAACGCTCACGTATGACGGAAAAACATGTACGCCCACAATCAGTAACATTACCAGTACCGACGACCCTCCCCAAAGCCATTATATTGGCACCTATGCATGCCCAGTTGCAGTTGCCGATCTCAACAAAATCGATGTAAAAAGCGATTTCTTATTCGAGCTTGCGACTACCGTAAATTACTATTTCTCGTTTACAAACGGAGGCAAAACTCGGGCATTGGTCATCAAACCGGGAGCACTAAACGCAACGACAAGCCCTGATCAAAATGGTACAACGACGGATAGCGAACAATCTCCGTCACGATCATCAAGAGATAGTCAAGGCTTCTGGTACGTCATGAAGCGGTTTTTCTCCCTTGGCATTGAGCATATTTTGACTGGCTACGACCACATTTTATTTTTACTGGCTACCATTCTCGTGATGCGCCGCTGGAAAGACATCCTCTGGATGGTAACGTCATTCACCATAGCTCACTCCATGACCTTAATTGCAGCTGCGCTGGGCGTTATTACGCTCACATCGCGTGTAGTAGAGCCATTCATTGCCGCGTCAATTGCGTTTATGGCTATACGCAACGTGTATTTGTTGCGACATAATAGCATCGACTCAAGCGCTGAAAAACAACTTGAGAAACGGCTCGAGAAACGCTGGATGATTACTTTCGGCTCCGGCCTCATCCACGGCCTCGGCTTTGCCGGCTCGCTTGCTGCCATCGAAATCCCGAAGCAATTCTTCTTCCCCGCGCTTATTACTTTCAACATCGGCATTGAAATCGGCCAAATGATGATTCTGTTTGTGGTGCTGCCCTGGTTATTCTTGATGCTTGTGGCAAAGTTCAAGTGGCGACCGCAGGCGCTGCGTATCAGCTCGTTTTTGATCGCTGTGGTGGCCTTAGTGTGGATTGTGGAAAGGGTGCTTATGTAATCTGTGCTACTATTACAGGTAGTCAGTTTTCGGCACACACATTGACAAATAGTATTACTGATATATAATGGTATTACTTTCAAAATAAGTAGTACTTATGACCTACACTGTTTCAATCACCAAAAAAGGACAAATGACATTACCAAAAGCAGTTCGAGATGCATTGGACATCAATACGCCCGACATGATCCTTTTGGATTTTGATGATACATCGAAAACCCTACAAATACAGAAAGCCCCTGATATTTTGAGCTTTGCTGGGAAGTATAAATCGCCAAAAGGAATGACTGCACTCAAGGCGCGCGAGTATATGGAGACGCACTATAAACGAGCATAATGGTATCATATTTTTTCGACACAAATATTTTTTTACGCTTTTTGATCGAAGAGAATAAATCGATTACCCATGAGTGTCGCTCGCTTTTTGAATTGGTTAAAAACGGGTCTATAAGAATTATCACAAGCAACCTCGTACTTTCTGAAATTGAATGGACGCTCAGTACAACATATAAAATCCCTAAGCACCAGCGAATTTCTTTTTTACAAAGCATCGTTCAAATGCCGCAGCTCTCTATTGACTCAACAAGCAATATCAATGATGCTCTTGCGCAATATCGGCTCACGAAAGCAAAGTTTATCGATTGCATGATCGCATCTAGCCCCTTACTCCGTACCAAATCATTGAGTATCATCTCGTATGACCGCGATTTCGATAAATTAGGCGTCAAAAGACTTGAACCAAGGGAAATTTTGCGCTAATGTAGGCGTGTTTCGTTACACAAACTAGCTGCCGGGTCGTCTAAAGGTAGGACAATAGACTCTGGATCTATTAATTGGGGTTCGAATCCCTGCCCGGCAAATTATTTACTATGCACCAACTGTATATTGAAATTGGGATATTTACATATCGATTACACAAATATATTTGACAAAGTTATATTCATGATGTTCCTCATAACTTCGTGCTATACTATACCCATTTATCCCTAACCCACTTTCATGGATTTTATTTTAACGATAGGGTTTCTGATTCTTCTTTTTCTTATACTTGACGCTCGACGACGTATTTCCAATCTTGAACAAGTAGCCAATCTTTCTGCACAAAATATTCCAGCTACGAAAGTGACTAAGAAGCAAGTTTCTCAGGAGCAGGAGCAGGAGCAAGAACCAGCCCTAGGCACGAGCAGCGTCGCCCAACAAAAAGGCAAAGTGCAACAGCTCCCCGGCTCTGGCGTTGATATTGGCGAAACATTTGTGACATGGGTAAAGCAGGACTGGATGATGAAGCTCGGCGCATTACTCGTGCTCATGGCTTTTGGCTGGTTTGTGACGTACGCGTTTTTGAACAACTGGATCGATCAGAATGGTCGCATTACCATTGGATATATCGTGAGCGTGCTCATTCTCATCTTGGGCTATTGGCGGATGGGAAAATTTCCCAAACAGGGAGGCGTATTTCTCGCACTCGGCTCAACAGCAGTGCTTCTCAATACTTTTGCCGCACGGGAACTGTACGACATGTTTACCCCGCTCATTGCGCTCATTATTATGTTCTTAAGCACTGCATTTGTGGGGTTTTCGAGCGTGGTATATAAGCGACAGCCACTGGCGTTAGCAGGACTCATCTTGGCAGGAGTAGCACCGATGCTCGTCAATTCCGCAGATCCGTCGTTCGTCGGGCTATTCTCATATCTACTCGTTGTCACCCTTGGCACGATTTGGATAGTCCTGCTTACCGGATGGCGATCGCTTACTGGGGTTGCACTTGTGCTCGCTGCCGCCTATAGCGCTCCCTATCTCACGCCCACATCTGAAATACTTGGTATTGCAGGCGATGTCTCACGTACTACCCAACTCCTGTATAGTTTCGCATTTGCAGTATTGTTCTTCATCACCAATACTACCGCAATATTGAAACTCAAGGGTAAAGACCTCGCGCCTGACCTCATAATCGCCGCAGGTAATGCAATCTTTGTGCTTTCGTGGATTTTGGCAGCAGGACCGGGCGAGTGGCAAAGCTTGATAATCGCGGGCTGGATGGTGTTATTCGCGCTTGGTGGATTCGGGGCATTTTTCATCACAAAGAAAAAAGAACCGTTTTATGTGTATACAGGGATTAGTATTGTCATGCTCGGCGCTGCAACAGCACTTGAGCTGCACGGGTACCCACTCACCGTGGCGTATACGCTCGAAGCGCTTGTCATACCGATTATCAGTTATGGCCTCCTGCGCGATATTAATATACTGAATCGCCTGTCGCTCTTGTTAGTTCTACCAGTCGTTATGTCCCTCCAACACTTCACCACCAACGCGTGGCATACGTCGTTATTTCACAAGGACCTTGCTTTGGTTGCACTGGTGATGGTTAGTGTTGCCATTATGGGAGCTTTGAGTTACGCCATAAAATCATCAGATAGAGCCGGAAAACAACAACCCGAATATCCCCTGCACATGCTCCATGCAATTGTGGCTTCGCTGTATGCGTATGCCATTATTTGGCTCTGGTTTCATGTCGATTCTATCAGCGACGACATGGGAACCATGGGATCGCTCGTCATCTACACAATCGTCGGCATCGCAACATATTTCTTCGGCCTGTTCCACGCCAAGCGCGGCACCAGAATCTATGCCAGCGTTGTGCTGTTTTTCGTCATAGCGCGCCTGTTGCTCATTGATGTCTGGAATATGGCGCTTACGGGTCGCATCATCACGTTCTTCCTTGTGGGCGCGTTGCTCCTAAGTACCGCGTTTATAAGCCGTAATGCGTTAAAAAAACGATCATGATGAAATCTCGTACCCGGCGCACTACTCTTCTCATCGTAATTGTGCTGTTTTGTATCAGCGCAGGAAATTTCGCGTTAGCCCAGCAGGACCAGATTATATCAGCATACAAACAATTTATTGACATAACAGCGCCGAACATCATAGTACCGACCGTTGTTAATGTGCCATTCGCGAGCATTTCTGTGGATCGTCCTGAATTCGCCGTTCTCAATCAGAGCCAGAATACCTTTGAACCCCATTATTTCAAACATACCAGAGGGTCTGCTATTCCGATTTCAATCAGCTCGAATAGCTATGCCGGTAACCATCAGGCAATGATTGATAATCAACCACGCACGTTCACCGAGTTTGCATTGCCCGAAGAACTTGAGGGTACTGCAGTCATTACCGTACAAGCATCACAGAGGATTGAATCATCAGAGCTCAAACTGATGCTTGATGATCACGTGGCGTTGCCATCATTCATAGAAATTCGTGCCAATTCTGCCGATCTTCAACAAATTGTTGTTGCAAAAACGCGCCTGAATTCCACAACGGTGCAATTTCCAAAAACCTCAGCGCAAACCTGGGTTATACAACTCACGTATATCCAACCGCTGCGGGTCAATGAATTGCAACTGCGACAAGAAAATCAGGGGATCCCTGAGCAAGCAGTACGATTTCTCGCTCAACCGAATATGTCGTACCGCATCTACTTCAACCCCGATCGATTTGCCGCACCCAATGTTGGGGAAAGCGCTGACTTAGTGAACGATCAAGATGTACTGGCTCTCCAAGCGACCACATCACAAAAAAATCCATTGTATATTCCCGCGGATATCGACTCCGATGGCATTCCCGATCGTCTCGACAGCTGTGTCTCCGTAACAAACCAAGACCAAGTAGATATAAATCAAAATGGACGCGGCGATGTGTGCGACGACTTTGATAAAGACGGGGTTATAAATAGCGCTGACAACTGCATAGACCTTCCGAATCGCGCTCAAAGGGACGACGATGGTGACGGCGAGGGAGATGTGTGCGATGGGCGTCGAAAGCCGCTTTACCGAAGCCCATCCGTGGGTACCCTTGGTTGGCATCGGTACCGCCGCAATTATCATTATCGGACTCTTTGCGCTGATGCTGCGGAAGCAAGCAAGCAGCAACATCTAACTTAAAAGACGGTATATCCTATCCTGGTCTGAAAGAAAGTTTGTATTTACTTGTAAGCAAAATACTAGTGTTTTTACAAAAAGTGAACAGGGGCCAGCTTGTGAGCCTAGCCCCTGTCGTTTGTCTGTGTGCGATTTAGATGTAAATTCCCATCTCGAAAAACGAATACGAATGTCCAGGAGACGGGATGACATACACATGGGTCATGCTCGCGTATCCATGTGCGTCGCTAAATTTGACACTCGCAATGACAATGTCAGGCCATGCGAGCAACGATGGAATAACGACTCCGATATTCAATGTAACATCTGCCTCGAAAAACAGATCTGTGAACGTTCCGATCCCTTGGAACGCAACCATTGGGCCCCTCATATTGGTATGCATCAACTCTTCCAATGAGATAGTTCCCACGAGCTCAAATTGCTCCGTGAGAAAATAGTGGTAACCCAGATCAAGGTGGTAAGATTCACCCCTGAACGGTGGCTCGTTCCTTATCGTCACCATGAGCCGCTCTTTCTGGCTGTTCCTCCAGATAAAATCGGCTTTAATCTGACTCATGCGCGGATCAATTTCATGAGAAAATAGTGCCGAAAATCCCAGCTGTAACGTTCCGTGCTCAAGGATATCCGTGGTGAACGTCTTGTTAAGTCGAAACGACCCTCCAAACGAATCACCCAGGCTCCCTCCGAGAGCTAGCACGTTTTGCTCCGGCTCAATGAGGACGATGTCAGCCACCACCGGTTCTTTCACAAAAAGCACGGTGGAAAGCATTACCAATAGTCCCGCGAACAACACATACAAATGTCTCACGTCAGCCTCCTTCGTGGCTAGTGATGTAGTTAACTTCTAGCACCAGCATGTCAAAAAGTCAACATTGACACAACAAAACAGCATAGTAGACTATATGTACTAGACGTGAAAGGCATCCTATATGGGTGCCTTTCGTTTTTATGTGATACTCAATAAATACTTAAGGTATTCGAAATCCCTAGATAATCATAAATATATCCATGTACCTCGCCACCGTAGAATAAGTTTGACACATCAATAAAAGCATGGGCGACCATCACCAACAGTATAGCAAATATTGATGTGAATTGAGTAGACTGATTCAGAACACCAAGATAGTCGGCGCGAAAATCAATAACGCACCGAGGATGAGCATCAAAATACCGCCAATAAGCGCCGAAAGGTTGGCGTACCGCGACGTGAGATGCATTTTGTTGATGCCCCACAACGCCAAGCCAAAGACAATAAAGTCATCAACCATATAAAACAGGGTGTATAAACCAATATATGTTTGACGTACCATCATTGACAGATTGTTGAGATCGAGGATCTTCGTGAATGCTTGCGGAATACCTACGCTGCAGGCAAATTCAATGACATTCACCGAGAACGCGATGCCCATAATACCGAGCGCGCCTACTATGGTCATGGGGCTTGTCGCGATTTTCTGCAATTTCTTCTCGATTTTTCCTTTCTGAGACGCATCAGTTACATCACATACCAAGCCCTGATCGCGGTTTTTCCAATATTTTCGGAGAAATATCAAACCACCGCCAATAGCAATAAGTCCTACGAGCGGCGTAACTATTGCGTCTAAACCGACAAAATCCCATGCCTGATACCACACATTAAGAATGAGATTGTACATAATCGCCTCTGCAAGAATGAACAACCCTGCTACCTGAAACATTCTGCGACGATCACCGATCTGAAGCAAAATCAACAAAAACGTAACGAGAACCCACATTGCGCATGGGTTGAATCCATCCACAAAGCCAAGCACCACGGCCAGTGAGCTCAACGAAAATGTTTGCAAATCAACTGCTCCCACAAATGGCAGCGTAAATACGAATTCGCTCGCTCCGGTTTCGCATGGCGCAAAAGGATCTTCTGGATTATCAGTACATCCTGCACCACCAACACCGCTCACGGTAAGTTCTGGCTGGTTGATAAATGTCTGAATCGGTACTATTGGCTGCCCGCGCGCGCCGTCTATGGCGGCGGAGATAAGTTTGCCCGTGGTTTCAGCGCTATCAAATCCTTGGATAAGCGAGTGACCAATAAGCGTAATTGGCGTTACCCGCGCCACATTATTCGCTTTCGTGACTTCGTTATAGAGCGTTTTGGCAGCCGAATCTTTTATAACGTCGTAATACTGAAGTTCGATATGTGAATCCGCGGTTAATAATTCGCCCAAAAACTCTTTTTCAGCTTTACAAAACCTGCAGTCCTCGCGGCCAAAAAAGTGAATGGTGATGGGATCAGCTTGTGTTGCTGCGACTGACTGCGCTGATTCCTGCGCTGATGCAAACGGCAAAGCCGTCGTAGCCATAAGCGATAGTGTAAGAAAAAATATGCTGACCAGCCGAAATGCGTGTCTCATACCGATAGTTCTCTCATATTTTAACTGGAAATGCAAGATATGCGTGGCCAGCCATCAACTATTACTCGATGGCTGTGCTATAATACACTTAGTTTCGCTACTGTAACTCAATCAAAAGTTCATGAAAAAAATTATAGTTCTTATCGTAATTATTGCTACACTCGGTCTCCTCGCTGGTCTTGTTGGAATAATTTTTCGTTTCGGCATTTTTTATAAAACATCCGCGGATCCTGTGCCTCTTGAAGCAATGCGGCAATGTTATTCTGCAGCTGACTGCGAACCTGTTGGATGTGGCTGTGATTGTAGTGGGTGTGGCGGTTTTTCATTTGAAGACATGGTGAATAAACAATATGTTAACTCTTGGTATAAACAGAAAAGTTGCAAGCCAGCGGATGTGTGCCCAATGGTATGTTGTATGGCACGAACAATAGCATGCGAAAGTAATATATGTGTTGCTAAGTAAAACAACGCAATGACCCCAATACACCCTCTGATCAGAGTCGGCACCGCTTGCTTGATTTTCTTTTTTTTATTTCCTCTTATTGCTGGAAGTAGTCAAATTGAATCTCCTCGCGGATGGGACAGCTCGGCGACTCTGCGACGAATCGCTACTATCTATCCCCAAACAGAGACATTTTTTGAATCTTGCCCCGACAGTCCGACCAAACAGTGTTTCGGAGCACTTGAAAAGCAAGGTGGGTTTTACACATTAGCACTCGAAGCCGGAACAGGACAACAACCATGTAAGGTAAATTCCACTTCGACATTCTCGGTGCGTGGCTTCACAGAACAGTGTCCCTTTACATTCTCATGGGTTGGGGGTGGCGACTCTACGCCTATGTCCGCACAAGTGGGGATCGATAACCGCACCTGGAACAATCCAGTTACGAGCAATATATATACCGGTCTTCAGCATAATGTCCCGCAAGGATCCATTTATTTTGGCGGCAATAATTTTCCTTTACTGCGCTCGGCAAAGACCACCCTTACAGCAATAGCGGACTGGGACCGAAATGATTCGAGCGATCCATATGCCAAATCCCGTTTTTTTGCTGGGATATCATGGTTTGTGCCAGAATTGCAATGGGGGGCTACGGTCCAATTAAACTTAGACCATGTAATAGCCAGTAATGGAACTGGAGAAAATCGTTGGCGGGCTTCATGCCCAGAAAAAAATGGCATTGCGCGTAATGAACTGCAAGGCAATGAGCAACAAATTTATCTATGTGCACGAGATTGGGGCTTACCTTCTATCATAGACACCCCTCATCAACTCGAGGTCAATTGGTTTGATATTATTACCGAACTAATTAAACGCGGTATTCTATCGGAAGAACAAGCACCTAACGTCATCACGGGGTTTCTTGCTGGACCCGAGCAACTCGGCCGGATGAGCAACTATATGACAATTTCAAATCTTCATTTTTTTGATATATCATACATCAACGATGTCCCGGCCGCAGTAATCGAATCAATAGCACCGAACCCAGGAACTGTTGGTTTCGATGTACGCTTTACTGGCTCCGGATCCGATCAAGACGGAGAAGTTACATCATATGAGTGGTCGCTTGATGGGCAAGTTTTGTCGAACCTGTCAGCGTTTGGGAAGTCGGATATTGGCGTCGGGGATCACCTGATTGCATTACGCGTACAAGGTAAACAGGGTCTTTGGTCACCGGTCGTGACCCAGTCATTCGTCATTACACAGAACAACAAGTCACCGGATAATAACGGAGGAGGGGGTACTAACGGAGGAAATGGGGATGGAGGTGGAGATGGGGTTAGAGACGGTGATAGGAACATAAATCCACCAATAGAGAGCAGGAAAGCAGTGCGGCTGATTCGTGCTCGTGGTGATGCCAAGGTATATCGCATCAATGGTCAGAGGCGACAATGGATTCCGTCTGCCGAGCTATTTACGTCGAGTGGTTATCGCTGGGAGGACATTGAAACGGTTGATGACACGACCCTTAAATCATTCGAGAGGGTTTCACTCCTACGGGTTTCCGGTTTGCCAGAAGTGCATTACCTTACCGAATCAGGACGTATTCGCCACATACCTACACCAGAGATCTTTGGCTCATACGGAAATAAATGGAATGATATCATAGAAATATCTGCAGGTGAGTTGTCAATATACCGAAAAAGTAAATTAATTCGTGCGGAAAGCGCATCACGCGTATATCTTTTAGACGAGGGCCGCAAACACTGGATAACAACTACCGACAGCTTTGTAAAACGAGGTTATCATTGGGATGAAGTCGCTCCCGTGAATAACACTGAAATATCGTGGTATATTGAAAGCGAGCCGCTTACTTAAATGACGGTGTAATTTTTTTCGAGCGTATCGTGCAACTCAACCTTTCCTACCTCAACATCAACGCCTGGCAGGGCGGGCGAGTATTGATGCGCGAATTGATCGCGTTTTTACGCGCGCAATCAGCGGACATTATCGCGTTGCAGGAGGTATATGACGGCGACGGCATACGGCTGCCACGGCATTACGCGTTTTTGTCGATACTGCGGCGTGAACTTGAGCCGCGCGGATATGCCTATTGTGCGTTTGCGCCGGCTTTTGCCATGCAATCGCCGTATGGACCTATCCCACAAGGAAATGCGGTGTTATCGCGCTACCCACTTACACCCCAAGAAACGATATTTTACGACGTACCATTTGACCCGTTCTACCAATGCCCCGATGATCCCGAATGCACAAAAGGTGATTTCTCGCGCCTCCCGCGAAACTTGCAGCATGTCATTGTTGATGTTAAGGGTACGCTTGTACATGCATTTAACACCCAAGGCATCTGGGGAACTGATGGTAATGATAATAAACGGCGGCTGAAACAGTCAAAAATCATTTGTGACGCAATAGCAGAGCAACCCCATGTTATTCTTAGCGGTGACTTTAACGTCGCAGAATCTACAGAATCGATCGCGATGCTCCAGCAAGCGCTCCACGATCCATTTCAGAGTAAACGAACTACCAGCTTTAACATGCGGCACAAACCGGCAGGCAGCGGATTTTCGACCGCAGTTATTGATTTTGTTATGGTCAGCCGCGATTTTGAGGTGACACACTACGAACAGCCCGAGATAAACGTTTCGGACCATCTACCGCAGCGGGTGGAACTGGCATTCGAATCATAACTTCCTCCATAATGAAACATGAAGCCCCGCCCCATGAACCACCACCCGATTTCCATAAAACACGAGACGATTACAGCACTGCGACATATTAAGCTCCGTGAATGCGGCGAGCAGATGGTTGATCTTAGCGGCCTACACAACCGGCTTATCGTGGCGACGCACTTAAATAAACGCGCCTTTGGCACCTATGCCCGTGAGTCGGTTGCGCGTATGCTTGTGGACGCCCTCCAGTACGTCCCAGACAACTACGCACTCCTTGTCGATAGTGCCTACCGTTCTATAAAAGACCAAAAACGTATCTGGCACAAGCATTATCGGCGTCTCTTGCGACAAAATCGGGAATGGCCCCACAATATTGCGGTGCGCGAGACAAATAAAGTGGTATTTCCGTATGACGCGCCAGTTCCGCCCTATCACAGCACCGGCGGCGCAGTTGATATATTACTCGCGGATCTTT
>MHXC01000058.1:19346-23336 GCA_001824325.1 Parcubacteria group bacterium RIFCSPHIGHO2_01_FULL_47_10b
AGCTCCGGCATTTCGATCGAAACCGATTTCGAGAATCGTTCTATGAAGCGAACGTCGGCCGCAAAGCCCGTCTCCATCGCGATATTGTACGAAATGCACTACTGCACACAGGATTGACAAATTACTCTATGGAATACTGGCATTGGTCTTTTGGCGACAGCGGCTGGGCACTGCGCACCGGTAATAAAACAGCTATATATGGCGATGCAAGCTGGTTATTTCGTGGTACACTTAATGCGAATAAACACATTATGAGATCCCATGGAGCCAGATAACGATGAACCAAAACAATATGAACTCGAGCATGATGGCCTCGGTCCACGCGGTCGAAAACAGGAGCGCGGTCCTTCAGACACCTATGAACCACCGGAATCATCACTCCAACCACAACCGCCAACTCTTTACACAAATCGACTCAACGAAACAAAGAAAAAGCTCGAGGAAAGCTATATAGATCGTCGTTTTCTGATCCACGAACAAGCGCAAATCCCTCCGGAAGTTCGAGAGAAGCGCTGGGAACGACTTGCCGCGCAGATGGAATCACCCCCCGAACATTTTGAGATGACAATTAAGGGCGAGCGCCTCATCATAGAAACTCGTCAACTTGATGCGCTGACGCCGGAAGAACGGGACCAACGAATCGCTCGAGGTGAATTACCGCTATTTGCTGTCGCCGGAGCTGGTGGATCACTCGAACAACTACACATACTTGCAGCAGCCCTCGCTGCTCGCGAAGAAAAGCAGGTCAACTTACTATCGCTCCCTGGTTATGGTGGTTCGTCGCAATTTCCGAAATCATGGCTTGATGAAAAAACTTTCGCACCAGAGGCAGAAATAATTCATGGACTCATCAGTCAGTGGCGGTCACATACCCACCATCCCGATCTCCCCATATCTCTTCTCGGTTTCTCGCAGGGAACAATTGTGACAGCAGAAACTGTTCACCAATTCCCTGATGACGTTCGAGATCTCATCTTGCTCCATCCGGCAGGCACCACCAAAGAGAACTGGTTTATGCTGACTGTCCAATTTTTTAAGGAAACATTCGGTAGTAAAACGATCGCAATGATTCTCGAACGCCTCAAAGATCCAGGGTATCAAGAAAATCTTTCCCAAATGATCGGGATTCAGAAAAAAATGCTCTGGAATGGATTTGTGAAAGCGGGGTTTCTTGCACCGCTTGGTTTCCAAGCACATATGTCACGAGCCCCAAAGATTGCCGGAAGCGGCAGAACAACCGAGCTACTCAAGGCATTTATGCAGTCACCGAAAAAAAATCTTGCAGTCGTTGGGGGACAACATGGCTATGATCGAATTGCGCCACCTCGCACCCACGTTCAGAATATTAGCGAACAGTCACCCTCAAGACATCAGGAACATATTTCATACATGCTCGGAGCTGACCACTTCGCTCCCGTTGAATGGGATGCGATTTATGCCGCTCTTATTGGACATCACCTGGATAGGTTTGCAAATGAGCAGATAGCGTAGTACGATATATTGAGGAATAAATCCGGTTCAACATATACTCAAAGGAGAGCTCATGAAAGCTCTTTTTGTTTGTCTCGCGGTCACGATGTTGGTTCTTGGACTTACGACACAACAGTCCCATGCCAAGTCACACGAATGCGGGTTTCTATTCCAGGTCTCTGTGCCTGTGGTAGAAACGTCAGGAAGCATCGGCATTCGCGCAGAATGCCATCAGGTCACTGAATCGCTCGCGTTGGGAGGACTTTCGGTAGATAGCGTTGCTGGCACCGTTCAGGCAAAAATATCTGCGACCACATGGTTCGAGTTTCCTTATTTGTGGGTCAAGACCCTTCGACCAAAGGCAATTGTGGGTTACGAATCGATACTGACCTGGAATAGAGGGTTTCACTGGCGTATGGACGCAATCAAATTCGGTGTCTGTGACGAATTGTACATGCTGAACATCGTGCGTGCTGGAATTTGCTTCGGATGGCATAGGGCATGGGACTTTGCCAGCGAAAATCTCTTTGCCGCGGTTTCGTTCGCGATCAATCTATGAGGAAGGCGAGGACAATTCTCGCCTTTTCTCGATACTTCAATTGCCGGATTTGCCAAATATTGAATGGCAAGCATTGCGAATCGACAGCGAAGGCGCTGTAATTTATCCACAATCTGGAACCCTTGTTTGAAAATAATCGGCATGGTATTCTAATTCAATTTTGCCTATGCGAGTTAAAAAATTACAACGAGTCATGGCGGCTATAAGGGGTCCTTTGGGACCCTTTTTTGATGCACGAATACGAGAAAGGAGGAGGGGGATATAGTCGCGTAGGTAAGGCATATTGTCTGTTCATTCAAAAATCAGATTCCGAAAGGACGTCATATGCAAAGTGTACGAGGTATGCAAGGTGTGGAAGCAGCCGTAGCGCCCAAGCAGTTCGTCAATAACGGACTCTTCCAAGACGCGGCAAAAATCGAGACCCGTAGCGAGGAACTGGCACAACAGCTCCTCGAGGAATGCGGCGGGATTGATAATCTTGTCGTATTGCCGATTATGACCGGGGGAGTCGGCTTCGGCAATTTGCTTATGCGGGCGATTCACCGCATGACAGGCCAAGTTCCTCTCAACTGCTCCTGGAGGGTTGAGAAATTCACGCATGATCTGGGATATTGCTACCCTGATCATCGAGCCCACTTGACCTGTGCGCCTTTCACCACTGAGCTTCAAATGGCGATCGAGCAGGAAAGAATAATCGCCATTGCAGACGATGTGGTTTTCGAGGGACATACCGGACACGCTTCTACCGCACATTTATTGGAGCTCGGGGCAAAACTCAAGCAGATCATTCAAATTGCCCTCGTTGATCGTTGCGGTTTTCTTAAGGTTGGCAGCTCGCCAAACCTAGCCGGCTGGCGGATCCAAACAGGTAAGAACCAAGTAGTTCATTGCTGCTTTCCGGACTGTCATGGAGAAAAGGAATTGAAGGTCATGATCGATCCAATTCCAACTCCTGACGGAGTCGCGTAAAATACCCGAGAGTTTTTTGGTAAAGTATTAAAATACCTTTGAGAGGAGTGATTGGGGAGCGCTTTGGGACACCAGAGCGCTTTTCACATTTTATTGTGTTTTTTACTTTACAAATCATATCATACATGGTATTATATTAGCATTCCCTAAAGGTTAGTTGGCGTTTGGCGGGATTGCCCCTGCGAATAGGGCGGAGAAGATTTTGTCGGCATTCGCAAAACTAAAGCCGACAAAAAGGAGTAGGTATGGATAATGTTTTTCGTTACAAAGGCGCGGGACTCCGAGACCGCGATGGGTCAGTGGTTGACGCCCAGCACGGCTGGGCAGTCATGGAAGGAAAGGGTTTCTGCGGTCTTTGCTTCGCGGAGTTAGTGCGCGGGGCAAATGTCCAGGAGGACACCGAGATTGAATTATTTTCGGTGTGGGGGAGACTAAATTTCCCCAAACCGGAAACGGTTTCTGGCGCAGCACGAAAGTGCTGTGAGTGCGGAATTTCCGTGGAATCTGCTTTCGAGCAGATCTACGGAAATCAAGAAGACCA
The DNA here is from genome assembly GCA_001824325.1 of Parcubacteria group bacterium RIFCSPHIGHO2_01_FULL_47_10b. GTDB lineage: Bacteria > Patescibacteriota > Minisyncoccia > 2-01-FULL-47-10 > 2-01-FULL-47-10 > 2-01-FULL-47-10. The sequence goes on from MHXC01000058.1 coordinate 22,886, forward strand.
GGACTTCGTGATGGTCTTCAAGTTCACGAACTTGAAGACCTCCGAGGGATTCGCGGCAGGGTTCCGCGAATCCCACCAAGTCATGGGGTTGTCCTGCTCGGCAGTCGTCGAGCAGGACACTCTCACTGTTGAAACACGACAGTGAGAGTGTGGAGGGAAATCCTTTCGGTCAAGGAGGATCGAAAGGAGGAACGCATGAAAGCGTTCTGGAATATGTTGGTGGGCCTGGTTGCAGCGGGGTCGGTAACGTGGAATATCGCGGTTGCGGTTGATAGTCACAACTATCAACAATCGCCGCACTATGCTATATACGCGTCCACGGAAACCGAACAACGCGAGACAACCGCGCCCACTACAGCCGTATCGCCGATCACCATGGCATTCTACGTGCCTGATGAGCAGGCGCAGGAGAGGCTGCTTGCGCGGCACGGGTGGACTATCTTTCACCTTG
>MHXC01000058.1:23390-30208 GCA_001824325.1 Parcubacteria group bacterium RIFCSPHIGHO2_01_FULL_47_10b
TCCCTCGTGCACGCCAACAATCTACGCCTTTCAGACGTGGAGAAAATGGCGGAGGAGGGCCTGCGGATCATAAACCCAGGCACGACCATCGCTGTACCGTTGCCGTCTTTACACCATAGTTGGGTCGCATGCGCGTCCTACTATGGTCTCAATGACGGTACTGATGGCCACGTGCAAGCAGACGGGAGCATATTTCATGCGAACGAGCTCTCGCTCGCATCGAAAGAACTCCCCAAAGGCAGCGTAGTAACCGTGGAATTCTTAGAGACCGGCGTGGTGGTCAACCATGTCGTGGTCAAAGATTCCGGTCCCTACGTTGCCGAGTGTAAGCGTTTCGCGGGCGAAGGGGTCTTCGTCGGTACGAATAGCGCCGACAACCGACCGCTCACCCGATCCATCGACTTGAGTTGGGGACTCATGATCGCTGGGTTCCAAGGAAACGCTGCACGAGCCCAAGCTGCAGGACTCACGAAGGTGCGTATCACCATCGAGAGCATCCCGCAGCACAAGCTCAAATAAAAACGGTCATCGAAAAGCAGAACGCCCGGACACCATGTGTGCCCCGGGCGTTCTCTCGTCTATGAATACAAATCGGTGCAACCAACCGATTCCTAATAGCGCTGTTATTTATTTCGTGCTCAATCGGTTCATTACGCCTTGCAGCTTGTCCATTGTCCCTAAGCTCTGCTGCTTTGTTTCATCAAAGATAGTCGATAGTAACTGCCCGCCTGTTGATGCCGTGCTCGGCTGCACTGATTCTGTCTCACTTGATCCTGTTTGCTGGCTTTGCAATGGGCATGGCGGACATCCAGCCGCAGAAGCAGCTGATGCTACCAATATCATTGCTGTTGCTACAACTACAATCCCTCCGATAGTTCGTGTATTTATTTCTCGTTTCATATAAATCACCCTTATGTCCCTCCGATGAATTATTATGCTATGGTGCATCATAGCATATGTGCAAATCACATTACAAGCTATAGTTATACACAGTGTCTAAGCCAACGTCTGACACATACGGAATGAAGCCGAGTGCGCGCGACCGATCAATAATTTCCTGTGCGCTCGTTGCATTCAACGGCTCTGGATATTCAAGGTTAAAGACCGGCACTCCCTTTGACCGTAGGTCAACCAGCGCCTCCACAATCGCAGCGGTTTCGTCGGTATTCGTAAACACTTCTTCGTGCGACTCCGCATCAATAAAGGTATATAGTGGCTTATTTCCGGTAACTGCCGAACTGTACAACAACACATTGTTTTCAGGTGAATAAATCCCGTTCTGAGCAATTATAATGGCATTTGGGAACGCAGCACGAAGTTTCGTAACAATCGAAGCCACGCCCTCTTTTAATTGCTTCGAGTTATATCCACCAAGCGGCTCTTGATAGATATCAATGTTATCAAGATAAAAACCTTGGACTCCATTGTCGAGGATTGCTCGCGCTGCGGTGATCAGCAATGTGTGATAATCGGACTTCGTAACATCCATCCAATACTCCCCGGGGTAGCCTTCGTATGGGGCCAGTTTGAACTTCTCGCATTGCTTCCAGTACGAACGGAACGTTTCGCACGCCCCGACGTTTAAATAACTTACGACAATAACGCCGCCATCCTTCAACTGCTTTACGTCGCTTTGCGTATAGTTGTCCGTGCCTCCTTCGGTGTCAATTTCAACAAGGTCGAAGGCGGAAAGTTTGGAAATCTGATCAGCAGCATAATACGATACCCATGTTTGAACCGAGGCAAGCGGATTAGCTGGGGTCACCACAACCGGCACAACCGGCGCGGGATTAGGCGTTGTTGAAGTCTTGGGTGGTTTGGGCGTGGATGGCTCAGGTGGCGTTGCAGTAGTCAGCGTAGTAGTTTTTATTGGCGCAGTTTTCTGTTGTGTGACGATGGCCTTTATTGGGGACGGCGGCTTACTTGCAACGGCAGCAACGTCTGTGGTAGGTGCCCCGCGCCAATCAGCATCCATCACCATCGAAATGCCGAATATGACTATAAGGATAACAACTATGAGCGGTAGTACTTGTCTAGTTGATAGATTGAACATAGCGTAAAAATGACATACGGGTTAATAATTGGAATGCCGACATGAATGTTATGAGGGCAAACACGCTCGCGGCAGCTAGCAACGACCAGCCAAGGAGCATCGGCGATCCTCCGAGGCTGAACGCAATGCCGACTCCCCCCCCTACGACAATGCTTTTATATAAAGCATGCGTCGCTATTTCTTTCGCTCCCATGTTATACAAAATCGTTGTATTGCATAATGCCATTAGCCCTACCATAATACTAAGCGAAGAAGGGAGAGATATCAACGCTATGTTACTTACGTGCATGATAGTGCCGTCTAATAGTGTTGGTTTGAACACGATAACACCAACCACTAACAATCCAAAGATGACGATGTGGAGAGATACGAAACGCAGCATGAGCGAACGATACACGCCACGAAGATTCTCCATACAACGATGGCTGTGCCGCTCTTTTTTTTCGATTTCGTTCGCTTTCTTGAAAAATGAATGTATGCTCCACTCGATGAATCCTCCTGAAATCAGTAACGGCAGTAACCCACCATATTTATACAATAAATAATTTCCGTCTCCGCTTACAAGGTTTGAAAGATTTCCGGTAAGCGCGGCAACAACAAGGTCTCCAAATATCAAAAAGCCATACCCGATGCCGAAAAGAAATATGGGATTTTGATAGACAGTTTCCATTTCATATTTGCCGCGATAAACGATTATCGGCGCAACGAATCGCTGCCGCCACAAAAAATATATTTGGCTGATAATAGTAAATCCTGATAGTAGCACGATCGGGTCGTACGCCAATGGATTAAGTGATGTCTGCGATAAACCATAACCGCTGATACTGATGCTCCCCAATAGCAGTAAGGCATTCGGGATCTGGCGAATCGCAGCGTAGTAACTTACCACAAGCCAAAAAAGGGCAATGTGGACAAAGATAAACCCCAAGGAAGGTGAAAAAGACCCAACGAGAATCGAAACAACGAGAATCGCACTTACTGCCAACCAATAGGGTTTCGCAAACACTCGTTCGTACCTGATCGATTCCGCGTGGCCATGCACATGCGCTTCGGCCAAAATTATTCTGCTCCAACCAGCAGTCAGTAGATGGCTTAATACAATTATGCTTAAGCTTTCCGCTGCTGAAAGCGATGCACCGGACGACGAAAACCAAAGCGCATAGAATATGAGTAGTGTAAAAATGCTATACCCAAGCCCGGTAAAAACTCTCTCAAAAGCGATCGCAAAACGTTCACTCATTGATTCGCTGTGTGGTAATGTTGGTCGATGAACCTCAAATGCTTCGTGTAATTTATTGTTCGCCACGTATTCTGCAAGGGAAAACACGTCGAAAAACCCGTGTTTTCGCTGAACAACATCGTCGTTTATCCCGTTAAACTCGAGCTGTGTAGCAATATCCACGACTTCGGTCCGCGGAGCCTCTGTCGCTGTTTTTACCTCGACTCGCACAAGTGTTCTCTGTTGTTGTAATACCGTGGGTATGGTCATATTACGAACTGCTGTTGATAAAGTTGCCTATACGCGTCGACCATTTGTTCCAGGTGAAAATACTGCTGCACTCGATGATAGGCGCAATTGGCAAATATCGTTCTCAATTCAGGATTTTTACAAAGCAATAGGCACGTTTCTGCCACTTCTTTCGGACTCTTGGTTGGGATATACAGTCCGCAGTCACTAAGTGCTTCCGGGATGCCCCCCACTGCCGTGCTGACAATCGCCTGGCGTTCACTCATCGCTTCAAGTATTCCATAAGGAAGTCCTTCGGATAAACTCGTTTGCAAAAAAATATCACCCGGTCGAAAACGCTCCCGCACATCGTCGACAACGCCATATATTGAGACAGTGTCCTCGACGCCCACACCCTTGATAAGCTGCGCACACATACGAAAATAGTCTGGGGACTTAATCGCACCAAAGATTCGAATCTGCACATCAGGTAGTTCATCTTTGATCAAACGCGCTGCGTGGATAATTGTCTTAATGTCTTTCAGAGGATAGATTGCGCTCACGACATTTATCGCCGGTTTACCGCTCAATACGTGCGTTTCACCGCCCTGATTCTGGTCAGGTATATAAACTCCATTATGAATAACCTGAATCTTTTCCTCGGGCACTTGCAGGTAGCGCTCCCATCGAGCGTTAAATTCGCACACCGGGATAACGATATCAGCACACAGATAGTTTAATTGCACGATCCGGTGTACTAAAAACTGAAAAAATGAGCGTAGCGCAGGCGAGTAACCATTGTTTTCGCGCAAAAAAAACAACTGCTCGCGAAGGTAAACCCCATGCTCGGTCAAAAACAAAGGCTTTCCGGTACGTATTTTCGCAGCAATAGCATGAATCCCCGACCACCCCGCAGCAGTTGCATGAATGTAATCAATGCCCTCCGGGAAATCAATCGCAAACACAAAACACAAGTGACTCAATGTGGTCAGCGCATTCCGAATATCGAATAAGGTCGCCTTTTCCGGTGTGGCAACAGTGTCAAAATATGTTGCAAACCGCTCCCAGACGATCTCCGATTGAAAAGTCTGCATATAGTCATATATTTGAAAATAGGTGGTGATTGACTCCAACGCACGTAAAAGTGCGCCCGATTGCTTATACACGTCTACGGTCGGATCAAATAGATAGAACAATGGCTCAAGAAATTGATCATCGGCTATGCTTGCGTTAAATGGTTCACGCCTAGAAATCTTCCGTTGAGAAATTGTTTCGTTTTGATGTTGTCGAATTGAATCCTTTGATCCCCACAATGAAATACTCGTCAGTACGCGTATATTCTCGGGTAGTTCATAGCTGTATTTCTCATGCGCCGGAGTAGTTAAAGCATGCACATAAAAATCACAGTCCTCACCAAGTCCTGTGATCAAATCGCGGCACCAACCTCCGACTCCGCCACGCACGAAAGGAAACGTTCCTTCTGTCGTTAGTAGAATTGTGGCTCGCTTCATCTATGCGAAAAGCATGCCCCCCGTTTGCGAATTTAGATGTTATGCTATCTGTTATTCATCAGGAGAAGCAACCTCTGCAACACCCTGCTCCGCGAAAACAACTCACGTCGGAATGTCCTGATTGGTTGCGACAGCTGTGGTGTTGGTATTTGCTGTGGTGCGGGTATTGGCGGAACTGCTGTTTTCTTTTGATGCATTTGATCCCCTATTTCCCGCATGGTCAGCTGTTTGAGAGGTCGAGAGTCGAGTGCATAGTAGTTCATAAGCACGACATTCAGAAAATCGATTAAGATGCGATCCTGCGCGAGGTTAATCTGGTGAACAAAGTGCGGTCGAATATCTTTGTTCAAAATGTGGTTCAAGACAATCGCTGCCTCTCGTTGTAAAATTTCGTCATACGTGATATGTGTCCCGTAGACAAAGTTATATTCATCCTGCTCGTCTTTGCGCGTTCCGGCATCTGTATAGATATTCGCGGGATAGCGGGGAACTAAAAATGTATTGCTACCCCCGGGGATAGCGTTGGGATTACGCGAAGCATCGCTGGCTATGTACATGATACTGGCATTCGCGGCACCGAGTATTGCGGCGCTATTTTGTAGCCCTGAATGTTCGCCAGTTACTAAAACACCAGGATCAAATTTTGGCAACTTATAATTATTAGCAACACCAATATTATCTTGAATCTGTCTCCGAGTCGCAGTGGCAGTTGCATTATCAAGGTTCAAATGATCGTAGGTATGGTTAACCCACTCAAATTGGTTCTTATCAGCTGACGTTTTTGCCCAATTTATCACCGCCGCGTCTGACCCCTCACCAATAAGACCAGCGCCATTAAACACCATGGTCGGGATAAAGTTATGCTGGCGGGACCATTGCGCAAAAAAAGTAAAATCGGCGAGCGTCATGCGTCGCTCGATCTCTTTATTAGGATCCGAAAATACCGTATTCCCGATGAATACGTCATCAATATGCACCGTGAAATAATTCTGTGCGGGTATCGCAAATGCCCCGCGCGTTACCCAGTTCAATAGTCCATCCCATAGCAGAAGCGTATGGACGAGGAATGTTGCCTGGTCAAATGTTGAAACAAGCGCTTCGCGCCCCGTTGGGGCATATAACGACATAAGTGTATTGCCGCTACCGTCAGTGATCAGTGGTGTATTCCCCTCCAGTGAGGTTGCCGTGTATAGATAGGTTGGAAGCGATAGTCCCTGTGCCGCGTTGACATAGGGAAAAATAGTCCGTCCTGCGGTCGTGAAAAGACCTGTAGTCCCACCGGGTACAACGCTAACAGGCACAAGTCCGTAGCGCGCAGTGGGGAAGGTATAGTAAACCAGTTCACGGATTTGAAATTGCTGTTCAAATGCATATAAAATAGCCCACTCTGCTTCAGAAAATGCACTTAAAAAACTACCATTTTCCTCATATGCAAGGTTGCCTTCGGTCAGAATAACACCCGAATACAATGGTGCCGTTGCCGTCTGGAGTAGCGCCTGTGTGAGTTCAAGTGAGCGAACATTAAGTAGCTTGAAAGGTACTTCGCGTTGCGCCAACAATTTTTGTACTGCCTCGGCAGCAGGGTCTGTTTCGTTTGCGGTCAAAATTAATAAAGGCAGCTGGGCACTCGTCGCATAAAACGCCACTACTTGGAACGGAAATGTCAACGCTACTAACAATAGTATTACAACAGACCCTATTATTTGTTTTAATTTCATCTCTCCCCTAGGTTATGCATTATGCACTTCCGCGAATCAAAGTGTTTTTATTCTAGCATAGTCCTCAAGCACCTCCTATCAAATTATCC
>MHXC01000058.1:30249-32249 GCA_001824325.1 Parcubacteria group bacterium RIFCSPHIGHO2_01_FULL_47_10b
ATGGAGTAATGTCAAATCGAAAAATTGTGATAATTATTGTTTTTCTGCTCGCCATCATAGCAATTTTCGGAGGATCTCTGCTTATTCTTCAAAAATCAAAAAATCACCTTGAGCAGCAAACACCGCTCTACGATCCAGCCGAAGTCGAAAAGACGCAGGATTTTATTGAAAACCTCGACACTGAACTCGAACGGGTGCGAAACACGGTAAATAAATCAAGTGTGAATTATGAAGCAGCGATGGCGAATATTCAGCAAGAGATGCGCAGCTTTAATACCCAGATCCAATCACTTGCAGACGATTGGAACGATGGGGTTCTCGACAAAAAAGAAAATATTGCTGTCTATGAGCACTTTCAGCGCCTACAGGCAGACCCTGAATTTCAACAGGAATTAGCACAAGCAAACGATCTACGGGTGCTCGACAATGTGGTCAAACTACGGATCGACATGGAGCGCACAGCATTGGATCAAAATAAACAGATTCTCGTTGACAGCTATGCCCTTTTGTCTGCCAACATAGGAACGCTCGTCGCGGAAATAGCAACTGGAATACCAAACCAAGACCCCGCATTACAATTGACTATTAAAGAAATACAAACCCAGCAACAAGGGTTGGATCGACTAATCCAACTCGCAGGAATTTCAGTCCAGCCTAATCCAGGTGATTCGTCGGTATTTGATCAAATTAAAGCAGTTATCACAAAATTGACCGATCTCCTCGGCACTATAGAACAGCATCCGGGAGTGCGGGCGCTCTTGTCTGAAATGCCGTCACTAAAAAAACTCACGGAGTCCGTGGGGGCATTGCTACATAACATTCGTTTGCTTGTGCTGACTGCAGAATCAATTGTGAGCGATATCGCGAAACTCGTAAATTTTTGGTATGAATTAGAGGAATTGATGCTTTCGATTTTTTTCACGGCCCGCGATTGCGCGGGTGCGGTACTACCGTTCTTGATCTTACCCTCAAAAACGACCCGCGTCCCTGACCCGCTCATTCCTAAACCCCATCTATGTGCAGGCGAAGCAGCATGGTTCGCCGATTGGACAATCGGAGGGCCTGGAAATTGTTTTACTTCCGGTATTGTTGGGGGCAGGTGCTATTCTCTTGGCGGCTTTGTCACTGGACTAAATGTTTTACTACAACAAGCAGGCCCCAATAATTTATTCAATAAGTTTATTACGGTGATTGATGTTGGGTCGAAATCACTCCAGGATGGCACTGCGATTCTTACTGTTGATCTACCTGCTGTCGCAACCGAGTTACCGAAATTTTCGCAGGAAATGGCAGGACGGATTGCCATTGAGTCATTCCGTTTAACTATCGCTGACTTTGCATGCCAATACATAAAACCGGAGGATCTAAATTCATTCTTTGAAGGATATGACTCCTCAAACTGTAATGATGTTATTGCGAACGCTTCTAAATTCTTCAATGATCTTGGTGGGCTCGTCCATGTGAACGAGTTGTTTGAGTTTGATGAAAATAATAAATGGGTATATTGGGAAAACCGCATTAAGCCAGTTGTGAATTCGTTTGATAGAATTATTAAGGATATTCAGCTTGCGTTTGGTATCACCATTCCATGGGCTGACCAGATTCGGCCAGTGTTTAATCAAGGTTCTCAATGGGTGGACGCATTTGCCACCACGCTTGCGCTGCGACAGGAAATTAAGATCGAGATCGAACAAATTGAACCGGGCATCTATATGTTTGAAATTGGATATGGGATGCCAGAAAGCCGTGGACCGCCTTCATGGCTTATAAGTCAAGCACAAGCAATCGAAGCGCGCGTTCCTATTTGTATAATTCGAGATGCAAGTAAAAATGTAATTTTAGATACAAATGCCTGTAAAATCGGCGAGCCAATCGATTTAAGCGGTTACCCTGACACCAAGGGGTGGGAGGTATGTATTGGGGAGTTTATTGATGCAAGTCAACCAATTAATGCTACGTGCCAACCCCTCGATGGATCGTCGCCGGGCGACGGCACCGAG
>MHXC01000058.1:32271-32589 GCA_001824325.1 Parcubacteria group bacterium RIFCSPHIGHO2_01_FULL_47_10b
GTCTGTAAGCCATCGGCAACCAACGGACTCAATGCGTGTGTGCCAAAACAACCCAACGGATTTGACGGTGAGTGCACCACCGACCCCGAGTGCGGCCAAGGTCTTGTGTGCCGAGCGCTTCCGAATGGTTTTATGGCATGCGTGCAGGAACCGGATGATGGGGGGGGTGATGATGATGGGGGGATCGACACGACCGACTGTCCCCCTGGCTTTACATGCTTTGACCCGCCAAGCAAATTTGATAACCTTATTGTTCTGGTTAACGCAATTATTGACTGGCTTATCAATATTGGCGTGGTTATCGCCGCAGCCATGGTG
>MHXC01000058.1:32653-39707 GCA_001824325.1 Parcubacteria group bacterium RIFCSPHIGHO2_01_FULL_47_10b
ATAATGAAATTCTCTGCACCATCTCTCCCATCAAGCGAACTCTACACCATGCGACAGCTGGGGTATATTTTTATCGATGACCGTCGCACAGGCAAGCAGAGTTATGTCCGCCCGATATATCGTGAACATTATCCACGATTCCATGTATATGTCAGCTCTGGCTCCAACGGCGGCTACCTGTTTGACATCCACTTAGATCAAAAACAATCCTCGTATGAGGGTAGCCATATGCACAACGCCGAATATGACAGTCCGCTACTGGCAACCGAAGCACAACGTATAAAACAAGCGCTCGGAACTAGTGACTCGACCAGCTCGGGTATTACCCGATTAAGCTTATAGTTCCCTTACTTTTTCCACACCCACAGCGCGAACTTCCATAGCAGTTTCGCGACCAACAGCACAATTACCAGGTACAGCACATATTGCACAATGAGCATCACAAACGCGACCAGCCCAATACTGATGTCCTGCACAATGCCGTTGACGTTATACACAAAGGATTTCACTGCTTGCTGCCACGAACGACCAAGTTCTTCGCCGTCAATATATTTGAGTTCGTAAATTGATACGTAAAAATACGTGTAATCAAGACGATCAAGTTGCTCAGCCTTTGACCGAGACAGTCGTTCGAGCTGGGTGCTCACGTCTATCTTTTGTTGTGAAAGCTGCTGGATGGTCTGAATTTTGCTGTTGATAACCCGAGCCAAGGCATCGGCATCGCGCGTTTGCGTCGACAAGCGAGAAATTTCGTCATAGGCAGTCATCGCAGTTCGCAGCGTGTCGTCAATGTTTTTTAATCGGGCCTCGAGGATCTGCTGCTCGCTGGTGAAATCTTCAATTTGCCGCTTTATCGTATAACGTTCTTCTTGAAAATCTCTCGGATTGAGTGACTTAATAATTTCAACCATCTGCGCAACGTGCTGCTTTGCAACCTTAAAGGTGTAGCTACAGCTGGTATCTCCCTCGCTCGCGTTTTCAAAAATCACATAGTCAAAGGGCTTCAATTTCGTGAACTCGCCGCATATTTTTTTCAAATCCTTGGTCTCATAGGTGGCATGGTATTGTGTAACTTCATAGTTTTCTGCATCACTGCCAGTTGTGCCTGGGTTTGTGGGGGGTACTGGGGAAATGTTGCGGGGTGAAAGACTAATGCCTTGCGAAACATCGTACGACTTATAGCTTCCAACTGAATCGCTTGCTGCCATGTCCGCATATCCTGATATCGTTGCACTACCATAACTGCCAGCGCTTTCTTGGTAACTCGGTCCGAATGCTCGGTTCGCGCTATTCAGCGCTCCATAAAACATACTCGCGGGTGAACCGGAAAAACCAAGTAACCGGAGTAATATCGCGAGCACGATAACAACAACAATCGCAATACCAAGCGCCTTCAATAATTGTTTGGGTGAAGCCTTGAGGCTTTGTAAGATGTTCATGGTAGTTTCATTATAGCATAAAAACCTTCTCAAAAAACGGAATAAATTACTCTTCGATAGTCAATCCAAATTTCTCCGGATTCTTCACGAGACGCAAAACTGCCTTAACAAATGTTTCAAAATCTCCGAGCTTTGTAGTGATAATTTCATATAGCTCCTTTGGTGTAATTTCATCATAGAAGTGAACCAATCGATTCCGATATCCTGCCATGTTTACGAGTGCAGTGCTGCCAAAGTTCTTATTGACAATGCCCCTATCTGCCAATGCAAGAGCAAGGCCTTTGTAGCTATATGGCCGCTTACCGGCGCTATAGGGAAATCGCGAAACAATGTGATTTGCGATATCAAAAAGCGCCTCAAGGGCTCGACGCAAATAGTGTTCTGTAATCGCAAAATTGTCTTTGTTGGCCTCAAATTCTTTCTTCGATAGACGCGATATTTTATTCAATTCTTCGAGAGAATCGCGAATCGTTGCAACCTTACTTTCAATTTTGGTTTTAGAGAGCGGAATTTTATTCATAAAATTTATGCAAACGCAGCAAAATTCGCTTTCTCGTAGGCATATTTCAAAGGCAGATAGTCCACATATAATTTCAGAGCCTGCTCTTCGAAATTCGCACGAAAGATTGGAGACTGTTCAAATAATACAACCCCGTATTGCATCGCAGCCATAGCCAGCGCCGGATTAGCCTGTTGTAAAAAGGAAATATCGAGCCGAGATCCATCCATGTTTGTAAATGCACCGCCTTCAACCATCGTGTGTATTGTGGTGTACAGCTTTAATCTATGACGCACCGACTTCTTTGGATCGACAAACACAATCCCAATATCAATATCTGACTGCCTCGTTGCAGTTTTTTGTGCCTGGGAACCAAAAAGGTATACAATCCCGACGCCAAGCTTTTGTAGCTTATTTTTTGTTGTATTCGATAGTCTAAGCATGTGGTTCTATTCTAGACGTGGGCACTGTATTTGCCAATAGTTAGTGCGCGATTTTTTAATCACACCTCACCACCACTGTGTGTTTTTTTTGACTCCCGAGATCAATATCGGTTTCTTGTTCCAGTAATTCGCGATCGTTGAACGTAATACTCTGGACCCGTTCGGGGAGCGGAACGCTGAAGGATCGATCGAAGAGGGTGAGTGCCAGAGAGCTCCCATGCGCCTCGACGCGCACTCCTACCGGCGGCACGTTAAATGTTTCTTGGCCATTGGTAATGATCCACAACGGTAACTTCACGCCGAATTTCTTGAATGTTCCGTTTATTTCCTGCGGAATACTCTCGGCAATGGGAATGTTAGAGCAATTTTCGTTTTTTATAGTCACTTTTACTTTAGTCATCTGCCAATAGACCGCCGCTGCCCCAGCAACTACCGCAACAGTAACAAGGCCCGTAACAGCAACTGATCCGATCCAGCTGAATCTCGGGAGTTTTTTGATCAGTGAATTGAGATCATAGCGCAATACTTTACACGCGCGCTTGAGTCCGGCGCTAGTGGTATCAGTGAGTTTCATTGCGGCATTCACTTTTTCGAGCGGCTCCTTCGGTAAAACATCGGTGTATGTCTCCAGTAACCCCTTTAAGTCCTTCATGTGCCCATACCATTCATTCGCGTCTTTATATAGCCCGCATCCGGCGCGCAAGCGTTTCAGAAACAATAGGAGGGCTTTTCGGGCAGTACGCTTTTTCTTGCGGTTGGTGGAAGGCATTAATCTTAGAATTTGGTTTATTATTGCGCGACAATTCTCATTATCTCCTTGGTGTCACATAGGTTCAACAACACATTATCAGCTCCAGCAACTCGCAAGTCATCCGTGCTGTATGTTCCTGTCGCAACCCCAATTGTTTTAACCCCTGCTTCTTTGCCAGCCTCAATATCGCGAGGTGTATCACCAATAACATATACGTTAGTTCTGGATGTAAAGTTGAATTGATTCTGTGCTTTTTCGATCGCTATCGTTACTAATTCGCTTCGTTTAAAAGCCTCGTTACCAAAGCCACCTACGGGGAAATAATCGCCGAGTCCAATTTTTTTCATTTTCGCGCGCGCCACTCGTTCTGTATTTCCAGTGATAAGCCCTAGAAGGAAGCCCGTGCTGTACAATGCTTTCACTGCCTCAATACTTCCCTCAATGATATTAAGCTGTAGCGAATTGATGCGAGCATCGAATCGTCGAGCCACCTCCTCGTGCATCGCCTCCATGTGTTCCATTATAAGTTCGTCTGAAAGTCTCTGCTTTCGGAGTACTTCTCGAATAATTTGTTTGTCGATTTTTCCACTATGCTCGATTGTTTTAATACTCGTTTTGATCCCATACACCGACTCAAAAGCCTCGTCGAACAATTGAATATATTCGTCGGAAGTTACGACGAGCGTACCATCGACATCGAAGAGTATCAGCGCGGGATAGTTCATTATTGCATTCGATGTCATTGGATTACAGACTGCGCCGAGCTCTCAACCACATCTGACTTTTCGCTCTCATTGCCTGCTGCATCTGCTGCGGTTACGGCGTATCCGTATATAACGCCCGGTGCAATCGCCTGATTAATATACCAATAGCGACCTCGGTTGCTGCCCTCAACGGCGACGTTGCCAATTTTTTTCCATTCATTGGTGCGTAGTTCAGCGCGATAAATATTGTACTGCGTTGTTGTTGCCTGGCCGTTCGCCTGCCAGCGCACGACATTACCTTCGTCTGTTTTTTCGAATACGATGTTGGTCGGAGTTGCAGGTCCAACTGAGAGTTGTTGGGCGCCGCTCGATGACGTGTTTGTGCCGGCAATGTCGCCGGCCTTGTTATTATCAAACGCAATCACCTCATCTCGAGCATCATTTGTTTGATCCGCCGATTTCTTGCCGCTCAAGATAAAAGCACCGACTACGATGAGCAAAATAATAATTACTCCGAGCCACAAATTATTTTTGTTTTTCATATTAATGAGGCTTATAAGATTTTTTTCCCCCCCCCTTCTCATCGCGAAATAATGCGCGACTTATAATTATCAAATATCTCAATAAATTGCCCCTCATGCCCGCCTAGCTGTACCATCTCAATTCTCTCATTCCACTGCGCAATCAGTTCATATTTATTGATAGTTTTAGACTCTGACATCCACGGGATTACATCCCAGTATGCTGCCGCGGGAATAATATAATATACTTTCTTGATACCTGCCCAGTATGCTGCACTCAAGCACATGAGACAAGGCTCAACGACGGTGATCAGTGAGTAGTTACGAATAATTGGCGTGTGTTCTTTCTTACATGCTTGTTCTATGACAAGGCGTTCCGCATGGGCAGTAGCGTCACAATCTGAAGCAACCTTGCTTTCTGATTGGTAGACCAGTTTGTTCTCCGAATCTAGTAGTAATGCACCATTGGGCAAGTTACCCTTCTCCGCAGAAGAAATTGCGAGTTGCCGCAACGCAACAAATTGCTTACCGGTCAAGATTTCTTGGTGCAAAAATTTATGCATACTGCTTAAAATACTGCGTGAAATAGTGTTTTATTTCCGGTCGATAATTCTGCCGTCCTGCTGCTGATTTTTTCGATTTGCGTCTGAAAATCGAAGCTGCTTTCTGCATTCCCACAATCTTAAACAGTTGTTGCACGTCATCCCAATCGCCGTAATTCAAAACCGCTTCAACAACCGAGTCCTCTGAAAGTTGCGAAGTGTCCTTAACGTACCAGATCAAATAGCGTCGTTCCTTGATGAAATTAGCTAGGGTCATGATTTTGTTTTACCATATAGCTCAAACCCTGCCTTTTGAAAATCCTGATCAAACGCAAATGCAGTCGTAATGTTTTCGAGCTTCATCGTGACAAAACTTACGCAGTCAACAAAACTCAATCGGCGTGAACTGTGATTCATCCAGTATTTTTTTGCAGCATCGTGGATTTGTTGCGTTATCCAAATACACTGAACCTTGCCAATGTCGGCAGTAAACTGAGTTGCTGTTTTGACACCAAGGCGATTCTGTAATATGGACATAGCCTCAACGATCACATAGTTGTGGATACACAAACTCTCCCCTGACTCATATAGTCTCTGGAGTAATCGCTGCGCTCTTTGGTGCTTTTCGTCTGTTTTACTTGCCAGAGCAATGATTGCTGAACTATCAAAAAAAATCATACTTGGTCTTTAAGGATGGCCTTTGCAAAAGCCTCATCGTGACGGACGGAGATAGTTTTGGCACCAGCTCCAGTAGCCCTACCAGAAGCGATGAACTTAAAATCTTTCGGCTGCCATTGTGGCAGTTGTGTATTGATATCCAGTGCCTGACGAACAAATTTCCTCACCAAGGCAGCCATTGAGCTTTTTTCTAAAAAGGCACGGTCGCGTAACTGTTCCCACACAAATTTTTCTAATTGAATTTGGGTTCGTATCATATGATTACATCATAACAGCATGCTTACAGTCTGTCAATCTTCACCCTTGCCTGCTTCATGCTATCCCTATCGCGCACCGTAACAGTATTATTCTCCAGCGTTTCAAAATCGATCGTTATGCACTTGGGCGTACCAATTTCATCTTGTCGGCGGTAGCGCCGACCGATGGCGCCTTTTTCGTCGTAAAATGCCCGCTTGGTATGACGCACCAACTCATATACTTCGCGCGCCTTCACAACTAGTTCCGGTTTATTCCGTAGTAAAGGAAATACAGCGATTTGGTATGGCGCCAATTCAGGATGCAACTTTAGTACTACGCGCGTTTCGCCCTCGCCCTTACTTTCGCCATCTCCCTTGCCTGCGCTCGCAACTTTCTCCTCACCATACGCATCAATCAAAAACATTGCCAATAAGCGATCAACGCCGCACGACGGCTCAATAACATACGGCAGTGGATCCTCAATTTTTTCGCCTGAAAACTTCTCGTGCTGCTTCAGGTCAAAGTCCTGACGATTTACGATTCCCTCGATCTCTCCCCATCCAAACGGGAACTCGTACTCAATGTCGCTCGCTGCCTTCGCATAATGCGCCAATTCATCGGACCGATGGTCGCGCAGCCGTAGCCGTGCCGGAGACACGCCCAAATCTTTATACCACTGCAACCGCTCCTCTTTCCATCGCGCGAACCACTCGTCCGCCCTATCAGCAGGTGTGAAAAATTCAATCTCCATCTGTTCGAATTCCCGCATTCGGAAAATAAAGTTCCCTGTGGTGATTTCGTTGCGAAATGCCTTGCCGATCTGCGCGATACCAAAGGGTAACTCAACCCGCATCGAGTCGCGCACGTTCTTGTAATTAATAAAAATACCTTGCGCAGTTTCCGGTCGCATATAAATACGGCTTTCGTCAGATTCCACCGGACCCCACGACGTCCGAAACATAAGATTAAATTGCTTTGGCTTTGACAGCTCACCCTTACATTCGGGGCAGGTGTTATTCGCAACATGTTCCGCTGGTACATGATCAACACGAAATCGCTTATGGCACTTCTTGCATTCGACGAGCTTGTCATGAAACCCCCCTATATGACCGCTCGCTTCCCATACGCGCGGATGTAAAAAAATACTCGAATCCACCCCCACAATATCTTCCCGCGACTCCACATTTCGCTGCCACCACAAGCGCTTTATGTTCATCTTCATCTGTACGCCCATAGGACC
>MHXC01000059.1:0-147 GCA_001824325.1 Parcubacteria group bacterium RIFCSPHIGHO2_01_FULL_47_10b
AACCCCGGGACTAATTAACTCTGACATCGAACCGGCAGGCAGTCTATCAGAGGCTTCCCATCCTCCGACCCCGAGGTCCGACCCCGAGGTTCAACCTCGGGAACAGGGGGTCAGACCTCAAATCCTAAAAGAGGTCTGACCCCGAAG
>MHXC01000059.1:156-874 GCA_001824325.1 Parcubacteria group bacterium RIFCSPHIGHO2_01_FULL_47_10b
CTCTTGTTCCCTTGCCCCGATATACAACAGCCACAAATTTGATGCCTGTATTTTACGATCATAGTCAATCCTTACTCCTACTCGGAGTGTGCTTTTACGTAAACGAATGCTAAGCAAAGATTTAAAGACGGGAGTAACGTGGCTGTTGTTATACGGGGCTTGCACAAAAAAATGCCAAGTGTTATATTATTTTTAGTTGCGTCTGCACATAAGAGCCGGCAACTGAAACTAAAATCAATTGACAGATGGGAAACAATATTTTTTTAACTACCCGTGATCTTCGCTTTTGCCAAAAAAGCGGGGGTTTTTTATCCCGTTTAGAAATAGCCCGCCCAAAGGCCCCTCCGGGGCGCGTAAGCGCGGGCGAGATTTCTAACGGGATTAATTTATCAAAAATAATTAAAGGTCGAATATTGATAGGAGGGGTCGTACCTCGAAATCATAAAAGAGGTCCGACCCCGAGATGAAATTAGATGTTATTGTGGGCTTCGTACGAGTTCGCAATGACATTCAGCCAAGGAGGGGGTTAGACTTCAAAATCTACCCTTGGAGCCTGACCCCGAAATTCCTTGAATAATAATTAATCAAATTAAGATAAGATGAAAGACAAGATATTCAAATATGTTCTCGTTGTCGTGGGCGGTTTGGCGCTTTCCTTTGCGGTGGCGGGCATCGCTTCCGCGGCCATTACCCTCAACTCAACGAGCATGACTTCTGA
>MHXC01000059.1:935-4922 GCA_001824325.1 Parcubacteria group bacterium RIFCSPHIGHO2_01_FULL_47_10b
GGTACAGTTAATGTCGGTGTTTCGACAGCGGACATGACACTGAACCTGGGTACCGGCAATGGTGCGCATACTATAAATATGGGTAATGGCACCGGTATTGACACTATTAGTATTGGCACCGGCGGCACCGGGGTTGATGTAATCGCGATCGGCGATTCAGTGGCTTCTGTTGCCGTCACTGACGCGGATTGGAGTATAACCAGCGCGGGTCTTGGCACATTCGCCAACTTAACAAATAACGGCACCACTACCTTGGGTGATGCGGTGACGGACGTCACTATTCAAAAGGGCCGCTTGGCCACCAGCTCTGCTGCTGGCGCAGCACTTAGCTTGGGCAGCACTTATACCTATGGCGAAGGGAATGAATTGAGATACAGCGTTACGGACTGGACCGGCATCGGGAGCAATTTCAACGGCATGTACCTCCGCGCTGAAAACGGTGTAGCTGGCACGACTAAAAATGTCCGCGGCATGGAGGTATATGGTGTCGCCAACAACGTGGGCACCGGCAGCGTCTGGGGCTTGCTGTCTTACGGCTATGTCAAAGGCACCACAGCCAAGACCGTCGGGCCGGTTTATGGTATTCAGACTGAACTTACATTTGACGCCAGTTCCGGGACCAATACCATCACTACAGAAGCCACTCCGTTGCTTGCTAAAATCACAGGCGGCGTAGTTGATACCTATACTAAAATTCAAGGCGCAATCGTCCGTGCGGGCGATATGGATGGCCAAAACCGGACTTACGGCAATGCGATTCTAGTGGAAGATGATTCAAACATGGCAGGGACTATTACCTGGACCCGAGGCTTGAAACTTAATGCTCCTTCTACTCTTGACATTGAGTTACAGAACGCAGAGACAATCTCAAACGCGACTGACGGTACCATTGCCTTTGGTACAGCCAACTTAACTAACTCCGGAACCGTTACAGTTACCTCGGCGGGCGCTTCTGCGCTCACAGTAGGCGCTAACGGCGCTACTAACCCGGTTTTGAAAGTTGACGCTTCAACCGGTTCGGTAGCCACTGGCGTGAGTCTTACCGGCGCTGCGGCTGGAAGCGGAGCTACAATTGCTTCCCTATCTTCAGGCACTGACGAGAAACTTCTCTTGAATTCCAAGGGAAGATCCGAGATTCGCCTCAACTCAAGGACAGATAACACAGCAACCAGTGACTTTATTGGTGTGCAGATAAAGCCGGGACAGGGAACTTCTAAAACTTCCGGTAATGTTATTGGTATAGAAATTTCGCCTCGTCTTAACAGCGGTGTTGCTTTGGCGGCAAGCGGATCCATTATTGGCGCCCACATTGACACTTATCTCAAAGGAACCGCTGTTGGCACAGTTAACGGCGATGTCCGCGGCTTGCAGGTTGAATTAGTCACTGACGACGCGGGCACTCGAACAGTTGACGGATACGTAGCCGGCATTCGCATCAGAAGCGCGTTTTCCGCAACAGCCATTACCGGCAATTTCGTGCCTTTGAGAATTGAAAAACCGGAAGTTCAGACCAACAGCCAGAATTACGATGCTGTCTTGGACCTCACTAGCGACCTTGCTGGAGTATGGAACGATAACCCGGGAACAGAACCAAGCACAGCCGATGGTTATCTAAAAGTAATTGTTAATGGTCAAGCTCGCTACATTCAGTTATATTCAGGCGCTCCGGTTGACTAAGCTCGCTTAACCTTATTAATTCATCCCGTTAGAAGTAGCCCGCCCAAAGGTCCCTCCGGGACGCGCTTCGCGCGGGCGCGACTTCTAACGGGACATGCCTCAAACTATGTATAAAACAATGAAAGTGAGTTTGGCGTTGGTTTTGGGGTTGAGCATGAGCTTTGCGGGCTTCTCGCCGGCGAACGCGGCCTACAACGACATAAACTTTGAGAACGATACCACTCTGAACATTTCAGATTTGGCGATCAACCTCACAGTGGCGTCGGGGAGCGTAGTGGAAAGTTTTTCAGTGGGAACCGGTTCAGCCACATTTGTGATGGGCATCGGTTCCACGCTCACGGTTCGTTCTACGGATTTTAGGAATCTTGCCAACGGCATAATTGACACCCAGTGCGCGCAGAGTTATTCCTTTGTTACCTTCAACAACAACTCTGCCACCACTACGGTCACCATTACGCCGGGCACGACTGATATTTGTCGAACGTCCGGCGGCGGCGGGGGCGGTGGAGGCGGCGCGCCTGCTCCGCAACCAACCCCCACGCCAACTCCTACGCCCACTCCGACACCTACTCCGACTCCAGCCCCGAGCACAACCACAGGCAGCGTGGCGGCAACGCCAACAGCCGGCGGTACTACTAGCTTTACCCCTTCTGACACGGGCACACCGAGCGTTTCGGTGACTGTGCCGGCCAATGCCGTGGCTGCGGAAACCACGGTTACGGTTAACACCACCAGTTTGGCTTCTGCCAACATTAGTGTGAATGTTAATACTGCCGGCGCTACAGCCACAGTCGGACAACCCTTCAGCTTTACCGCTTCAAGCGGCGGCGCGGCCGTGACAAGCTTTAGCCAACCCGTGGCGGTGAGCTTTAGCTACACAGACGCGCAAGTTCCGGCCGGAGCAAGCGAATCTGATCTGGTGGTTATGCGCTTCAACACCGCAAGCCAGGCTTGGGAAGTTCTGCCAACAACTGTTGACCCTTCAACCAACAAAGTGACGGTGGCTCTGACCAAATTCAGCGTTTACGTTTTGGCAGTCAAGCCAACGGCCTCGGCTCCAGCCGGCGGCCACGATAACGGCACTTTGGTAATAGACGGCTTAACCATCTACTTAATTAAGAACGGCCAGCGCGTGGCCTTTAGAAATCCGGATGAATACAAGTCCTATGGCTATAATTTTGGCCAGGCCGTAGTCATCAACGCGGTAGATAAGGGCTTGGCCATCGCCTCCCTTGCTAAAGCCATGGAAGGCACGCTTGTGCTTGATAGCCGCGACAACCGCACCGTTTTCATGGTCGGACTAAACGGCACCAAGCGCGGCTTTACCCTCGCTTCGGTCTTTACCGGCCTTGGTTACAAGTTTGGCAATCTGCCAAAGATTGACATGGCCGATTACCCGGATGGGCCCGTAATTGATTCGGCGACGGCCGCGCACCCCGAGGGCGCGTTAGTTTTAGATAAAAACGATAAGCGCACAGTCTGGTGGGTCCTAAATGGTACGCGTCAGGGCTTCCAATCTGAAGCAGTCTTTAAGACCTATGGCTTTAGTTTTGACAAGTTAGTGCCGGCCAATGATGCCGATATGGCTCTCGCTATTGGCCCGCTGGTCAAATTCCGTGACGGCACTCTTGTTCTTGACGGCTATGACTATTACTTAATCTCTGACGGCAAGAAGCTGAAGTTTAAAGATTCAGCCACCCTTACCGCCAAAGGCTATAAAGTCAGCAATGCAATCTCTGCCTCGCTTGCTGCTTACACAGCGGGAGAGGCGATAGAGTAATATAGCAAAGGAAATAAAACCTCCTCTTAAAACCCCCGCTACGGGGGTTTTAAGTTTGCTTAACGGGGTTTGACCCCGACAGTTGAAAAATTTCTTAAAATGAGGTAAATTTTATAGGAAGATTTCTTAAATAAGTAGTATTCGATATGACAAAAAAGATATTAAGTATAGTGGCTATTTTAGCCGTTGCCGTCGGGGTTTATTATTTGTTTTTTAAAGATAATAAACAGACGTTTATTGATTATAAGGAACCGACCCTCACGGCTGAGGAAAAAACCCAGGCCGAACAGAAGCTAAAGGAAGCGCAGGACCGAGTTAGCAATTTACCCCATGACGCGTCAAATGAGGAAAGGTATAACGCTCTAACTTTTTTAGGCAACCAATATTATTTATTGGGACGTTTAAAGGAAGCTCGGGACATTTATTTACAGACTACCGAAGTTGAGCCCGATAACTATTCGGGCTGGGCGAACCTTGCCGCTGTGGAAACCGATATGGGCGATCTAAGATCAGCCCACAAACACCTTATT
>MHXC01000059.1:4950-5354 GCA_001824325.1 Parcubacteria group bacterium RIFCSPHIGHO2_01_FULL_47_10b
GCGCCAGCCCCGCTCGACTAGAAGAACTTTATTTAGAGAGCATAGAAAAAACCAAGGGATTTGGTCCAGACATGCTTAAACATTACGCGATTTTTTTGGAGCAAGAAAAAGGGGATTTGCGGGGCGCTTTGACATATTGGAAAAAGGCCCAGGAACAATTGCCAAACAGTGAAAGCATTAAAGCTGAAATTGAGAGGCTTGAGAGTTTGATCCAGTAATGGTCCGGGGTCAGACCTCCTTAAAGATTCGAGGTCTGACCCCGGACTGTACAAGTCTGACCCGAGAAATAATGAAACTTGATTTTTCTAACATTACTCCCAGAAGAATTATTATTATTGCCATTGCGGCAGTTATTTTAGTTGCGGCGGCCATAGTTGTGGCTTATCAATTTTCCAAACCAGACA
>MHXC01000060.1:0-15220 GCA_001824325.1 Parcubacteria group bacterium RIFCSPHIGHO2_01_FULL_47_10b
GCTGTACGGCGCCTTGGCGTTCGTTGTGAAGCAGCATGCCAGGTTGTGATAGATACGGGTTGGCACGCCGATCAAAGCTATTCGAACAACTATGAACGAGATCAAAGATACGAACCGGTTAGTGTGGACCGAGCATGCCAAGCATAAAGTTCGGCACTATCAGTTATCGTCGAGCAAAATTCGTAGTATTATTGATCATCCGGAGCGACGCGAGGAGGCGATTGTCGAGGGATTGTTCGCATCCATGCGCACGTCGGGGAGTCGTAAGCATCGCTATGAAATTTGGACGATGTATGCCATAGTGCAGACAAAACCGACCTCACTCAAGCTGGCGAATACAGTTATTTCACTCGCGCCGCAGAAACGGATTAAAATAATCAGCGCCTGGCGATATCCCGGGAAAACGGAACCAGGAAAACCGATTCCGATCCCGGATGATACCATCAGAGAGTATGGTTTAGCATCAGACTTAATTACTAGCTACACGCCATGAATTATGACACGCGCACACTCATCATCGATATCGAAACGGCTGCAGAGCGATTCGACACGCTTGACGAATTGACGCAAAAGGAAGTGCTCAAAACCGTAAAAACTGATCCAAAAGACACAGAAGTCTATGAAGCTGAAATTGAGAAAACAATGGCGCTGTCGCCGTTATTGGGCTCAATTATTACCCTCGGCGTGTATGATGTTGAAAAGAATATAGCGAAGGTGTATTTCGATCCCGGTGAGCATACAGGGAAAACAATTGAAGAGTTTAAAGAAGGCAATAGCACGTTTACACCGATGGAAGAGCGGGCAATGCTCGAGCGATTTTGGGCCGGCGTGCGGAATTATAGTCATATTGTGACGTTTAACGGGCGCGGGTTTGATATCCCCTATATTATGGTTCGATCAGGGGTGCGCGAGGTGCAGCCATCCATTGACCTAATGGGACAGCGGTATTTGTCAACTCGACAGTCGCCGCCCCATCATATCGACTTACTCGACCAGCTTCGTTTCTATAATGCGGCATTCTATCGCTGCTCGCTTCATTTGGCTGCGCGGGCATTCGGTATTGCCAGCCCAAAGGCAGATGAGATTTCGGGCGAGCAGATAACAAAACTATTTTACGCCGGCAAACACGAAGACATTGCGCGATATAACGCGCGAGATTTGATCAGCACCGCAAAACTATACGAATACTGGCATCACTATATTAACTTTGTCGTTTAGTCATGCTACGATATCATCAATATGAAAGCCGTTATTCTGGCCGGTGGTAAGGGTACTCGTTTGCGACCGTATACGCACGTTGTGCCAAAGCCGCTGCTACCGTACAAGGACAAGCCAATTATCGAACATATTATCGAATATCTGCGGGGCCATGACGTAACCGAGGCATATATTTCTACTGGCCATCTCGGACACTTGATCCGCAATTATTTCGAGAACCGCGACGATCTTGGGGTGAAGCTTCACTTCGTCGAAGAGACACAGCCGCTGGGAACTGCGGGGTGCCTTTCGCCGTTACGCGATATTTTAGACGAAACATTTTTGATTGTTGGTGGCGACAACTTGACTGATCTAAATCTCGGCGACCTTGTTGATTTTCATAAATCTAAGAAAAGTATATTAACCCCAGCATTATTCCAAGAGCAACACCAAATTCCATGGGGCGTGTATGAGTTGGATGACGAGGGCGCGATAAAGACATTCGTCGAGAAACCGATTCACCGATATAACGCGGGAACGATGATTTTTGTTGCTGAACCCGAGCTGTTTGCATATATTCCCAAGAACCCAACAGAGGCAATTAACCTGACTGACCATGTCATTCCGCAACTCCTGCGAGATAAAAAACGGGTACATGGCTATACATTTAAAGACAAGTGGATTGATATTGGCACCGTTGACCAGTATCACCAGTTAAACGGGTTTGACGATAATGAATAGCGTAGCGTTAACTGCATGAATATTCTTGTCACCGGCGGCGCCGGATTTATCGGATCGAATTTAGTTGAGCTACTGGTCAAAAAGCATCCTGATGCCGCAATAACCGTTGTCGATAATTTCCATACCGGGCATCGAAATAATCTCAAGCACGTTGCGAAGCAGGTTACAATCGTTGAGGGAGCTGTCGAGGAGCTGGATCGCGTGGCGCTGCCATCAACCTGCAAACACATTGACCAAATCTATCACCTCGGCATTTACTCTTCGTCCCCGATGTATAAAGAGAATCCGCTGCTTGTAGGTAAGGTACTCAACGGCATGATTCAGATTTTAGAATTAGCACGAAAGCACAAGGCCCCGGTGGTGTGGGCATCTTCGTCGTCGGTATATAACGGGGTAAAGCCACCGCATCGGGAGGACGCGGTCATTGACGTTACCGATTTTTATACTGAGGCGCGGCTTGCGTGTGAGCGCCTGGCATTGTTATACAACAAGCTTCATGGCGTTCGTTCTACTGGCATGCGCTTTTTCAGCGTGTACGGCCCGCACGAAAAGCACAAGGGCCGGTTTGCCAATATTATCAGTCAATTTTTGTGGGAAATGGAGCAAGGACATGCGCCGGTTGTATATGGCGATGGCTCGCAGCGTCGCGATTTTACCTTTGTGACCGACATTGTTGAAGGATTCTGGCTTGCCATGCAAACAAAGCTCGACTATGAAATCATTAATCTCGGCACGGCGACGAATTACAGCTTTAATGAGGTCATCGAGGCGATTAATACGCAATTAGGCACATCGATTCAGCCGCAATATATTGGCAATCCGATTAAAAATTACGTGCCGGAGACAAATGCCGATATAACGAAAATGCAACGGTTATTGAAATTTACCCCACGCGTCAAGCTCGCCGAGGGACTGAAGCGCATTGCCGAGCTCCCCCTCGACGAACGGTAAGGACGAACGGTAAAGGCGAGCGATAACGACGAACGATATAATTGGGGAAAACGTAGTCGATAACCCACTGATTTACTCAATTATCATGCCACTTGAACTCGATGTTTTTCGAGGATACGACATTCGCGGCTTATATCCTAGTCAGATAAACGAAGATTTAGCAGTCAAGCTCGGCCACGCACTGTCAATGTATCTTGGTAATAAGGGGCCAGTTGTCGTAGGGCGAGACGGGAGAACATCATCGCCATCGCTTCATCAAGCGTTGCTTCAGGGACTCACCAAGTCAGGCATTGATGTCATTGATATAGGCGTATGTACAACCCCCATGACGTCATATGCATTGTATTACCTCGGGGCTCCATGCGGCGTCATGATTAGCGCATCCCATAATCCACCTGAATATAACGCGTTTAAGTTATTTCGTCGAATTACTGGAGTCATATCTGGCGTTCAACAACTGTCCGCTGCAGATGGCTTGAGCGAGATAAAAAATATGGTTGAGAATTATGCTTTCAAGCCAGCGGCGCAACCCGGCAAAGTCATTCTGAACGATATAATGACTGATTATCGTGAAGAATTAATCACGCATGCGGGAACAATCAAGGGATTACAAGTTGTTGCAGACTACGGGAATGGTGTGGGAGCCATTTCTGCCGACCCGTTATTGAAGTCCTTGCCGATCAGCTATACCGCTCTGTATCCGGAAAGCGACGGCAACTTCCCACATCACATTCCCGACAATCACAACGAAGACAATTTTAAAGATTTAATCACAGCAGTAAAGAGAGATGGAGCTGATGTCGGTTTGTTTTTCGATGGCGACGCCGATAGGTGGATCGCAGTTGACGAAACAGGTCAGATCGTATCGCCCGAAATCATGACAGGCATCTATGCACTTGATTTTTTGGCAAATCGTGGGAAGGAAAAAAGTGATGCGGACATAGAGCCGATAATATATCATGACTTGCGGTTTTCTCGTGCAGTTATCGAGGAGATAAAGGCAGCGGGCGGCATTACAAAAAAATTGCCCGTTGGCAATACTTATTACAAAGACGCATTAATTAAGCACGGCGGATTTATCGGTGGCGAGTGGACTGGCCACATCATGTGGGCAGAAAATAACGCACGCGACGATGGGCTATTTAACGGCCTAAAACTCCTTGGCATTATGACGAAAACTGGCAAGAAGCTATCAGAACTCGCGCAGCCGTTCCGAAAATACTACAAGCCGTTTGAGATTAGCATGACATTGGCGCGACCACTGTCGTCGGAAACTCTGAAGCAGTCATTACAAAAGACTTTCTCTGATGGTTCCCTGTCGTTCATTGATGGCGTGAGCGTAGACTATCCAGATTGGTGGTTCAATCTACGATTGTCGAATACAACCCCTGTTTTGCGACTCACTATTGAAGGACCGGACAAAGCGTTTGTTGACGAAAAAATTGAGTACATCAAAACACTTATCTCGAAGTACATTGGTCCTTCGTGAGTGATCTGAATTAGATAGCGGCCTTTCGTTTTCGTTTCGGCGGCGCCTCGTCTCGCACGACATGTACTTGGATACCGAATTCGTGTAGCTGGGCACTATTGTATGCCACTTGGGTTCGAATCCCGGCAATTGAAACGTCGAGATTATCAAAGCGTTCATACAATTTCTCGAATCGTTTATCGTGCCTAATAAGACGGGCTTCTAACTTATCGAACCTCTTGTCGTGATCGACTAGATCTGCTTTTATGGCATCAAAACGTCGGTCTATTGCGTCAAATCGTTTACTGTGTTTGTCGAGTTGCGCTTCAATTGAGTTGAAGTGTGCATCAATCTGATCAAATCGTTTATCATGCTCGCCAAGTCGTGTTTCTATGGCATCGAGCCGCGTCTCTATACGATCGAATCGCTTGTCGTGTTCGTCTAAACGTAGCTCAATCCTGTCGAATCGCTGGTCAATTGCATCAAAGCGAACGACCAACGTTTCGACAAACTTCCCCATAAACGTTGCAAAATATTCTTTTGTCAGTGGTGTCTCAACGGACGTTGTCATAATAATATCAATGTAACATACTGAACATGAACTCTCGCGAACAAATTCATTAACACAAGATGACACGGTTAGTTCAGCCCAACCAGCCCATATACTTGGGTCATTTTTGTTTCCGCAAGAGAAGAAGCGCGCTTTGCGCCTTGCATGAAATATTCTTGAACGGTTGCTGGATTACCAGCGAGCTTTTTGTACTGTTCGCGTAGCGGTGTGAGCGTTTCGATGATTGCATCAGCAAGGTCGCTCTTAAATTCGCCATAATTTTTTCCGGCGTACGCTGATTCAAGATCAGGGATAGTTCGCTCGGCAATGAGCGAAAATATCGTTAACAAGTTCGAGATACCTGGCCGCGACGCTTCATCAAAGCGCACGGATCCCTCGGAATCAGTCACTGCGCGACTAATCGCCTGACGAATTGTATCTGGCTGATCAAATATGCCAATCGTATTCAGAGCTGCATTATCGTCTGATTTAGACATTTTTGCTCCAGGGTTCTGAAGCCCCATAATTTTCAGCGGTCGTTCACCTTCATAAAACGCCGGCTCAACAAATGTCTGCCCGAAGCGCTGGTTAAACTTACGCGCGATATCACGGGTCAATTCGATGTGCTGTCGCTGATCTTCGCCTACCGGCACTAAATCCGCATCATACATCAAAATATCAGCAGCTTGCAATACGGGATAAGTGAATAAGCCGGCGTTGACTTCTTTGCGGTGTCTCTCTGATTTTTCTTTGAATTGGTGCATCTCCTTCAAGAACGACAATGGCGTCAATGTTGAAAAAATCCACGCCAATTCAGTGTGCGAAGGACAAATTGCAGATTGCGCATAGAGTGTCACTCGTTTCGGATCAAGTCCCACGGCTAATAAAGCCCGCATGGTGTCGAATGTCCGTGCTCGTAATTCAGTCGGTTCCTTTGGCAATGTTATTGCATGCAGGTCAGCGATAAAGAAAAAACACTCATTGCTACCGTCGTTTTGGAGCTTTACCCAGCGCTGCAGCGCTCCAAGATAATTGCCGATATGCAGAGAACCGCTTGGTTGTATGCCAGATACAATGCGCATATGATTATGCTTTGCTTATGCCTTGTTCACCCGCTCCACGTACTCTCCGGTTTGCGTATTGACTTTGATTACGTCGCCGGTATTTATAAACAGCGGCGTCTTGACTTCATATCCGGTTTCTATAATGACAACTTTGTTGCCGCCTGATTGCGTATCGCCTTTTACGTTTGGTGGAGCATCAGTCACAGTATAATCCACTTTGACCGGAAGATCGATATTGATAATAGTGCCATCAAAGTCAACGGCATTGACTTCCATGCCTGTTTTCAAAAAATTGGCCGTTGCGCCAACGACATCGACGGGCAGCTCAAATCGTTTGCTCGTATCGCCAACTTCAGCAAACACGAATTTGTCCCGGTGTGCGTACACAAACTGTACTGGCCGCAATTCGATTGGCGCCTCTTCAATTTGGTGGTGGGTATGGAACGTCTGGTCCATCGTGCGGCCCGTAATTAAATTGCGTACCTTTGCCTGCATAACGGGTCGGCGCTGTTCACGCTTGTAATGATGCGCGCTTATTACTTCAAATGGCAACCCATCGTGAATAAATTTCACACCGGGAAGCATGTCGTTCATTCCTAACATACTGCTACGTTTCAAGAATTATCGTCGTGGGACCTTGGTTCACCAGCGACACCTCCATCATAGCACCAAATTTACCAGTTTCAACTGTTACACCGCTATTTTTGAGGTTTTGGATGACGCGCTCATATAACGGGATTGCTATATCGGGCTTTGCGGTCTTGATAAACGATGGCCGATTCCCGCCGTTTGTATCGCCGTACAGGGTAAATTGCGAAATCAATAGGATCTCGCCTCGTATATCGGTAATGCTCAAATTCATTTTAAGTTGCGCATCGGGAAAAATGCGCAGATTCACGATTTTTCGCGCCATGGCATCGGCATTGGCAGTGGTGTCGGACTCATGAACGCCGAGCAGAATAAGATAGCCGTCGCGGATTGCGCCGACGGCTTTACCTTGCACTGTTACAGATGCGCTTGAGACTGTTTGGATGATTGATTTCATATAGTGGTAGTATACATGCTTAAAACGCAGTTGTAACCCTTGACAGCATTATACGAAGTTTTCTACACTACCCCTAGTCCTTTGCACTATAAAAAAGGATTCTTGCTTCACTATACGTGCTTGCAAGAAGGGCCGCGTTACACGGCCTCATGCCCATTGAAATCTGCTGTTGTTAAACCAAGCAGATGGGGATGGGTAAACTCCTACACTCACACATAGGTAGGGTATGCAACGTGCGGGCAAAGAGGTATTGGTTCATACTCGAAGTTGCACACCTATGTGAGTCATATAAGGGTATGCAACTGTACTGCGCGTTGCTGGTGCCCTTGCCTTGCACCACATGAGAGAAAAACGAAACATGGGTAGCATCATCGCTGCCCTTGTTTTCATTTACGGGGTTGCGTCACCTAGTGTTTTGAATTATCCACAGCAGCAACCATTGACGAGCCATACGCCCTGTGTAATATACATCCCATATCATGTGTATGACTAAAACCAACGCTCAATTGCAAAATGCTATTTCAATTAGCATGTGCGTCTCATCAAACGGGACGTTGGTTTCGGTTACCTGATATAGTTTCTGAAAAGAACACCAAGCCAAGCGTCCCTATCGACGGGGCGCTTTTGGTTAATATGGCTTATACGATACATTGAGAAACCCTTCAACGTATGCTATAGTAACCCCATAGATTCTATAGCCATATGTCAGAAAAAACCTTCCTAACGCCGGAGGCGCAGGGATTACTCCACACGCTCAAAACGCAAGCGCCGGCTTATGCAGTAGCCGCAGACGAGGATATGATAAAGGTGGAGGAGACCGTGAGCGCAACGGCTGTTTTGTTCGAGAAAATTCGCAATGCCATTGATTATCAGGATGAGCACTTGCTCCGTCGTAGTGCGATCCAGCGCATCATGACGCGGCAAATGCGTGCTGGGAAATCAGCAGAAAAAATCGCCGAGTCACTCATTCGCGAGTTAATCATGGCGCGATATCTGCCAAATAACGCTGTCCCGGAGAGGCGGTTATTTGATGTGGAGAAAATAGTCCGTAAATATATTTTGCTACTGAACGAGCATGATGATATATATCCGGGGAATCAAAATCATATCCACCGCTGGGTTATAAACCTTGCAGCGAACGAAGTCGAAAACCTCTTCTCATCACGCTTTTTCCAGCGGGCAATCATCGGCCTCATGTACTCAATATTGCGGGAGAAGATAACGATTACCAATGCGCGACTCAAGCCGCCCCGCCGCGACATGCTCATTTTCGTCGGCTGCCATCGAGCATTGTCCCGTCTGGACGAAAGTCGTCTTCGCTACGATTTATTTATTCTCTACGAGGAGGCGTGGCTGACTGCTACGAACGACGACATTCGACAAATTGCAAAAGCACTGCCAGATTTATTCGATCAAATCGAGGGATATATGCACGACAAAATCGGCACGCGCGTGTATGCAAAGCTTCGCAAGAAGGCAGTGCCGTTTAAAGTGCTTGAGCGAGCGATGCTCCAAAATTCGCAACTAATCGGCGGCGAACTAGGGGATTTCAGCGCTCTGGACAGCGAACTTCGCGCTGTTGCGCAAGATGAGTACAAGAGCATCGTTCGTAAAACCCGTAGTCGTTTATTCCGCAGCACTGTATTTATTTTAATAACCAAGGTATCACTGGTATTTCTCGTGGAGCTGCCGCTCGAACGGTTGTTTTTTGCACACGGTATCAATTGGGCGAATGCAGGTATTAACGTCTTGTTTCCGCCGTTTTTGATGACACTGTTCGGTGTGCGACTGCGCATGCCAGAGGCACAAAATACCGCACGTATGATTAAGTTAGTGCACGGAATCGTCTACACAGACGAGCCGGTGAATTTACGGGTCAAAGTGCGCGGCGGCGCAAGCGCTTTTCACAATGTACTTATGGCTGTGTACTATATCATTTTCATTGCGGTATTTATGGGCATCATCTGGGGACTTGCACGGCTTAATTTTAATATTGTCTCGGGTGCACTGTTTGTCTTCTTCTTAACCTTGGTGAGTTTCTTTGGCGCGAAGATACGGCTTGCTGCCCGTGAATATCTGGTACTCGAAGAACGCCGTGGCTTTCTTGGATTTTTGTTCGACGCGATCACGCTGCCCATAATTCAGGCAGGTCGCTGGCTCTCTGGTCAATTTGCCAACATCAATATCTTTATTTTCCTGCTCGACTTCGTGATTGAAGCCCCGCTCAAAACAGTGCTCGAAGTATTAGAAAATTGGATGAAATTCGTGCGCGAAAAGCGAGAGGAAGTATAATTGAACGATCTCACATCTCCATCACCACCGGCAGTACCAGCGGCCGTCGATGCGTGCGCTGGAATAAGAACTGGCCAATGCGGTCCCGCAGATTGTCTTTGACATAGACCCAGTTGGTTGTTTTGTCTTTGTGAGAAGTTTTGTCCACAATGTCGCGGATCTTACTCCGTGCGTCTTTCATGAGATCTTTTGCCTCGTTCATATAGACGAATCCACGCGAAATGATGTCGATGCGGTCGCCGACTTTGCCGGTTTTTGCGTCGATAGTTACAATGATGACAAACATGCCATCCTCTGCCATTTTCTGACGGTCGCGTAACACGATTTCGCCAACGTCGCCAACGCCCAAACCATCCACGAAAATGTTCAGGTTCCGGGCTTTTTTCTTATCCACCGTACATGCATTCGCCTCAAAGTGCATAATAGTTCCGTTTTCGGCGAGAATACAATTTTCTTTCTTAACGCCCATTGCCTGTGCGTGTTGGCTGTGGATTTTTAACATGAAGTAGTTGCCGTGCACGGGCACGAAGAACTTCGGCCGTACCAACCGCAACATAGACTTGACATCGTCTTCCGCAGGGTGACCGCCGGAGTGGATGTCCATCATTTGATAATGCACAACGGTTGCGTCCTGGCGGTATAGTTGGTCTTTAAGCCGTTGCACGGTGCGTTCGTTACCCGGGATGACCGAGCTCGAAAACACCACAACGTCATTGGGTAAAATGCGCATAAAGCGGTGTTCAGCATTGGCGATACGCATCAGAACCGCATTGCCTTCGCCTTGGGCGCCGGTGCATAGGTAAATAATCTGCGATGGCTTGTAGTTTTTTACCTCGTTGGCATCGATTTGAATGCCTTTGCCCACCTTCAAAAAACCCAAATTCTTCGCGATTTCAACGTTGCGCTTCATGCTAAACCCATCAATCGCAACTTTCCGGTTATATATCTCCGCAAGGTCAAAAATCTGTTGAATGCGCGTGATCAGAGAAGAAAACGTCGCCATTATAATGCGACGGTCTATGTTTTCGCGGATAATTTCTTCGAGATTGCCCTTGACTTCGTATTCAGATATAGAGTGGCCTTTTTTGTGTGAATCAGTGCTGTCTGACATTAAAAGCAACACGCCTTTATCGCCAAGTTCTTGCAATCGCTTTGTATCAGCTGGTAGTTCGCCAATCGGGTGCTCGTCGAATTTGTAGTCGCCGGTCATAATTATCGTGCCAACGGGCGTGGTGATTGCGACTGCGTAGCTGTCAGGAATGTTGTGGTTTACGTGTATAAATTCAACTTTAAAAGGGCCAATAGAAACCTTATGACCGGATTCAACCTCAACAATATTGAGTGGTGGTGAATCAGGATAGTCTTCTTGTCGTGCGCGAATAATACCAGCGCTCAACCGACCGGTGTACATCGGCGGATTCCCCAATTCAACCATAAGGTGGGGGATAGCGCCAATGTGGTCGTAGTGCGCGTGGGTGATGACTACGCCCCGAACCTTGTGCTCCTTTCCCTGGAGCGCGTTTATGTCAGGGATAATATAGTCGACGCCTGGCATATCTTCCTCGGGGAACATAAGGCCCATATCAACGATCAAAATTTCTTCCATATATTCAATGGCCATCATGTTTTTTCCGATTTCTTCTAGTCCACCCAAAGGAATGACCGTAACACGGTCAGGGCTCTTACCAAATACGAGCGGTTCTCGCTCTGGATCGATGTCATTTAATGCATTGAGCTCGTGCCGCTTGCCATTTGAGCCGTTCGTCGCGCTGCCTTTGAGGCCTTTCGCCTCGTTGACGAAAGCGGGTTTGCGAATGCGAGAACGCGTCGTTGTTGCTGGTGATGTATGCGCATTACGTTGCCCAGGACCAGGACGCGTGCCAGGTCGCCCTGTTCGTGTGGGACGCGCTGGTCGAGCTGGACCCGTGTGTGTATTCGTGGTGCCAGCCACGAATCGACGTCCGTCATAACTGCTGCTATTAAATTCAAAAGAACCTCGTCTCGAACGTTGTGTGTCTGTCGTCATAAATATATAGATTGATTAGGAGATCATACGAATTAAAACTCGATAGAAAATAGTGCCTCTGACAGGAGTCGAACCTGCACGACCGTGAGGTCATAGCGTTCTGAACGCTACGTGTCTGCCATTCCACCACAGAGGCAATGGCGTATATTTGGGGAGACACAGCAGAGCTACATACGTAAACGCATTGTAACACGCTGTATCGTAATGTCAATATCAAAACGTGCGACGGACATTGATATACCAATAGGGCAAGAAATAGAATCGTTCGTCGGCACTAGATAGCGCTGTCATATCGACCCCCTTGATCTTCTTATCAATGATATACAAATAATAAGGGGAATACAAGAAGATAGCCGGCATGTCATTGGTGAGCAATTCCTGGAAATTCTCGAGTTTTTGCTGTCTGACGCTATCGTCGAATATCTGGCGTGAATCTTCGAGGAGTCGATCAACCTCGCTATTACTGTATTGTGAAAGATTGAGCCCCGGCTCTTTTATTTGCGACGAATGCCAGAATGAAAATGGGTCAGGGTTTCGCTTGAGTGACTGGCCAAACAGCAAAATCTGAAACTCTCGATTCTTGATGACCTCATCGCGTAGCTCTATAGGATTGCGCGTTTCAATCGTTACGCTGGCGCCAACCGCCTCCCACGCTTGGCGAATAAATGATGCTGCAGCCAACAAATCAGGATCCTTGAGTGTCGTTATCGTAAATGCAGGAGGCGTTGCATATGATGCAAATAAAGTCTCCGCAGTTGCTGGGTCAAATGCAACTGCAGGAAGGTTTGGATTGTAGTAGCGCGTTGCTTCTGGAATAGGTGAATCTACTGGTTTTGCCTCGCCCCGGAACACTTGTTGTATCAATTGCTGCTTGTCGATGGATTGCGCTAAGGCAGTGCGAATATTCGCGTTCGCCAGCATGGTGTTGGTTTCTTTATTGAAAAAAAGGGCGAAATAGCGGGGTAGCAGTATTTCCTGTTTTGAGGCGCGTTCTGGAGCAAAACTCAAGAATTGATCAGGCAAAATGCCGCCTACACCTTCAACCTCGCCTCTATTTAATGCATCGAATAAGCTTTCATCAGTATCGTAAAAATGAAACTCGAGGCGGTCGAGGTAGGGGCCGGTTCCACGGTATTCGGTGTTCCGTACCATGGTCATAGCATCAATAATGCCATCGGCGCGGCGCGTTATTGCATCCAATACATACGGCCCCGAACCAATGGGTTTAAGATTCAAATCAGCGAGTGGAAACGTAAGTGGATCGATGTTTTCCCATACGTGCTGCGGAATAATTCCGACGGTCGTATTCTCGAGGAATAGCGAATAGGGGTCAACGAGGGTGAATCGAACCGTATGATCGTCAACTTTTTCCACCGTGACGCCCTCCCAGCCGAATCGCAAGGGACTCTGGTAATCAGGGTTTTGGATGCGCTTTATCGTAAATACGATGTCATCGGGAGTTACGCGATAGCCATCCTGCCACATTGCGTCGTCGCGAAGCTCAAAATCATATACCTTGCCGAATTCCCCAATGGCAAAGCTTTCGGCAAGATCGGGCACCAGATTGCCCTGTTTGTCATATCGCATGAGACCGCTAAATAGCAGTGGTACAAGGGTGCGATCATTTTCGTTGATCGATGCCAGTATTGGGTTTAAATACCGAACCGTTCCGACCATGCCCTCTTTGTACAGCCCGCCCGTTGTCGGCTCGAGGTTTTGGGCACCGATTTGAAATACAAGCAGCACTAATAACGCCGCAAAAGCCACCACAGAAAACAATTTCAGCGCCAGCCGCTCCCATGATTGTATGTATGTAACAAGAGATTGAATCGATGAGATATTCGGTAGTGAGATCTTCATGCGTGTATGGGGTGATGAGAAAAAAAGAAAGGCTTACGCGTGTCAGTCGAACGCTGCGGCTCTACTTACAAAATAGCCCGTAGCAAGGTAACGGTCAAAAGCCCCGCAACCAGGGCGATAGTGCTCAAGTGGAGAAATTGCTCCGCGCCTCGCTTGGTGTGAAATGTTTCACCCATCCCACCGAACGCGCCTCCCAGCGAACTGCTGCGCTGTTGCAGCAGAATTGTCGCCGCGAGGATAACGGCAAGGATAATTTGCAAATACATCAAAACTTCATTCATGTTTTTTGTCGTTACGGGTAAAGGAATGTACAAAGATATTCACGAGGGTAATGATGACCACGCCCCAGAAATATGCCCAAAAACCGGTGATCGTGAGCTCGGGGATAAGCCACGTCAATACCCAAAGCATGAATATATTGAGCAATATCGTAAACAATCCCAATGTTAACAGAATAATGGGCGCAGACAAGAATTTCAATACGGGCTTCACAAAAAAGTTCAGCAAACCAAACACAAATCCCGCCATGAGCAAACTCGTAACGTCGCCGGTGAATACAAAACGCGGAATAATGTGAGCCGCGGTGTACAACGCAAGGGCGTTTATGAGGATTTGGATGATGAAACTAATCATGCATTGTGATTGCTATGCGCGGCGCGCGTGCCGACTATACCGTCTTGTCGCGTAGCTTGTGATGATAACGCCGACTGAAGCGGTGGGCTTCGTTGCGTAGTGTGAGCAACGCTGTCTCTATGATCGTTCCGAACGCAGAGAGTTTTCGAGGCGTTGACCTATTAGTAGCATAAAGCATTTCCTTCCGTTTCGCAAGTGCGACGAGGGGGATTGAGGGGGTGTGTTCGGCGTTGTCGCCGTGTTTGGCAACCGCGTCGTTTTGCGCGAGAACATCCTGTGCCGCATTGAGCTGCGCAATGCCGCCATCGACTAAAATGAGGTCTGGTCGTGGCCAGCGATTGTTTTTAAGGCGCCGTGAAAGGACCTCACGAAGCATCCCAATATCGTTGGGTTCCTGCGCCATGCGAATGCGAAAATGGCGATATTGTGCGCGGTCGGGAGCTAATTCATTGCGGTGGTTACGGGTAAGCACCACCATAGAGCCCGTAGCAGCATGACCTTGAATATTAGCAATGTCGTAGCCCTCAATGCGATTTATGGCGTAATTCGCGGGCAATGCAAGCCATGATTTGAGCTCCGTAAGTGACGCGCGATCGTTTTCGGGCTCCGCTGCACGCAGTCCATCTGTTAAATCCTCATTCTTTTGCGATAATACGCGGTAATGCGTAATTACGTGCTCCAGGCGATGTACCATGTCGCGCAACTGTCCCGCATATTCATAATGCTCTGATTGGGCTGCGCGTTGCATTGAACGATTGAGTTCGTCAAGTACGGCGCGCTTACGGCCTTTTAGAACAGCTGTTACATAGCGGATATTTTTTGCATAGTCGCGTTGCAGAGTGCGTTGTTCGGCGATTGGCCGTGAAGCAAATACTTTCGCGGGCTCGCAGCAATACCGCGGACATAGGCCAAGGTCAGCATACAAGCAACTATTGCGACTGTGTCGTTTGTTACACGTGCAATACGGAAAAATTCGGCGCAAAAACGCCAATGTTTGTTTGAGCGCATACACTCCTGTGTAGGGTCCGAGCCATATTTTGATTTGGACCCTGCTGCTGTTACACTCCTTCTTATACGCATCTGCCTGTATCTGGTGCATGGTGACAACCCGCGGAAACTCCTCCTTGGTAATCCCTACCATTACGTAGCTCTTATCGTCTTTTAACAGCACATTAAATCGCGGCCGGTACTTTTTAATAAGTATTGACTCACGGATCAACGCGCTAATCTCCGAGTCAGTTTCCTCCCATCGGATACGAGCGATCTGCTCGATCATTCCCAATTTCTCCGGCCGCCCGCGCAAAAAATCGCTACGGAAATAGCTTTGAACCCGAGAGCGTAACGAGCCAGACTTACCAATATATATAACAGTCCCTCGCTTACCGAGGAAAAA
>MHXC01000060.1:15249-31414 GCA_001824325.1 Parcubacteria group bacterium RIFCSPHIGHO2_01_FULL_47_10b
ATGGACGGAAATAAAGGTCGGGATACGCACTGTTTGCTTCTTGTTCGATCTCATGCTAGACTCGATGCATTTCCAAATTTTCAATAACCTCCTAGATGTCTCGCGAAACCATTTCAATCAAAGGCGCACGGGTGCACAACCTGAAGAATATATCGCTCGAAATCCCCAAGTATAAATTGGTGGTGATTTCGGGTATGTCGGGGTCGGGAAAGAGCTCGCTGGCATTTGATACGTTGTATGCCGAAGGTCGGCGTCGATATATCGAGTCGTTGTCCTCGTACGCCCGGCAATTTATGGGCCAGATCGAAAAGCCGGACGTTGACCAGATCGACGGGTTGTCCCCGGCAATTGCAATAGACCAGAAGGCTTTGAGCCACAATCCTCGTTCCACAGTTGGCACGGTAACAGAGATCTATGACTATTTACGTTTGTTATTTGCCCGTGCAGGCGTGCCGCATTGTCCGCAGTGTGGCAAGGTAATCCAAAGCCAGACCATCGATCAGATAATCGAGCATATATTAGGCATGGAATCGGGTACGCAGGCTGTTATCATGGCGCCGTTGATTGAGGCGAAAAAGGGGCATCACAAAGACGTTTTGTATGAAATCGATCGGCAGGGGTTTGTGCGTGTGCGGATAAATGGGGCGATAATGCTGTTGGAACAGGCGTTGCAAGCTGAACTCGAGCGGTACAAACAGCACACGATTGAAGTCGTGGTGGATCGGCTCGTAATACCGTCAAAATCGTTATCGGAAAATGATTATAAAGAAGAACGGTTGCGGGTAGCTGACTCCGTTGAAACTGCGCTGAAAATCGGAAATGGTCGCCTAATAGTACAGAGCGGCGAAAAGCCTAGGGATCACCTTTACTCTGCCTCCTCGGCCTGCCCAACCTGTGGTATTAGCATGCCCGAATTAACCCCGAAATTATTCTCCTTCAACTCACCGCAAGGCGCGTGCCCGGAGTGCCACGGTATCGGTTTTAAACTTGAACTCGATCCTGACTTAGTAGTGCCTGAAAAAGACCTCACAATCGCCGAGGGCGCGCTGCGGCCATGGGCATCGGCTTCGCACCGCGTAGGGCGGCAAAGCTATTTATGGAGCCGTCTACGCGATGTGTGCGATTTTTATTCGATCCCGCTCAATACTTCCTGGCAGCAATTGTCGAAGCGCCACCAGGAGATTTTATTGTACGGTGGCGACGACCCTATCCAAACCGAGTGGAGCAACCGACCGTTTGAGGGCGTGATTACGCAGTTAAAGCGTCGCTACAACGAGACCGATTCGGATGGTGTGCGTCAGGAAATCGAGCGGTATATGGTTGAAATGCATTGCGAGGTGTGTGATGGCAAACGGCTGAAGACGGAGTTGCTTGCGGTGCGGTTTCACGGCAAAAATATCGACGAAGTGACGGCTTTATCTATCACTAATTGTTATGCTTTTTTTGATGGCATTAAGTACGATATCGAGACGGGGGCGAGTAAGTCGCTCACCGACAATCAGCAGCTTATTGCGTTGCCGGTATTAAAAGAGCTCGTAAAACGATTGTCGTTTTTGACGCGAGTAGGCGTTGAGTATTTAACATTGGCGCGGCGCTCGACAACGCTTTCCGGTGGCGAGAGCCAGCGCATTAATTTAGCTACACAGATCGGTTCTGGCTTATCAGGCGTTTTGTATATATTAGACGAGCCGTCGATTGGCTTGCATCAGCGCGACCAAGACCGGCTGGTGCATACGCTCAAGAATCTACGCGATCTGGGCAATACGGTTATCGTGGTCGAGCACGATCGACAGACTATCGAAGCAGCTGATTGGCTTGTTGATATTGGGCCGGGGGGTGGAAAAAAAGGCGGAACCGTGGTGTTTACGGGCACACCGGAGCAGATCAAAAAGTCAAAAGGGTTAACCGGTAAGCATCTGGCTGATCCATCGTTGGCGATTGTGAGACGTGCAGACGGGAACGCCGCGGCATCAAAAGTGGCGAGGGCATCGACTCCGATTTCGAAGCCACAGACACTGACACTGTCTGGCGCCACCCATCACAACCTAAAAAACGTTACCGTTGAAATTCCTTTAGGAAAGCTCATTACCGTGACTGGCGTTTCTGGTTCGGGAAAAAGCTCGCTGATCCTTGATACGCTTGCGCGCGCGATGAACCAACATTTGTACCATGCAAAAGCAAAGCCTGGCGAGTTCAAAAAACTGACCGGCACTGAATATATAGACCGATTAGTCGACATTAACCAATCGCCTATTGGCAGAACGCCGCGCTCGAACCCAGCTACATATACCGGCATATTCGATCTGATCCGAACAATGTATGCGCAAACCAACGAAGCGCGAGTTCGCGGATACCAGCCGGGGCGCTTTAGTTTTAACGTAAAAAGCGGACGGTGCGAGGCGTGCCAAGGCCAGGGTGTGAATCGTATTGAGATGCAGCTGTTGCCAGATGTGTATGTAACGTGCGATGTGTGCAAAGGAACTCGCTATCAGAAAGAGGTTCTGGAGGTGCACTACAATGGGAAGCATATCGCCGAAGTTCTGGAAATGGAAATCGCCGAGGCACATGAGTTTTTCAAAAATATCCCACAGCTAAAAAGACGGTTGGGGTTGCTCAACGAGATTGGCCTTGACTATATCGAGCTTGGCCAGCCCGCGCCCACGCTGTCGGGCGGAGAAGCACAACGTATTAAATTAGCCAAAGAGCTCACCCAGTTCCGTGGCAAACACACGTTATATATTCTCGATGAACCCACGACCGGCCTGCATTTCGAAGATACGGTGAAACTATTGAAGATTTTGCATCAGCTTGTGGAACAGGGTAATACGGTGTTACTCATCGAACATAACCTTGATGTTATCGCCAGTAGTGACTGGATTATTGACCTTGGTCCTGATGGTGGCGATGCAGGTGGCTACATCATTGCTACTGGAACGCCAAGCGAAATTGCTCGCGAGAAAAAGTCCTACACGGGACAATATTTGCGAAAGATGCTCTTGGGAGTATAGTGGATCTATGGACGAACTTCTCGACCAATCAATACTGGCAACAGTAGTATATTATGATGTACTGGGCGCGCCGTTAAATGTGCTTGAATTGTGGAAATATCGGGTAAGGATTGAGCGATTTGTCGACGCACAGAGGCGAAAAATTCGAGCGCCGCGAACGCGACCAGTGCTCAGTGACATTATGCGACGTTTAGATAAGAGCGAGCTATTGCGAAAACATCTCACTGAACACAATGGGTATTATATGTTATCTGATAGGCATGGATTCTTTGAAGCCCGCATGCACGATCGAAAAATCGCAAATGCCAAGTGGAACTTGCTGCGTCGATATATTGCCCGATTGCAAGCAATCCCGTTCGTTCGAGGCGTATTTATTTCTGGCTCGGTGGCTCTTGGCGTGTCCTCGGAAGCGAGCGATCTTGATGTACTCATTGTTACCGCACACGGTCGAATTTGGACGTGCCGGCTCTTGGTCACCCTCTGGATGCAGCTGTGGGGCGTGCGACGGATCGGCGATATCACGAAAGACAAAATTTGTCTCAATCACTTTATCACTGACGAAAGTCTGCATATTCCGTACAAGAGTTTATATAACGCACAGACCTATTTGCATTTAATTCCGGTGAAAGATCTATTGGGCGGGTTGCGAGCACGGTTTTACACCGAAAACGCATGGATATTTGATTACTGCGGCGCAGGTATAGACGATTTTGATCCGCGCGTATCTGATATTCGGACAATACCTTTGCGACGATGGCGCGATTGGTTGCGGCGGTTTTTCGAGGCGCCATTGGGCACGAAGCTGGGCGATACGCTCGAACACTGGGTTCGTTCCTATCAAAAAAAGCGCATCGAGAATGATCCACGGACATACGAGGAAGGCGGGCGCGTGGTTGCCGATGACATGCATTTAGAGTTTCACCCACGGTCGAAGGAGAAAGAGGTGTTGGAGAAATACAACGAAAAACTGCGACAAATCAAGCTAAATCAATTTGCACACGAGACCGATTCGGGCTTGAAAAAGGTATAATGATTGATACTATGAAAGTCCTGCCTGCTTCAGAATTGCATGCAGCGTTCCTTTTGGCAGATCTTTGGGGTGAAATGGAACAGTGACTCGACGTTGGGAAGTCGGGTTATAGAAAATAAAATGACTTCCTTTCCTCCGTTTCAGTATGAAGCCATTTTTTCTCAACAGAATAATTACCTGCTTTGGAGTAAGGACTTTAGGCATAGGTTTTTTGCGGCGTTGCTATCTCAATTTCTCCCATATATGCTGGCAATTGTTCAAGGCCAATAAATTCTTTTTCACTCGCTACATCTTCGAGATATAGTTCTGCTGCTTCACGAGCCATTTGTAGGGCCTTTTCAAAATTTTTTCCATAGGTAACGCAACCAGGTAAAGAAGGGACAAGAACAGTAAAACCTCCCTCTGGTTCGGGGTAGAGAATTACCTGCAGTCGAAGATGTGATTGTAGCAATTTCTTTTTCATACGTACTACTATTATTGCAGATTTTTGTTACTCGTCAACTAGCGCGCCAGTGGTAACCACTATTATCCGTAAAGCAAATTTTAGCACTCTTGACATGTGAGTGCTAATTTCATATACTTCGAGTATCGATAGCGTGACGGCTCTGAACATCGAAACATGCAAACAGCTGAAACGCTAACATATCAGAATACAATAATAATTTTTAACGCTACGTACACATATGAAACTACAGCCACTACACGACCATATCGTTTTACAGCCACTAACGGAGGAAAAAAAGACAAAGGGTGGCATTGTGCTACCGGAGACAGTAGATAAGGATAAGCCGGAGATGGGTAAGGTGTTAGCCGTTGGTCCGGGGAAGCGAGATGACAGTGGAAAGCTCATTGTAATGGGTGTAAAAATTGGCGACAAGGTATTATTTAAATCATATGCGCCGGATGAATTTGAAATTGACGGCGACAAAGTGCTGGTAGCAAAGGAGTCTGACATTTTGGCAATCATAAAATAGCCCGAGATAATTCGAAATACGCTTTAATCAATTAACGAAAACAGCTATGGCAAAAGATATTTTACACGGAGAAGACGCGCGAAAGGCGCTTATCCGCGGCGTCGATAAGCTCGCAAACGCCGTTAAAGTAACACTCGGCCCTAAGGGCCGCAATGTAGTGCTCGATAAGGGCTTTGGCTCGCCAACGATTACGAATGACGGAGTTACGATTGCAAAAGATATTGAACTGCCTGATAAGGCAGAAAATGTGGGCGCAGAACTCGTAAAGGAAGTGGCAAGTAAAACCAACGATGTTGCTGGCGATGGCACAACCACGGCGACCCTGCTTGCGCAAGCCATTATTCGCGAGGGCATTAAAAACGTAGCAGCAGGTGCGAACCCCATGGGAATTCGCGTTGGTATTCAAAAAGCAACAGCAGCAGTTGTCGATGAACTCGGCAAAATGGCAAAGCCGGTTTCTAATAAAGAAGCAATGGCACAGGTAGCGACGATTTCCGCGCAGGACGAAGAGGTGGGCAAGCTTATAGCGCAAGTGATGAGCGAGGTTGGCGCTGATGGC
Organism: Parcubacteria group bacterium RIFCSPHIGHO2_01_FULL_47_10b; assembly: GCA_001824325.1. GTDB lineage: Bacteria > Patescibacteriota > Minisyncoccia > 2-01-FULL-47-10 > 2-01-FULL-47-10 > 2-01-FULL-47-10. The sequence goes on from MHXC01000060.1 coordinate 20,821, forward strand.
GTTACTACGGTTGAAGAGTCAAATACATTCGGCGTGAGCCACGAACTTGTAAAAGGTATGCAGTTCGACGAAGGATTTGTGTCGCACTATATGATTACTGACACGGAGAAAATGAAGGCGGAACTGCGCGATCCGTATGTGTTGATTTCCGACAAAAAGCTTTCCAGCATTAAAGATTTACTCCCGATTCTCGAGAATATTACGACGAGCGGTAAGAAAGATTTACTTATCGTTGCCGATGATATCGAAGGCGAAGCGCTTGCCACGCTCGTAGTGAACAAGCTTCGCGGCACTATCAATGTAATTGGTGTCAAGGCCCCCGGATTCGGCGATCGCAAGAAAGCAATGATGGAAGATATCGCGGTGCTTACAGGTGCTACGGTGATCAGCGAAGAGAAGGGTATGAAGCTGGAGCAAGCAGAAGTGGCCATGCTGGGACGCGCGGAAAAAGTGACCTCAACTAAAGACAATACTATTATTGTTGGCGGCAAGGGCGACAAGGGAGATATCAACAAGCGCATTGCACAGATTCGCGCGCAAATTGAAACCACTGATTCTGATTTTGATAAAGATAAATTACAAGAGCGACTGGGCAAGCTTGGCAGCGGCGTGGCTGTGATTAAAGTTGGCGCTGCAAGCGAGGTAGAGCAGAAAGAAAAACAGCATCGCATTGAGGATGCCATCCAAGCAACCAAGGCAGCCGTAGAAGAGGGCATTGTTCCAGGCGGCGGCGTTGCGCTGTTGCGATGCCAGAAAGCGCTTGATCATCTAAAAGCAACGGGTGACATAGCAATCGGTATCGAGATTATCCGCAAAGCGCTCGAAGCGCCACTCTGGCAAATTGCGCAAAATAGCGGCGTTGAGGGTTCGATAGTTGTTGAGCGTGTCAAGGAAAAGCAGGGCGCAGTTGGGTATAACGCGGCAACGGATACATACGAAGACCTTCTCAAGGCCGGCATCATTGACCCAAAGAAAGTAACTCGTTCCGCGCTTCAGAACGCTGCGTCAGTCGCAAGTATGTTGCTTACTACTGAAGCAGTTGTTACTGACAGGCCAGAGCCAAGGGGCGGCGCATCAGACGGCGGCATGCCGCAGATGCCCGGAGGCATGGGGATGTAAGATGAATGGTAATGAGTGAGGCGGGATGTAATGACAGCAAAACTGTGCTATACTAGCTCCATAACTTCCTAACCATTCTTCATGGAGCTACTCAATGTTTCGACCGCAGAGATCCTTGGTATTCTCGGATTTCTGATGACTATTATTGCGTTTTCGCTTGACCAATTGGCTGGCGGAAAGAGCGACAAGACGACGCTTAATTTATTAACGTTGCTCGGGTCGTTTCTGATCGCCGTGTATTTGTGGTCAACGGCGAGCTTGATTTTGGCGATATTGGTGCTGATTTGGAGCGTGTTGGCACTTATTGCGTTGTTGAAAAAATAAATTACCCATACGCGGACTAACAAATTAACAAAGCGATCATGAACTCATTGTCTTGGGTTATTGCGATTATCGTCGTCATAGCTTTATACGTCGTTGCCTTATACAATTCATTGGTTAAACGCAAGAACCGCGTGAACGAGGCGTGGGCTGATATCGAGGTGCAGCTCAAGCGACGCCATAACTTGATTCCAAATGTTGTGGAAACGGTGAAGGGATATGCGAAGCATGAAAAGGGTGTGTTTGAAAAGGTGACCAAGGCACGCGCAGACGCAGCCAGCGCAAAGTCGCCAAAAGCGCAGGGAGACGCAGAGAATATGTTGAGCGCCACATTGAAAACATTGTTCGCAGTTGCAGAGAATTATCCAGACTTGAAGGCCAATGTAAACTTTCTCGAATTGCAGCGCGAATTGAGTGATACCGAAGACAAGATTCAAGCCGCTCGACGATTCTATAACAGCAATGTGCGTGACTTTAACACAGCTATCGAGTCTGTGCCGACCAATATCGTCGCCGGTATCTTTGGCTTTAAGCAGCGCGATATGTTTGAGATCAGCGACGAGGCAGTTCGATCGGTGCCGCAGGTGAGTTTTGAAGCGTAGATCGTAGTGTCGTAGATATTCGGGTCGTAGCGCACTCACTCATGTCCAACTTATACACCCAGCAATCAAGCAACATCACGAAGACGTGGCTATTTCTCGCGTTCTTTTTGGTGCTGGTGATTGCGATTGGGTTTGTGTTTGCGCAGGCACTTGGTAATCCGACGATTTTATACGCGGCAGTGGGACTGGCGCTTGTTCTCAATGTTGGATCGTATTGGTATTCGGATAAATTAGTGCTGGGGATCTCGAAGGCAAAGCCCGCTGATGAGCAAGTGTATATTGAGCTCCATCGTATTGTCGAAAACTTGGCTATTACCGCTGGGTTGCCGAAGCCACGCGTATATGTGATGCAAGAGCCGCAGCCCAACGCGTTTGCAACCGGTCGTGATCCGAAGCACGCAGTGATAGCAGTAACCACGGGGCTCATAGATGTGCTTGACCGCAAGGAGCTCGAGGGCGTAATAGCGCATGAGCTTGCGCATATTGGCAATCGGGACATGCTACTGACTACCGTAGTTGTGGTATTAGCCGGTTTTATTTCGATTCTGTCGGATATGTTTTTACGCTGGCAGTTTTACGGAGGGCATCGTCGGAGTACCAGTCGCGAAGGTAATCAAGCTGCAGGGATCTTTATGATTGTTGCCCTGGTTTTGGCAATTATCGGGCCGTTACTCGCGCTCTTGATTCGACTAGCTATCAGCCGTAAGCGAGAGTTTCTGGCTGACGCCAGTGGTGCGATGCTGACGCGCTACCCCGAAGGCCTCGCATCTGCCCTACAAAAAATCAGCGCATATCCGCAAACAGCGCGCGTAGCCACGAAGCCAACAGCATCTCTTTTTATTGCAAATCCGTTTCGTGGTAAGCGCCTAAGCGCACTATTTATGACACACCCGCCAATCGAAGAGCGCGTGAAGGCGTTGTTGGATAATGTCAAGGAATAATTTTTTTGACTATATGCATGTATGGCGAAATCCGGATACATCGCTGATTCATGGGAGCGGTTTGAAGAGGAGATAGGGGCATCGATAAAACGCTCGCGTGCGACGTGGGTTATATCAGCTGTTGTTTTAGTAATTGTAAGCGTAGTACTGATTCGATACGCAGTTACACACGAATCAGGAAACGAAATTATAGCTCTTTTATTTCTGTTGACAGTTGTGATAAGAGGGTTTGTGACATGGTATAAGAACATTGTAGATTCAATGATCTTTTATTTTTTGGAAAGTAATGGATTCTCGAAAGCGAAAGTGCCGCAGATTGAAATGTTCCAATGTAAACTATTTGCGAAGGGTCGGGATAAAACAATCTCGAAATTTCATCAAAATGAGAAGATAAAGACCTCATATTTCAAATATCAATTCACTACTGGTCGCGGTCGCAGCAGACATACGACACACCTTGATATATTTGTCAGCGACACGCGCGATTCGTTTCCGTACATTGAAATTTCTCCCGATAGGACGATGCTTCACGGAGGAGTACGCTTCGGTTGGCGTCGTATAGCGCTTGAGAGCAATGAATTTAACGAGCACTACACAGTGTATGTCAAAAATTCTAACATATCTGAGGATTGGAAGGTGTACAAACTATTGGAGCCCAACGTGATTGAGCTATTAGCCAGAATTCAAGCAGATGCATTCTCAATTGAAATAGTCGGTAATCAGATGTTTTTCATATTTGACCAATTACCTCGCAAACACGCTCAACTCGAGGCGATTTTATTGTTGATCGAAAAGATTAATGAGTGAACAATCCATGCAACCTGACAAAGATTTTCGCGAATCGTTTCAAGAAACATATCGCGAGGTATTTCGTCGTTCGTGGTATACAAAGATGAGTAGTATGGTATACTTTTTGTATTGTAATAACTAATCCCTTTTTATGGTTACACCGAGCGAGCCACAAAATTCAATAGTTGAGCAGCAAGGTATTCACACTCGACTACCAGGATCGATGACGCTATTACGTGCCGCGTGGAAGCGATATAGGTCTCGGTCTGGTCGATTATTTTTGCTACTATTAGTACCATTATTACCATGGGTTATAAGTTATGTAGGATCGATAGTGAGCTTACTAGTCACTATGACTGCTTTTAAAAATCTTAATATTGAGCCTAACACCGAATGGAATACAGTCATAAACATTCTTCTTTGGACAATCGGCGCATTGGTCAGCTTTTGGGTGACATTTGCTGCGTATCAAATTGTCATTGCTGACGAAAAACTTTCCCTTTTCAGAGCACTTAGGTCAATAAGCAGAAAGCAATATTTTTTAGGTCTTTGGATTGTTGTTTTAGTGAACGCGGTCTTCCTTGGAGCTTTTGCTCTGTTCATTATTCCGGCGGTTGTGCTGTGGGTCGCCTTGTTATTTCCCCTGGTGGTCTTTTTTGCTGAAAATCGAAAGGGGTTGGATGCGCTTGCTCGAAGCGGTCAACTGGTAAAGGGTTATTGGTGGCAAATTATCGGTCGAACTATTTTGTTCGGTATTATTTCTTGGATTCTGCCACTGGCTCTACTTTTTGGATTGACTTTTGGCTTTGCATTCTACGGAACCACTAATCTGCTCTTGTCAACTCTTATCCTTACGATTGGACCGCAAATCATATTTGTTTTGTACGCATCATATATCGCCGGTCCGTTAGGATTGACTTGGTTTTATATCCTCTATCGCGAACTTGCTCAAAAATTACCAGCACAGGACTATCTGCCATCTGCGCAGAAGCGAAATATCTACCTACTGCTTGCTGTATTGGGTGGTACAGCGACCGTGTTGTTGATGGGATACGCACTATTTTTTGCACCACCGCCAACACTTGAGCAGGAAGGGATCGACCCGGGTACTTTTATAAATGACAAACCGGTTGCCACAATGGATGAGATGGGCATTGTTGACATCGGCGAAACACCACAAACCCGCGACCTTAAACGAGAAAGTGATCTAAAGTCGCTGCAACTCGCGCTGGAGCTATATCATTCGAGGTATGGCAATTATCCCGTCGCCCTACAATTGACTCGAAGCACAAGCGAATTTATCTCGGCTCTTGGTTTGTTACGAATCGATGGGACTATTGGAGCAATTCCCCTGGATCCAAAATCTGATGAAGATTGGTATTACGGTTATGAATCAGACGGACAGCAGTATCGACTCACCGCTCGACTCGAAGAGCCGTATGATCGATCAGTTCAGTGTGACCCAGCGGTGGTTGACATATGTATTTTTGCCGTCGCCTCTGCTTTTGGTATAAGTGAACCTGCTGTGATACCTGAATAATCAATGATTACTTAAAAAGTAACTGTATGCCAAAGAAAAAGCGCTCCAGCACAAGACTAAAGGCACGACCATCAACCAGGGAGGCCGACGTTCCCATTTCCTCCAGCAAGACTTACGCCTACTTTAGCTACTTATTTATCTTGGTGCTTTTTTCCTTTTTATTTGGTCCGCGCGATGCATTTACCCGATTTCACGTGCGTCAGGGGTTAGTCCTATTTGTATTTGAGGCGATCACGATCATGGTGTCGCCCATTATCCCGCCCGTTGCGTTGGTTGCATGGGCAGCGTGGGTGGTGCTGTCGCTTATGGGTTTATTTGCTGTAATGCAGGGCGAAAAAAAGGCATTACCGCTTGTCAGCAAATATACAAAGAGCTTATAATAAGCCACAACACGGTGGGATGGCTGAGCGGTCGAAAGCGCTTGCTTGGAGAGCAAGTGTGCGCGAAAGCGTACCCTGGGTTCGAATCCCAGTCCCACCGCCAGTAGTTTTGAAAAGTGGCTGTCAAAGTTTCTTTATTTTGCGCTACATTTCGAAACCGGAAAGTGATAAAATGGAAGAACCCCGAAGGGATTCGAACTATGAATCAGAAACAAAAAATCATTTTCTTTGATTGTTATCAAACTCTTGTTGATATCAGTATTGATAAAGAGGATCAGAAAATTAATGAACAAAAAGGTTGGGAAGTATTTGTAAGTTTGTTAAGAAAAAATTACGGAATAAATATCAGTGCTTCCGATTTTATATCTTTCTTAGATCAGCGCAAGGTTAATTTCTATGCCGGAAAAGACAAAACAATCTATCATCACGATCTTAGGGCGATAATTGCAGAAGTTCTTGAAAAAGATTTAAGACATTCACTTTCAGGCGAAGTAGTTTCCAGTTTTATTTACGAATATCGAAAAGTAAGTCGGGGTTATGCAAAGTTGCACCACCCAAAAGTTATTGAGGTACTTGCTACTCTCTCTGAAAACTACATCCTATCAATTGCCAGCTATACTCAGAGTTCTTTTACTCAACTTGAATTAGAGGAGCTCGGTATAGCAAAATACTTTTCTTATTTTGTGTTCTCTTCGGATATTGGATTTCGTAAAGAATCCGGGGAATTTTACAAAAAGTGTCTTGAAGTCGTTGGGAAGGGATCGGGTGACTGTGTGATGGTGGGAGATAACTACAGAGAAGATGTTCTGATTCCGTCTCGGCTGGGAATAAATACGATCTGGATTAAAAATCCTGGTGTTGACTTGCCTGCAACTGAAGCCAGCGCAGTGGTCAATCTTGAAGAATTTGAGAGGCTTCCAGAAGTGGTAGCCGAGATTTTGGAGACTAACTAAAAATTGCCGCCATACTACATATAGCGGATTGTGAAGGATTATAGCGGCAAATTAGCTATATTGGAGTTAATTATCAAAGCATTTGCTGATGACGAGCACATGCAGTAATTACGAGCTGAGCGCTATGAGGATTGCGAACATATGAACGTTATATGATCGTATAAAAATAGCATCAAATAAATAAATGAGTGCTACGAATAGTAGGAGAAAGCAAGCCAAGTAGGGTATTGGAAAGTTGGAACCTGTGGTATGCTTTAACTATTAATTCGGAAAAATTTCATATGACCCCAGGTGAACCGAACTTCGATAACAAAGGTCCTGGCGAACCGTCGCCAGAAACAAAGCCAGCGATCGATTATGACGAAACTCTCAAAGACCCTGAAGCCGTCGCGGCCCTTAAGCAAAAAATTGCTGAACACGAACAGAAACGACTAGAGACAGCTGACACATCAGGAGACAAAGGTTTAATCAAAACTGGATCGCCGAGGCTTACTGTTATAAGACTTACCTTGCTTATTATTATCACTACTATAGTCGCATTCGTATTTTGGTGGCTTGTTTACGCGGTTTATTTTTATTTAAAAATATAGTTCGGTTGCTATGCCCTACTTAGAAAAAAAGCTTCCCAGGGCCTTTTTCGGGTCGAGTCGAGTTGGGGGGGGGGTGAAGCCCCTATCGTAAAGGTTATTGAGGTGAGAAAGCGAAATATTGACATATCCACCATATTTTTGTAGTGTATTACTACCATCGGAAGTATTGATGAGTACCTTGAGGAGGCTGATAGAAATGTCTTGGATTGGAGCTACCCCCTTGCTCGTTGCCGGTGCGTTTTTCGGTATCACTATATGGCTGGCCTCGAAACAGAAAGTGGACGAGAAAGAACTGTCCAAACCACTAAAACCTGGCCAATTCTTGTTGGGAGCCCTAGCGTTGCTTTTATGGATTGGGGCTAGTATGGTCGTTGGTATAACATACAAGGGTTTCACCATTACCGTCATTCCCCCACAATCAGCATTAGTTGACAAACAAACCGAGGAAATCGCTGAGTGGTTTGATGGAGGAGACTCCCTCTGGAGATGGGACGAGCGATTTCGGAGTTCGCACGTTGTCTCCTATGCAAGTCAGGTTTTCAACATCAAGGCGAAGGCTAGCCCCATCAGTGAGAATCCGAAAGTACGAAACTTTCACTTTACGATCTCGGTTGGTGCATTTGGGACACCGGAGCTCCTCGAGCAGTTCCTGGGGGAGGGGTATGACAGCCCACAAGAGTTCATCGACTACTGGCTGTACGAGTTCAACGAACAGCTCAGTAAGGAGATTGCTGGGTTGTCGAATCCAAAGAGCGACAAACAGCAGGCTCAGTTTCGCCTGCTAATCGAGGGATTCCTAGGACCGCAATTTCAAGACGCTGGTCTACGATTTCTCGGAGCAACCTTTGATATTCCGCTCCGAGACGAGGAGCCTAAAAAAGAGAGTTAAATTCGACGAAAAAATAAGAGGCTTAGCCCCCAAGGCGGCCTTTTATTTCGTTTTTAACTTTAGGCAGATAATACCGAATATTAGACAGGCCCAATATAACAGGTAGAAGAAGCAAAATTTCAAGACAGGTACAGACGTCGTGGACTACCCATCGCATACACACATATGAGTATTTAAGAGAATGGAATAATAAAAAGTCCTTCATAAGGACAGGACCTTATAAAGGATGCTTTTCGTTCGTGATAATGTAATACTAGCAGTTTGTCTTTGATTTGTCGACCAATGTGTCGATCTACAAGGACTATATTTGAAGAGCAATTAGTTTATTTGCATAAGGTCCCCGTATGTGATACTTTTGTATTACATGGCTACAAGCATTCGAATCCAATCAAAATCAACGAAAAACCTTAACCGGTATGCCGGTCAATGGGTAGTTTTTGTCGATAATGCAATCATAGCGCATGATAAAGCGCTAAACGAGGCGATGAGCCACGCGAGAAAAAAAGGGCTACACAAAAAAGCATCTGTGTTTCTTGTTCCGAGGAAAGACGAGGGTCCATATATTTTAACAGCATTATAGGCGTTATGCAGCAAGAGTTTGAGTATTTCGAAAAAGACGGACAATGGTTTCCGATAGTTGAAGCTACCTTGAGGCAGGGTACGAAACAACTTACGGTGAAAGCACTGGTCGATTCAGGGGCCTCTTTTTCAGCCGTTTATTATAAGTTTTGTTGAAAAGAGACGAAGCATTGTAATTACTAACGTGTAAAACACACATCATGAACCGACCCGTACACTTCGAGATTCAGGCAGGTGACATCGAGCGTGCAAAGAAGTTTTATGCGGATGTATTTGGATGGACCTATGAAAAGTGGATGGATGAGCCGACGTATTGGGGGATAATGACTGCCCTGCGGGACAGCAAGGAGATCGGAATTAATGGCGGTTTTGTGAAGCGGCCTGCGGCAGCGCCAGCACCTTCACAAGGCACGAATGCCTATGTCTGTACCATGCAAGTGGATAATTTCGACGAAATAGCAGCGAAGATCGAGAAAGCAGGGGGGATTGTAGCAATGCCAAAGTTTGCAATAGCAGGCATGGCATGGCAAGGGTACTTCATCGATACTGAAGGAAACACGTTTGGAGTGCATCAGGCGGACAAGGGTGCGAAATGATTTTGCGGCTTTAAGCGCTAAATGGTCAGATGATATCAAGTTGTATCCACTGCTTTTTTTAGTTGACTTTACATATGAAAAAAATAATAATACATTATCACACAGTTCAGTATTTTTGAACGAAAGGGAGGATGAGATGGTCAGTCAATGTAGACATGGTCTAGATCCGAGCTGTTGCTCTTTTTGTAAAGGCCCGAGAGAGCCACGCAGGAGAGAACCGTCTCATGGGGATGTGCAAACGACTTCTTTTGGAGAAAAAGCAGTCAAAACAAAACTTTCGCATGCGGGCAGATTTGTACTGGTGGCAACACGAGGAGCCAGAGCGGGAATAACTACCTTTATGGCAGTGGACGAAAGCACGATCTTCGTGCATTTTGATGGACACATGTTCGTCTGGGTTCTTAAACAGGTCCTTGGGAGGGCTCCGAATTTGAAAACCATCTCCGTCATCCCGAGCCAACTGAATAGAGTTGGAGAACAGCACCGGAAACTTTGTGAGCAGCATGCCGTTCATATTGTTACAGGCCGTTGGCGACCCGAACTGGCTTGGGCGAAAGGTGAAAATCGATCACACTTCTATCAAGGGCAGCGTGAATTCCTCACATCTTTATCGGGCGAACAGAAGGACCTATTCGATGAGCTCTTATTGTTTCAGTTTGAAGAGGCTCAAATAGTCACGAGGTATTTTTGTCTGAACGGCGATGAGTATATTCCAGAGTATAAAGTTGCAGACCTATTCGGTTTCGGGAAGAATACTCAAGCTGTATCAGATAGGATAAACACTGTTCTAAAATACCTTGACGTTAGCTTTGAGGTTGGCAAAGCTGCTTCGCGACGCGCTCGATACTTACAGCTGCGCGTTTTACGACTTCGGCTGAAAATCGGATTAAACTTAGAGGCGGTCGCTCTTTCTGAGTGCCTTACAGAAAAAGCCAAAGAGCTTGGCATTCCGAGACTACCAGCAGGCCTTCCCATTTCTTTGCTGGAGACATTCGAAAATCTTATCAGAATTGGGAAGAAGTCAGGGCAACTCGACGATCTCAAGGCGATGCACCCACGTTGGTATGAGGTGATCGCAACGAGGTTTGGCCTTGAGGACTCTCGCTTCAAGAGTTTAGAGGAAACGGGGAAGATTGTAGGTTCCATCTCGAAGGAACGGACACGGCAGATTGAAGAGAGAGGCTTTGAGTTTTTAGGTCTTGAACCTGATAGCTAGTTAATTCGAACTTACAAAAATTGAAAGGGCTAACAATGAAAAAGGAGCGACCCGCAAGCAAACTGCGGGTCGCGACATT
>MHXC01000060.1:31432-50024 GCA_001824325.1 Parcubacteria group bacterium RIFCSPHIGHO2_01_FULL_47_10b
AAAAATTATTCTCGTGGTGGATGACGAAAAGTCCATGGCCCGGGCGCTTGAGTTGAAGCTTGGGTTTGAGGGTTTTGAGACGCGAAGTGCTCCAGATGGACAGAGCGCACTCGACATTATTGAAAAGGAGTATATTGACCTCATACTTCTCGATTTAATGATGCCGCGATTAGATGGGTTTCGTTTTTTGGAGATATTAAAGCAACGGAAGAATAAAGTGCCGTTGATCGTGCTCACGAATTTGAGCCAAAGCGAAGACGAGGATCGGGCACGAGCGCTCGGCGCAAAAGAATTTTTCGTAAAGTCAGACACGCCGATTGCCACGATTGTGGCTCGCGTAAAAGCGTCATTAACGTAACTCTATGCACATTGAGGAGGCGAAGTTGAAAGAAATACTCGTTCGGGAGAACTATGTCACGAGCGAGGATATAAAAAAAGCGGAGAAGGCGGCTGCGGCACACCGTAGTTCCGTTGAGGAATATTTGCTATCAGAGGGCTTATTGTCGAAAGATTTACTCGGTCAGGCAATTGCCGAAGCGCTTAAGGTTCCGTATGCTGATTTAAATTCGAATCAACCATCCGCAGCACAGGTAGCGAAAATCCCCGAGCAGATTGCCCGTAAATACAACGCTGTGCTATTTCTGGAGGATAGAAAGCGCGTGGTTATTACGAGCGATGATCCGGCAAGAGCGAGTGGGTCGAAGGAATTTCAGAAATTATTTGTTGGCAAGAATCTTCACTTCGCCTATTCGCTTGCCGAGGATATTAATCAGGCGCTTGTTCATTATCACAAACCACTTGGGACTCGGTTTTCGCAGATTATTAAGCGTCAGGGGCGAGTGGCGCCTGAAATTGTCGAGGAAATTTTGAACGATGCGTACACATTTCACGCGTCGGATGTTCACTTTGAACCACAGACACATGATGTCATTGTGCGATTTCGCATTGATGGCGTATTACACGAAGCAGGGCGGCTTGATAAAGAGAACTACGAAAACATTTTAAATCGTATAAAAGTGCAGAGTCGCCTTCGAATCGACGAGCATTTTGCGGCACAGGATGGATCAATGCGGTTTCAAACCAACGGGCAGATGTTTGATTTGCGAACATCGATAATGCCAACGGTGGACGGCGAAAAAATTGTATTACGCGTGTTAGCCACCTATATAGAGGGGTTATCGCTGGGGGAGCTGGGTCTTTCGAAAGACCATCAGCGTATCCTCGAGGAGTCTGCGGCAAAGCCGTTTGGCATGATCCTCGTTACTGGTCCTACGGGTTCCGGAAAAACAACGACGTTATATGCGCTTTTGAAACTACTGAATGATCCTGAGGTGAATATTACGACTATTGAGGATCCGGTGGAATATAAGCTGGGTGGAGTGAATCAAATCCAAGTAAACCCGCAGACGAACCTGACTTTTGCCCAAGGCTTGCGGTCTATTGTTCGGCAGGACCCCGACATCATTCTTGTCGGTGAAATCCGCGACAACGAGACTGCAGAAATCGCGGTGAATGCTGCGCTGACCGGCCATTTATTGCTCTCAACATTTCACGCCAATGATGCTGTCACTGCCATTCCACGCTTACTCGACATGGGCGTTGAGCCGTTTTTACTGGCTTCGACACTGGAAGTCGTTATTGCGCAGCGACTGGTGCGGCGGATTTGTGAGGGTTGCCGTTATAGCAAAGTTGTGCGCGTGAAAGAGTTAGAAAAAACATTTATTCACTCGTCACGCTTGTTTAAAGGAAAAACAGTAACGCTGTATGCGGGCAAAGGCTGCGCTATGTGCGGAAACACCGGGTATCGCGGCCGTACCGGCGTGTTTGAATTCATCCGATTATCACCAAAACTCCAAGAGCTGATATTACATAACCCATCAACGCAACAAGTGTGGGAGGTTGCGCGCAAAGAGAAATCAACAACGCTATTTGAGGATGGCATGGAAAAGGTACGGAATGGCATTACGACACTCGAGGAACTGATGCGTGTTGCACCGCCATCACGATGAAAACACCAAAGAAAAAGCGTAAATCGCTGATATGGCGTGTCATTCAATGGCTCGACTCGATACATATTGGCGTCGGGAAAGAGCGCGATTTTTTTATTGAAAATTTGAGCATGTTAGTTGCGTCTGGTATGCCGATATTGTCGGCGATTCATGCAGTTACCGAAGATGTACGATCCCGCGCGATGAAAAAAATCATCGATGTGTTTGCACAAGATATCGAAAGCGGCTCACCGTTATGGAAAGCGTTTTGTCGAACGGGAATTTTCCGCGATCACACGATTGCATTAATTAGAGTCGGCGAGGAGTCGGGAACGCTTGGGGATAATTTGAAGTTGATTGCATTGCAAGAAGCCAAGGATCGGTCGCTCCGGTCGAAGATTCGTTCGGCCATGATGTATCCGATTTTAGTGCTCGTACTAACTGCGGTTATTGGTATAGGGGTTGCGTGGTTTATCTTGCCGCGCCTTTCGGTAGTTTTTTCCCAGTTGCGGATTGAATTGCCGTCGATCACCAAAGGCCTCATCGCCACGGGAACATTTTTGGGAGCATACGGAGTCATTGTTATTCCACTATTTTGTGTCGTACTTGGACTTGTGCTGTATTTCATTTTTTTCAACCCGCGTACCAAGCATTTTGGTCAGACACTCCTGTTTGCATTCCCCGGCGTGAATCGACTGTTGCGCGAGGTCGAGTTGGCGCGATTTGGGTACTTACTCGGGACGCTGCTACGCGCTGGGCTTCCTGTAACACAGGCAATGGACTCGCTATGCAATGCAACGCAATTTTTGCAATACAAACGATTTTATGGATTTTTACGCGATAGCATTGAAGAAGGTAACTCACTGCAAAAAAGCTTTGCAAAATATAAGCAGTCGCAGCGATTACTACCGAGCACAGTCCAGCAATTACTAATTAGCGGCGAGCAGTCGGGAAATTTGTCCTCGACGTTGCTTCGGATTGGCGACATGTTTGAGGAAAAAACAGAAAATACGACAAAAAATCTGACCGTTGTTCTAGAGCCGCTTTTGCTTATCATCGTGTGGATCGGTGTCGTTTCAGTGGCGATCGCAGTCATTTTGCCCATTTATAATCTTATTGGTGGATTCAATGCAGATGCAACGAGTTATTAGTCAATCACTGAAGCCCGCATTGGGTAAATGCTCGTGTCAGCGCGGACAGCAGGGGTTTACGCTATTAGAAATGCTGCTCGCTGTCGCGGCGATTGCCGTTATCGCTGGTATCGGCATCCCGATTTACCAGTCGTTGCAGGTGCGCAATGATATCGATATCGCGGCAACGACCATTGCTCAAGGCGCTCGACGAGCGCAATTACTTTCACAAGCAAGTCAAATAGATAGTATCTGGGGAATTCGTGTGCAGTCCGGATCGATCACTCTGTTCCGAGGAGCAACGTATGCGACGCGCGATGCGACATTCGACGAATTATCTTCTCTTCCTGGAACTATTACTCCTTCGGGCGTACAAGAGATAGTGTTTGCCAAGTTTTCAGGCGATCCTCAGGCAACTGGGGCAATGACACTAACGTCAAACAGTAATGAAATCCGCACCATCACGCTCAATAAAAAGGGCATGGTCAACTACTAGTGCCGACGGAAGGGCGACCGGAAACGGTATGTCCACCTTGGAAGTGGTCTTGTCGTCCGCTCTCTTTATTATGTTAGTAACTGCGCTTATAGGCGGGTATTTGTATGGCCAAGAGTCGACGGAGCTTGCGGGCAATCATGCGAGGGCGGTGATGTTGGCTGAAGAGGGCATTGAGGTGGCGCTCAATATCCGCGATGATGATTTTGCGAATCTTGCTGATGGTACGCACGGCCTGGCAATATCGGGCAATCAGTGGGTTACAACTGGCTCGCAGGATGTTACAGATATTTTTACGCGACAACTCGTTATCTCGACCATCGACGCGCAGCGGAAAACCGCAATGTCCCAGGTAACATGGCAGCAAAATCCGCAGCGCTCGGGCGTTGTCGCGATTACAACACGGCTCACGAACTGGATGGCATCGCTTGCCGCGAGCTGGACGAATGCGATCGGATCAGCATCTCTCGGCTTTGCGGGGACAAACGACGGGCTAAAGATTCAAGTTCAAGGCAATTACGCCTATGTGATTCGTTCTGACGGCACTACTGATTTTACGATAGTAAATATTTCCAACCCTGCAGCGCCGACAATTGCCGGAACATTAAGCATGTCCGGCGTCCCGAGAAATTTGTTTATCTCGGGGAATTATGCGTATATAACCAATGCAAATAATTCTGGGGAATTGTTTATTGTTAATATTACAAATCCTACTGCACCAGCCATTGTTGGCATCTATAATGCGCCTGGAACTGCAGATGCCAATGGCGTATATGTCGTCGGCTCGAACGCATATGTCGTTCGTGTGAGCAGTACCTCGAACGAGTTTCTAATAATAAACGTTGGAATCCCCTCAACTCCATTTTTACTGGGCTCTCTTAACCTTGCCTCAACTGGGTATGAGGTCGTTGTTTCGGGCAATTACGCATACGTGGCTTCCGGTCATAACTCACAAGAGCTTCAAGTCATTAATATATCGCTTCCTTCGCTTCCGTCGCTTGTTGGGTCGCTGGACCTCAGCGCGACTGCCGACGCAACGACAATATCATATGTCGGGACCCGCGTGTTTGTCGGCCAAAGTACACAGCTCCGCAATATAAGTATTGCGAGTCCGACCGTTCCTACGCTTTCTGGTTCATATGCAGCAGGATCAGCGAATATCAATGATATTGCATTAGGATTCACAAACGGCGGTACGTATGCATTTCTCGCAACGAGCGTGGGCAGCGCGGAATTTCAGGTAGTCGATGTAACTACCCCAACCGCAATGACCTTACTCGCTTCTGTCGATGTCGCCGGAGCGAGCGCGATGAACGGTGTTGCATATCAATCAACGCTTGATCGCGCGTTTGGTGTGAGCGCAGGCGAGCCTGAATTTTATGTTTTTGCGCCACAGTAATGAATCCCTATCGATGAAAATGAAATCGAACAGCATTCGCAGAATTTCGGCAAAGCCCAGGTTTCGCTCAAGACCACAGCGGCAGTCGGGCTTTACTCTCATCGAGCTCCTGTTGTATCTCGGGATGGCAGCTTTTTTACTCCTTGCTACATCTGGTTTTCTTGCATTATTGTTACAATCCAAGGCAAAGAATCAAACAATTGCCGAAGTCGAGCAGCAGGGATTGCAGGTAGTGCAGCTCATGACACAAACGATTCGGAATGGGGAACTGATAACAGCGCCAGCTCAAAGTTCAAGCGGGTCATCGCTTACGCTTGATGTTGTTGATAGCGCCGACGATCCAACTATTTTTGATGAGGCGAGCGGAGTTTTGCGAGTACAAGAGGGAGCTTCTCAAGTCATTGCCCTGACAAATAACCGTGTTGTTGCATCTGGCTTAACATTCCAGAACGTATCTCGCCAGGATACGCCGGGAATAGTACGGATTTCATTTGTCTTAACGCATGTGAATCCCCGGGATCGGAATGAGTTTTCGTTTTTTAAGACATTTGTTGCGTCAGCCGCATTGCGGCATCCATAGTTATCCACAGCCCCAGATTATATCTTGGATTATATGATTCATATCCAGCGAGCGAAAAATGCAGGTTACATTACTCTCATAAGCGTATTAGTTGTTGGCGCAGTCGGCGTGGCTATCGTCATTTCGCTTTTGCAATTGGGACTGGGAACGTCACGGACCAGTTTTACTTTTCGGCAGTCGAGCCAAGCGCGGGCACTGGCCCACGCATGCGCAGAAGAGGCGCTCCAGCAAATACACGACAACACCGCTTTTACCGGATCTGGAAATCTGACGCTGGGACAAGGCAGTTGCGACTACACGGTAACCAGCCAAGGCGCAGGGAGCCGTACCATTAACGCTTCGGGCTTGGCTGGCACCGTCGTACGAAAAGAGCAAGTAGTTATCAACGATATCAGTCCCTTGATTCAAGTTGTAACATGGCAAGAGGTATCAGATTTTTAAAATTCGATGTATAATACACCTATCATTAATTTTTTAACCAACGAACACGTATGAACAAAGTACTTACACACGAGAAGGGTTTCACCCTCCTTGAAATTTTATTGGTTGTTGCAGCTATTGGTATTCTCGCAGGCATTGTGATTTTGGCATTAAACCCAGGAAAGCAGCTGGGTGAAACGCGCAATGCGCAGCGCCATAGCGACGTGAATACCATTATGAACGCTATTTATCAATATGCGATTGATAATAACGGGAGTTTGCCCGCGGCCGTTGACAGCATTACTGCGACTTCGCAGGTATTGGGAACCGCTGCAACAGGACTTGATGCCACATGTACTGCGGTGACCACGGTTGCTGCGGGAGCCGATCTAACATCCGCATTGGTGCCTGACTATATTGTAGGGATTCCAACTGATCCGAGCACGGGGACCGACGCAAATACCGACTATTACGTGAATAAAACAGCCAGTGGCCGTGTCGTTGTTGGATCATGTGACCCAGAACAGAGCGCAGTTATTAACATCACGAGATAAGGTAGGTAGACACTCTATAACCTGTTAAGCGAGAGAGCGATACGGAGGCACCTATGAACAACCAGGAGGCATTATTGTCAGCCCTCGATGAGGTTGCGCTTGTTTCGATTACTGATGCGCAGGGAATTATTATTTTCGTGAATGATAAGTTTGTTGAGACGTCGCATTTTTCGCGACAAGAGCTTATTGGCCACAATCACCGTATCCTAAAATCAGGGGATCAGCCCGATATTTTATTTGAGGATCTCTGGAAGACTATTTCTGGCGGTAGGGTGTGGCGTGGCGACATAGCGAACCGGACTAAAGACGGCTCGTTGTATTGGGCCGATACATCAGTCGTGCCAATCCAAGGACCAGACGGCAAGCCGGAACAGTACGTAGCGGTACGGTTCTTGATTACTGATAAAAAGGAATCGCGCGAGCAAATAGTCGAACAGCATCGAGAATTTGAACGGACAAAAAGTGCGCTGGTGAATGCGCTGGAAAATGTGGAACAGGAAAAAGAACGAATCCGCCTACAAAGCATTGAAACCAAAAAATTTGCGCTCGCTGTCGAAGGCGCCAGTGAGCACATTGTGATTACAGACCCAAACGGCATTATTATTTACGCAAACCACGCAGCTGAATTAATCACGGGCTTTTCAAAGGATGAAATAATAGGAACGAAAGCAGGCACGTTGTGGGGTGGGTTGATGGGCAAGGAATTCTATCAACGCTTATGGGAGACGATCGCGGTTCGCAAGGAAACATTCCAAGGCGAGATACGGAATAAAAGGAAAAGCGGCGCGGAATATACAGTGAGTACGAATATCTCGCCGGTAATGGACGAAAAGCAGCACATTATGTTTTTTGTTGTTTTGGAACGAGATATTACGCGCGAAAAGGAAGTCGACAAGGCGAAAACAGAGTTTGTTTCACTGGCGTCGCACCAATTGCGTACGCCTTTGTCAGCCATCAACTGGTATGCGGAAATGTTGTTGGAAGGCGATGCTGGCACGCTCACAGAACAGCAGAAGAGTTATTTACAAGAAATTTATCATGGGAATCAACGCATGGTTGAACTGGTCAATGCCTTACTTGATGTGTCACGAATCGAGATGGGGACATTTTCAGTGCGACCCGAACTGACCGATATTGTGGCATTAGCGCAGAGCGAAATCGCTGAACTGCAGCCACAGATTGATGCAAAAAAGCTTACCTGTGTTGCCGATTTTCAGCAGGGTTTACCGCAGTTAAACGTTGACCCGGAACTTATTCGGATCATCATTGAAAATATTCTTACCAATGCAGTTAAATATACGCCGAATCGCGGCACAATAACACTCGCCTTGCATCTTGATGACGAGCGGCGTAATCTGGTATTAACGGTGTCCGATACGGGGTATGGCATCCCTCAAGACGAACAGGCCAAGATATTTACAAAGCTGTTCCGCGCGAATAACGTGCGCGAGATGGAACCTGAAGGAACCGGGCTTGGGTTGTATATCGTACAATCGATTTTGGACCACACCGGCGGTTCCATCCGATTCGAATCTGAGGAAAACAAAGGGACCACTTTTTACATCACCTGTCCCGTGTCAGGAATGAAAGAAAAAGACGGCACGGTTAAACTTGGCCATGTGGCACACTAATTAGTAACACTAATTACAATGGACATTGCAGCAAGCGGGAGTAGCCGACAGCATGCAATTCTTATTGTTGAAGACGACGATTCACTGGTTAAAGCGCTGCGAGAAAAATTTATAGGCGAAGGGTTTCAGGTGTATGAGGCGCGAAATGGGAAGGAAGGACTTGAGCAAGCGCTTAGTAAACACCCTGATCTGATTTTGCTTGATGTTGTGATGGCTCGAATGGATGGATTGTCGATGTTGCAGGTTTTGCGAGAGGATTCATGGGGGAAGACTGCAAAAGTCATTATGCTTACGAATTTGAGCGACGGTGATAAAATTGCGGAATCGCTACAAAGAGGCGTATTAGAATATCTAGTGAAAAGCGATTGGCGCATCGAAGATGTGGTGACGAGGGTTCGTCAGCGGTTGAATGAGTAATAGACAACGCGCAATTTTAAATGCTCGTATGAAATTTTATGTCACCGTTCGGTCTGGCTCGAAAGTTGCAAAGATTGAACAGCAGAGTGAGGGAGTGTATCAGGTGTGGGTGCGCGAACCAGCGAAACAAGGTCGGGCTAACGCTGCAGTGGTGGCAGCGCTTGCGCAACATCTGGGTATTTCGAAATCAGCAGTGTCGATAGTGCATGGGGCGAGGAGTAAGGTGAAGATAGTTGAATGTTCATCTACTCCCACCCCTCGAAGTACCGTGCGTCGAATTCCCTGCGATAAATCGCGCACTAAGCTCTCGGCTGCTCGCACGCCAACGGCGTGACCATGCCGAGCAGCCTGCGAGGTTTACTTCTCGGGGTGGGGGTAGATCGGATCCGATAACAACAAGTTGCTGCATACATGAAAAAGCGCGTGGAGTACAAAAGTACAAGTCTACAGTATCACCATGGCATATTGGCCGAGATAATTGGCTGGTATGGTACTGTTGCGTTAGTACTTGCATATGCGCTAGTGAGTTTTGGAGCTATTGCGTCATCGTCGTTGCTCTATCAAGTATTAAATGGCACAGGCGCACTTGGGATTGTATATATTTCATTCAAAAAGAAAAATTATCAGCCGGGGGTCTTGAATATCATTTGGGCGATTATTGCGTTGATTGCGATTGGGGGCATTGTTTTGGCCAGTGCGAATTTTTAGATAAAGTGGAGAGAGCGCAAGACTGCGCACGCACGCATTGACCAATCGTTTCGCGATGTTATAATCATCATATTCCCAACTTACTATGAGAACCATAAGCTTACAATCTGTCGTTTGGAAAGAGGGGGACTACTATATCTCCCAGTGTTTGGATGTTGACGTTTCTAGCTTTGGAAAAACGAAAAAAGAGGCACTCTTGATGCTCCAGGATGCTCTCAGTTTGTATTTTGCTGACGAGCCGCTCCCTGGGATACATATGCGTGTAAAAATCCGTACACTTCGATTGATTTTGAGACAATCACTGCTTAAAGAGAGCGACTTTCAAATTGTGGGAAAAACTTCTTGAGCTATGTTCAAAACAGTCCGCTTGGGCTATCATGAGTGTATGGCAATGAAAAAATACCTTACGCTCATTATCACTATCATTATTGTCGGGGTCGCGGTGTTTGTATTTGGTGATAAAACACATGCACCGGCGGGACCAATCGCGAACGACGGAGCTTCTGGCGATACAACCATCGGCAAAGAGGATCATTCTATATATGACAACTCCATGCACTTGGAGCAGCCTGTTGCGAGAGCGACAGTGACCAGTCCGCTTATTGTTCGCGGCGAAGCTCGCGGAACGTGGTTTTTTGAGGCGACGTTTCCATTAATGTTGGTTGTTGAAGATGGAACCGTGTTGGCGCAAGGATTTGCGACCGCACAGGACGAATGGATGACCGAGAATTTTGTGCCATTTGAAGGAACGCTCACATTCACGCAGCAAGCCCAGGAACAACAGGCAACGCTGGTTTTGATGAAGGACAATCCATCGGGATTGCCGGAGGGTCAGGATGAGCGTACAGTGAGTTTGTATATATCGGAGGATCAACAACTATGAAGCACCATATTGCGCAACGTGCATACATTTTTTCCACAAGCGTGGGCCTGGCTGTTTTATTTGCGTTTCTTGTGATTATTCCGAATCATTTTCCGTATCTCGGCTTGAGCTTGTGGTTTGTGATGGCATTAACAGCAGTATACGTGTTTAAGGATCATGCAGATCACGATCGTTATGCGACGTCTCTGTATGTCTTTTCGCTTATTGTTGCAGCGTGTATTGCAATTCGCGCTGCTCCGGATATTACAGCCTTCAATATTTTTGCGGTGCTGTATCTGGGGACGCTTTTAGCGCTGCATAAAAAAGAGCGCCAGTTCTTTGGTCTCATTGAAGTATTGTTTGCACCATTACTTATTGGACTCCAGTCGTTAATCACAAAAAACCTCTATCCGTTCGATGCAAAAACTGTTTTTTCGAAACACAAAACACAATTCAACAAGCAATTCCGCGATACAGTGATAGGGCTCATAGTTGCTGCTGCCCTATTGCTTATTGTCGTGCCGCTGCTCGGCTCGGCAAACCCTATATTCGCCTCATGGATAGAGAAGTTACACGCAGTGTTCAACTGGGACTTTTTGCATATCAATTATTTCGGCATGCATGTCGCGCGCATCATTATGATTATTGTGCTCTCATTGTTTATTCCGCGGTTTTTGTCGCGAACACATGCACCATTCGATAAAACCAGAGGACTTATCGAACAGCGATGGAATGTTTCGTTGGCAATCCCCAAAGTTGCCTTGATCGTTGTCATGGTTGCTTTTTTTGTAAGCCAAGCGCAGCTGTATATGGCATCAGGCGAGGCATTGGCAGCGCTCGGATATTCGCATTCGCAACTGGCTCGCGAGGTATTTGGACAGTTGAGTTTTATTACGCTGCTTGTAATGTTACTGGTTTACTTCGATAAGCAGTCGACGAAATTTGCTCGTGTAACGACCTATGTGCTTCTTGCGCTCGGATTTATATTAAGCCTCGTTGCGCTGAAGAGTGTATTGGATTACGTTGTTGCCTGGGGATTGACTGATAAGCGCTTGTATGGCTTTACGACGCTCGGATGGCTCTACGGCATATACATATTGTTTTTGCACATGTACGTAAAACGACATGACCGAACGTCGTTTGTGCGCCAGACTGTCGTGTGGACGAGCATTATACTCGTTTGTATGAACGTGATTAATTTTGACTACCTCATCTACCACACCAACCAAGTTCGCGATCCACAGGGCGTTGACCACTACTATCTCGCGGGATTATCTGCAGACTCACGATCATATGGAGAGCATATTGCATTGCTGAAAGAGATGGGGGTTGATAAAACGCCGGATTCTGAACGCTACTACGCGATATACCCAAGTATTAATGGTCGTAATTGGCAAGCAGGTGACGTTTTGCGCTACAAAATTGAACATTTACAAGCAAAATATGGTAGTCTGGACATCCGATCGTTCAATCTGAATGAATTTCTGACATATCGTCAGGTGCAAGGGATAGTGTTCGAGGATGGAAGGTGGTAAGTGCGTATTAATTTTTCCGCCATGCACAACCATGTAGACGACATCAAACAGCGGCTGGACATAGTCGAACTGATCAATGAGTATGTACGACTCGAAAAGGCTGGCATTAACTTCAAGGCGCGGTGTCCGTTTCATAATGAAAAGACGCCGTCATTTTTTGTGTCTCCGGAACGAGGGACGTTTAAGTGTTTCGGGTGCGGCGCAGGTGGCGATCATTTCAGCTTTATAGAACAGATTGAGGGGGTTAATTTTAAAGAGGCGTTGGAAATTCTTGCCCGGAAGGCGGGAGTAACCATTCGCTATACCAAGGCAGATGCGCAGGCCAGCGATATAAAGTCTCGTCTTCGACTACTGCACACGGAAGCGACTCGATTTTATGAACTGGCTCTGCGAAAATCAAAAGGTGGTCATTTGGCGCATGCGTATTTAGGTAAGCGAGGACTTACTGATCAGACGATCGCCGCATGGCATATTGGATACGCTCCAAGCGCCTGGCGCGCACTGACAAGCCATTTACATGGCAAGGGTTTTTCAGCCGAGGAACTCGTGAAATCGGGATTGTGTATCAGAAGCGATAAGCGTCCTCCCGCGGGCGAACTACCTGTATATGACCGTTTCAGGGCTCGAATTATGTTTCCGATAACTGCGATCGCGGGAAGCGTCGTTGGGTTTTCAGGCCGCATACTACCGGAGGCGGAGGATGCTGAACATCCATCCGGGAAATATATCAACTCCCCGCAGACGCCACTGTATGACAAATCTCGGATCCTATATGGCCTCGATAAGGCGCGACTAGCAATTCGTCGGGAGAAGCGCGCGTTGCTTGTCGAGGGCCAAATGGACGTTGTGATGTCGCATCAAGCTGGTGTCGATTGGGTAGTGGCTGCGTCCGGCACAGCTCTAACGCCGCACCATATAGCCCTTGTGCAGCGCTATACCGATACCGTTGTCATGTCATTTGATCACGATGAGGCAGGGGCAGCAGCCACGAAGAAAAGCATTTTTCTCGCGCTAGACGCAGGGCTGTCTGTCGAAATTGTTGCAATTACGGGCGGGAAAGACCCCGCAGATATGGCGAAACATGATCCTGCGGAATGGAAAAAAGCGGCTGCACAATCGATGCCGGTAATGGACTATTTTTTCTCCTATGCGTTTGCGAAACATGACCCAACAACAATCTCGGGCAAAAAAGCCATTAGTGCGTACTTGTTTGAGCCACTCTATGCTATACCGAACACGATCGAACGGCACGCATGGCTGCAGAAATTGGCACAAAAATTGGGGTCGCGAGAGGAAGATGTGGTGGCAGAGTTCGAGAAATATGCGAGCAAGCAGCGTAGTCCAGTGGCGCCTACTCGCGAATCGAAGCAACTGATAGCGCATGGCGAGATCGGCCAACTCGGCAACCCGTGTCTAACGAGCGAGGAGTCGCTATTGTCGCTGCTTATTAAGCATCCTTCGCTCGCAGTCGCACATAAGAAAGAGCTGGGTACCGTGCATTTGCAAAATAACTGGCTTCAGGATATACTTACCCTAGTTATTCAGAAAGCCACCGCTGCAACAAAAGCCGGCGACTATCTGCATACATTGGACCCACAATTTCATATCCGTTTCAATGAACTCGCCTTGCGAGGCGATGTATATTTCAATGATTCGTCGACTGCCGCCATGGAGTTGGACCGCCTATGCGAATCTATTCGCTCGTGTAACCGCCGGTCTCAACTACACCAATTAGAGCAGCAGTTGCGTACCGCCGAAGCCAACGGCAATGACACTGAACGACACCGCATTGAGCAGGATATTGCGGCGCTGTTTCACTAATGCAGCTAACACACTATATTGCAATGTCAGTACGCACAAAAAAGACGAGAACTATAAAGCGTATAAAAGCCAAGAAGTCAATTGCGTCGAACGTATCACGGAACAAAAAATCACGGACGAAGCAACGACAATCGAGGTCTATTGCAAGCGCACGGATTACCACGCAGGATCACGAACATGTTCAGGCGCTTGTGAAGCGCGGGCGTAACCGTGGTTTTGTGACGTTTGACGAGATTATTACCGCATTTCCGTCCATCGAACTCAAGATTGCATTATTGGAAGAATTATATGACGCGTTGTCCGGCGCCAATGTTGAAGTAATAGAGCGGCCATCAAGTTTCTCGGTCGTGCTACCAGAGTCAACAAAAAAGGAGGCGCCCGTTGCGAAAGACGGCCGAAAGCGACGAAAAACAAGCACAACGGTGAGCATGTCGGAACTGCCGCTGGATTCGGTACAAATGTATTTACATGAGATTGGTCGGGTGCAGCTATTAAGCCGCAAGGAGGAG
Source organism: Parcubacteria group bacterium RIFCSPHIGHO2_01_FULL_47_10b (assembly GCA_001824325.1). Classification (GTDB taxonomy): domain Bacteria; phylum Patescibacteriota; class Minisyncoccia; order 2-01-FULL-47-10; family 2-01-FULL-47-10; genus 2-01-FULL-47-10. Next base: position 45,480 of record MHXC01000060.1, read on the forward strand.
ATCGATTTAGCCAAGCGGATAGAACGCAACGATCAACAAGCAAAGCAGCAGCTTATTGGTGCAAACTTACGCCTTGTGGTGTCGATTGCCAAGCGGTACGCGTACCGAACGCCAAATTTAACGTTGCTAGACTTGATCCAAGAGGGGAACCTCGGCTTGTTTCGCGCCGCAGAGAAATTTGACTACAAAAAAGGGTACAAATTTTCGACCTATGCGACGTGGTGGATTCGCCAGGCAATCACCCGCGCAATAGCTGATCAGTCCCGCACCATCCGCATTCCGGTGCACATGGTTGAAACCATTTCGAAATATATGCAGATCAAGCGGCGTTTGGCGCAGATTCTTGGACGACCCGCATTAGTCGAGGAGGTTGCAGCAGAGATGGAGATGGACATCGATAAAGTCGAGCAGGTGAAACGAATTTCGCAAAAGACCATTTCACTTGAAACGCCAGTCGGCGAGGATGACGATGAAGAGTCAACGCTCGCACAATTTATTGAGGACGAAAAATCACTGTCGCCGGATCGGCTTACGGCGCGGAAGTTTCTAAAGGCACATATTATCGAAATTTTGCACACACTACGACCGCGCGAGAAAAAGATTCTTGAAATGCGGTTCGGGCTCGAAGACGGCGAGACCCATACACTCGAAGAAGTGGGAAAGAAATTTGGCGTTACCCGCGAGCGCATTCGTCAAATCGAAGCGAAAGCCCTTCAAAAAATTCGCGAATCAGAACACGCGGAGAAGTTGAGAGGGTATTAAGTTTTTAATTATTTAGCATGGGGAGAGGCTCAGAGCGGAAAAGACAAGCCGAACAAACAGCGCGCGAGGGGCGTACTGGAATCGCCGATGACGAGATGTCGATGGCCGAGCACGAAACTCAACTGGAAGGGCAGAAACAGCAGGTGCAAAAAGAGGACGGTGCTGCAATCGAAGAGGTCTATCGAGGAATACATAAAGATAATTATCAGCGTCTCATCAGTCAAGAAAAAACTAAAAAGGGTCTTACCCATCTTCGTGATTGGGAACTGTGGAGGAAGAATGTTCGTTCGAATGAGACGAGCAAAGACCAGGCCAAAGAAAATATTACTGGCGGAGACGGAGGTCAAGAAATATCCACTGATACTACTAATAAACCACCGGCTGCATCACATGAAACTAGTAGTGGTGTTATCACCGATGAGGTACAAGATTCGTTAAGTGCGGGTAAAACCGAAGAGGAAAAGCAGCGCGATGCCACTATGGCGCATGAAAAGAAAGAGCAAGAGGATTTCATTAGCGCCATGGAAGACCGTAAAGAATCGGTGGATCAACAATTTCGTACAGACCCTGCGAGATACGCGCAAGAATTGCGAGAGTTTGATCAAGCACAACAAAAGAAAATCGAAGAGAAGCGACAGGAAGTACTAAAAATATTCGAGGACGAAGAACCCCACGTGGGTTTTGCCCCTGGTTATCAGACAGAAATGATGAAGGAGCGCTATCGAAAGCAATACGGCGAGGAGCCACCAGCCACAGCCGAGGAATTTAAGCAGAAATTCGGTTCGGAGCTACCAAACCAGCCAACGCCGCAGGAGACGACTCTTGAGCCTACCCCAACGCCTTCTCCCGAAACTCCCGCGCAGCGGCGCGAGGACGTTGTTCGCAGTATTGCATGGATTAAAAAATTAGGGCTGTCAGCAAAGAGCACGCTCCGCCAAGATTGGGGTGCGTTTCGAGGAGTTGATAGGGGCGCAACGTTCACCGAGGCGGAACTTGCCACAGCGAAAACCGAATATGATCGGTTGTTTGGAAATGCGCCTCGTCCGAAAGAGAAGATACCATGGTGGAATGTTAAAAAATGGTTTGATATATTCAAGGAATCGACTAGGACGAAGAGAGAGAAGCAGCATGCTGAGCAAATGGGAAAGGTGCTAAGCGGTTATGGAGTTATAGACAAAGAACGAAAGCGAATACATGATCCCAATAGAGAAATTAAGCACAAGGGCTTATTTGAGCCTGATCAAGTGCTTGCTGGACAGAGGCGGTCAGAAGCGCCAACGAATAAGCCGAAACAACCGGATAGCCCCAATACCAACCCAACACCGGAAACCCAAGAGCAGCCGGAGCAACCGAAACAGCCATTGCCTGCGATTAATCCTGCTCTGCTTGAGCGACTGACGAGTTATCTTAATGCAAATCGTCCAGCGACTGGCAGCCCGGAGCCAAAGACTGAAATACAAGGCACTGAAATGCGAACGTCGATGGAAACAATTATTTCCAGAGCAGATGCGTTATTCAAAAAGCTTGATTCTGAAAATACTGTGTGGGCCCAGCTTCAGGAGTATATCAAGCAAATGAGCGCAAAATCACCCGGTGAACCAGCGCGTGTTGAAGAGTGGACGACCGGAACACATATTGCAATCGCACCAGTCGAAGGACACGATGTGATCAGAATACCGTCGAAGCTGTATACGCTATACCAGCAATTCAATGCGGCGAAACGAGTCCGTGAGCTCCTAGAGACCGGCACTATCGATGTCGACAATAATGGCTTTGAACAAGACATAGGCTCGTTGCTTTCGTTACTCGAGCAAGCTAATGCAAGTAATGCATAAAATCTCTGTCGCACTAATCGCTGCCATATATAGTTTGTTTGGTGGCATTGCTCATGCCATCACCATTGACTCTCTAGATTCCAGCAGCACGAACGCGGCTCCTGCTGGTGACGTTATTATCTCGCCACTGCGCTGGGTCGAAACCGTAAGCCCGGGGGATCGCATCACCCGCGCATTTCAGATTGGCAACAGGACGTCCAATCCGATGATATTCGAGCTTTCTACCGAAGATATGGTGGGGACACGCGATCTTGAAGACCCAGTACGATTTCTGGGCGCCCAACGAGCCCCAACGCAAACAACTGCGCGAGACTGGCTCATTCCCGAGGTGCGCGAATTCCGCGTTGACCCCGGGAAGCGGGCCGTGGTTTCGGTTGTTCTGCAAGTGCCACGTGATGCGAAACCCGGTGGGCACTATGCCGCGCTATTTGCTTCAGGGCAGGCGATCACGGACAAAGGTACCGGCAGTATATCGGACCCAGCTTCCGGCGTAGATATTCGGACACGCCTCGGGGTATTACTTCTCGCCAATGTGCGAGCATCTGATAACGATACCGGATTTACGGACACCATACAGCCGTCAGGTCGGATCGTCTCGTTTTCATCATCTCGCCGAGTGTATAGCGACACCACAATCCCTCTATCTATCGTTGTCGAAAACACAGGGCAAACGCACCTCACCGCAAACACCACCGTTACAATAACGAATCTTTCTGGTAAAATAGTAGGGAGGATGCAATCAAGTGATTGGCATGTATTGCCTGATAGTGTTCGGGAAAAGCGCTTTACGTGGTCGCGCTCTGTGTTATTTGGGAAGTATTATGCAGTCGCCGAAGTGGCGTTTGCGGGCAAGATCATCACCGCTTCAACCACATTCTGGGTTATACCCATGAATATTGTCGTTGCAGTTATCATCGCGATCGCGCTGTTTTGGTTTATGTGGTGGTTGCGGCAATGGCGCGCAAAGTATCCGACGTAATTCCATTCAATGTTACCGAACGATCATTCTCGATTTGTATATATAGGAGTAGTAACGCTGGCAATTATAGCGGGTGCGTTGCTCGCGCATATAGTCTATGGAGCGGTTGCCTCGTCAACCAACTACCGCATTGAACGGGACGTATTCAGTTCCGGTGGCGTTGGAAACTCGACAACCAGCAATTACATCGTCAATTTTACCGTCGGGGAGCAAGGTAGTGGTCGGGCCACAACCACAAGCTATATTTTAAATGCCGGATTTCAACAGCTCGATGGCTCGTTTTTGAGCATTACGTCCCCAAGCGATGTTTCTCTCGGCAGCATCGCCAATACCGGCACTGCGGCAACATCATCAGCATCATGGACCGTAACCACGAACAACTCGGCAGGGTATCAGATGGGAATCAGCGCTTCGACGGATCCGGTGCTTCGCTGTATCAGCACCTGCACGTACAGCGCCAGCGATGCAACCACCTATTTTCAAGATTTTAATAACGGGAGTACGAGTCCGATCTATACGTTTTCGCCAGCAGCGAGTGAATCACTATTTGGAGTTACTGTTTCCGGATCACACACCGTGCAAAAATTCAAAAATAATGGCGCGTCATGCAATCAATCGGGCGGCACTGCGAGCGGTACTGCGTGCTGGATCGGTTTGAGTACTACGACGCAGACGATTGCCCAATCCGCGTCTGCTACGCCGAGCGGCACAGCAACAACGGTATACGCTCGAGCACAAATCGGCAGTAGCCATTCACAAAGCGCAGGGTCATATCGGGCCGTTGTTACGATCACGGCAACCGCGTTATAAGCAGCATCATAAAATGTATATAGTATGAGGAGAGCGCTATATAACCATTCTGTTGGATACAAGGTATGTCTTTTGGCACTGGCTTTGTTTGTCGTGCTAACTCTCGTGCCAGTCATGGACGCACAAGCTGCTACGGACGGCGTAAACGTGAACTTAACA
>MHXC01000060.1:50054-50258 GCA_001824325.1 Parcubacteria group bacterium RIFCSPHIGHO2_01_FULL_47_10b
ACGCCAACAACCTCGAGTCCTGGCGGAGGGGGCGGTGGCAGTCAGTCGCCGTACCCAACGCTTTCTAATCCTGGCGACGGAACGCCGCCAACGGTCATCGATTTTACTATTACAGCGATAACGTCTGTCTCGGCCGAAGCGCATATCCTTACTGATGAAGTTGCAAATGTTTTGATTCGGTATGGTCTATCCGAAACGCTCGAG
>MHXC01000061.1:0-13445 GCA_001824325.1 Parcubacteria group bacterium RIFCSPHIGHO2_01_FULL_47_10b
AAAAAAGATAGCCACAGCACTTTTGTTTTCGATTCTCGGTATTGTGTTTATACTACTGTCATCTCACTGGATCGTGGAGGTCACTATTGGATTACTGGATAAAACACACATAAATAAGCTTGTAATCGGGGCTTTAGTATTTGCGATCGGAACAAATTTACCTGAAATAACCATTGCAATTACTTCGTGGCGGAAGCGTGCGTCGGGTCTTTCTCTTAGCCACTTGATAAGCTCGGCATTTACGAATGTGTTGGTGCTGGGCGTTCTGACAATTATGCGGCCGATTACGTTCACTGTTGGTCCGGCATTTTGGACGATTGCGGTTTTTTTGGCTGCAATCTTGTTCCTATTTGTGTTGTTTTATGCAAGCGGCAAAAAAATGGATCGGCGCGAGGGTTTGATTCTTGTTGTAATCTATGTCGCATTTCTTATAGTAAATATGTGGCTGCTTGATTAAAGAATAATTATGGAGCAATAAAGTATGTTCACCATTCGTTTCAAAACTACACTCTTCAAAATCGACTTATGGACCGTTCTAATGCTGCCCAAGAGCGCAAGCGCGAAGCTTCCTTCACGAGGCATGACAATGGTTGAGGGAACTATCAATGGTTTCCGTTTTCAAGCCGCGCTCGAACCGGACGGTAAGGGAAGCCACTGGTTTCGGGTCGACAAAGCCATGCGCGAAGCTGCTGATGCAGGCGCGGGCGACACGGTAGTACTGGCAATTCAGCCGACTCGAGTATGGCCGGAACCCGCGGTACCAGCGGATTTTAAGCATGCTCTTGCGGTGGTCCCACAGGCACACTCGATATGGATTGACATCACGCCAATGGCCCGCTGGGACTGGATCCGTTGGATACGCTCGACAAAGCGACCGGAAACGCGTATGCGACGGATTGAGGTAGCATGTTCGAAGCTCAAGGCCGGCAATCGAAGACCGTGTTGTTTTAACCGCAATGTATGTACAGTGCCCTGTGTGTGTAATAAAGGGGTGCTCTTTGAGCATTATAATGACAGCCTATCTGGCTCGTAGCACACGCACATAGACGAATGGTGTCCCCTATGCTAATCTGAATTATATGTTAGTCACCAAATGCGACATTTGCAAAAAAGAAATCAAAGACAGAGAAACAGAGATCAAAGCCGGAAGAGGCATGTTTGCAAATAACTCTTTTTGCTCGAGGTGTGGAAAGCCGATCTCGGATTTCCTGAAATCGCATGGTCTGGGCGTAGATGCTGTAACGCGGGCGCGAAAAAAATTAAAACACAAATGACCGTCCTGCAAAAGAGGCCCTCGTCCCTATCGTTGCTGTTTTGCATCGTTTAGCACTAGAGACAAACATCTCTAAAGTGCGATATTTGTAACTACATATGCGATACAAAAATTTCTCGCGAGCAGTAGGTTTTATAAACAACAACAGGGTACGGCATGTATGAGCGGTCTTTACCGCGTGCTATCATGCACAACTTTGCCGATAGAGGCCACTTCAATCAGGAGACATTCCCCGAACTAATACAACTTATTAAGACATAACTCACTATGAGCCCATTTCGTGAACAAGAATCTAAGTTCCCATTTAACAGAATAAGCCCTAATGTTAGAGCTTTTTTATTATCGTGATCTAATGGCTGGTAAATTAGTGTGGATAACTGTCCTTGACAGATTTTTTTAGTATAATATGATGAAGCAGTTGCACAATTACTTAATTCTAAATAGTATGTTAACAGACCAAGAAATTAAAACGATACAATCGAAATTAAATAAACCAATAGGCAACACGCCCCTGATGTTACAGGCACTTGGCGACGCAGGGCGGTTCAATATTTTTCGAGTGCTTATGGATCATCACGATATATGTGTGACTGATGTAGCACATATTTTCGGCATCACAGTTTCAGCGGCGTCGCAGCAATTACGTGTACTTGAGCGTCTGGGCTTAGTCATAAAAATTCGAATGGGCCAAATGGTTTGTTATGAAATCAATCGTGCCCATCCAACGGTTAAGCACATGTGTTTATTCATTAAAAAGGTCGATAAACAAAATACTAATTAATGATAACAAAAAAACTATGACCAAAGTAACCATATACACTACTCCAAGCTGCGTTTATTGCAAAATGTCTAAGGCATTTTTTAAGGAACATAACATAAAGTACGAGGAAAAAGATGTTTCGCTAAGCGATCAGTCGAGACAAGAAATGCTCGACAAGTCGGGACAAATGGGTGTGCCGGTAATTGCTATTGACGGCACTATCGTCGTTGGTTTCGACAAAGCGCGATTATCAGAGTTACTTCATATTAATTAAAAAAAGTCAGCACATATGAACAACAAAGTGCTAGTTATCGGAGGAGTTATCGTACTTGGTGTGGGCTTTTTAATTGTCGGGGCTCTGTATAATGACAAAACGCAAACTATACCTCGGTCCTCGCAAGCACCTACATTGACACCAACAGCACAAATAAGCGCATCTGTGTCTGAGACTGCTATGCCCACAGAAAAAAACCCGAACCTCGCGCCGGACTTTACGCTCCAGCGACTGAGCGGAGGCACAATAACACTCGCAGAATTTAGGGGCGTAAAACCAGTCGTACTTGACTTTTGGGCATCATGGTGTCCCAACTGTCAGCGTGATATGCCAAAACTCAATGGAATGTATGAAAAATATAAGGATGATATTGAAGTCATCGGCATAAATTTGCAGGAACGCGAATCAACGGTCAAACAATTTGTCTTATCAAAGGGTATTTCGTTTTCAATTGCACTTGATCCGCTTCGGTTGGCGTCGAACGCGTTTGGCGTTCAATATACGAATACACACCTGTTGATTGATAAGAACGGCGCAATCGTAAAAGTGATTCCTGGCGATATTCGAGAGAATGATATTATATCACTGATCAAACAATAATATGCGTTCCCCAAAGGTAATTATTGCATTCAGTGGAGTAGTGGTCATTATTATTGTAGCTTTTGTTGTATTCGGACTCACAACACCGGCAGATCTGCCGGATGCGTCGAATAATCCGTTGAGTGTCTCCGAGTCTGCATCTGAGGCCGAAAACACAAAGCAAATTGAGACGCGGCAAGTTGAGAGAGAAATTATGAGCACAAATAGCGTAAAACACAGCGTTCCGTTTGAAGAAATAATTGGAGGCGGGCCGCCACAAGATGGCATCCCGTCTATTGATAGCCCTCATTTCGTATCTACCAGCGAAGCGAGTGAGTATCTGGTAGCGAGCGATCCCGGTATTGCGCTTGCAATCGGAGACACTGATCGATTCTATCCGTTCCAAATACTGGTATGGCATGAAATAGTCAACGATACTATCAAGGGGAAGCGGGTGTTGGTGAGTTACTGTCCGCTTTGTTTATCCGGTATTGTCTTTGATCCCCTAGTCAATGGCGAACGAGTCGAGTTTGGAACCTCGGGCAAGCTATGGAATTCAAATTTAGTGATGTATGACCGCAAAACAAACTCGCTCTGGTCGCAAATTCTGGGGGAGTCAATTGTTGGCGACATGACTGGCACAAAACTCGATATACTACCATCAGACCAGATTCGCTTCGGAGAATGGAAGGAGCTTCATACTGACGGCGAGGTACTCTCACGCGATACAGGAGCGGATCGATTCTATGGGCAGGACCCGTATGGTGATTACTATACATCCCCGGGCACTATATTTCCCGTAGGAGAGGGCGATGCACGTCTCGGCGAAAAAGAATATATTTTAGGAATTGTGATAGACGGTAAGGCAAAAGCTTATTGGCCGCAGGCAATTAAGAGCGTTGGAACGATAGAGGATTTTTTCGCCGGTAAAATCATTGTTGCACGATACGAAGCGAACATTGACGCGGTGCGCCTGTTTGAAAAAAAGGCGGACGGATCGCTACAGCGCATCAATCCCTTCGGGGCATTCTGGTTTTCGTGGGTTGCGGCACACCCAGATAGTGAATTATTTAATTAATTGTAAATTCACCTATATGTCTATCGTTAAAATCGAAGGAAATCATGTAAGAGCAGGCGTTGTAGCAGGTATTCTCGCCGGCGTTGTGTTTGGCGCCATGATGGGGATGGCAGGGATGCTCCCTATGGTAGCGGCATTGCTTGGCGGCAGTTCCGCCCTATTTGGCTTTGTGCTCCACCTGTTGTTTAGTGCGATCATCGGAGTGGTCTTTGCTATTGTCCTTGGCCATTCGGCGCAGGATAAAACCCAAAGTATACTGCTCGGCGTCATATATGGTTTTGTGTGGTGGATTCTCGGGCCGCTTCTTATCATGCCGGTATGGCTCGGAATGGGGGTGCAATTATCTATTAATGGTATGCAGGGAGCGTTGCCAAGCTTGTGGGGGCATTTGGTGTATGGCTTTATTCTTGGGCTTATCTATCCAATTATTGCCGTTAAAAAAAGTCTGGGTGGCGAATACCGCGATGGCGTAACAAGTAATACGTGATACACCCGTAGAATGTCAAAAAATACTGACTACGATGTGCTTATTATTGGCGGCGGAGTAACGGGTACGGCGCTCCTCTATGCTTTATCGAATTACACGAATGTCCAGAGGATGGGGATTATCGAGAAATATGATGAGTTTGGTGAAGTAAGCACCCATTATAATAACAACAGCCAGACCCTGCATTTCGGTGATATCGAGACGAATTACACGCTTGAAAAAGCGACGCGGGTGAAGGAAGCGGCTGATATGCTTACCATATACCTCCATAGATACGCCAAAAATGCGTTCGTTAAAGGCGGAAAAATGGTGATTGCCGTTGGGAATACTGAAATACAAGAACTGGAGAAGCGATATAGTGAATTCAAGGAGCTCTTTCCAAAATTGAAAAAACTTGACCGTGATGAGTTAGAAAAAATAGAACCAAAATTGATCGAAAAAAGAAGCAAGACTGAAAAATTATTGGCGTTATATACTGACGACGGTTACGCGGTCAATTATAAAAAGTTAGCGCAGTCGTATGTAAAAGAGTCGCTTCGCTCCAGTGAGGCACGAGTGATAGAAAAAAGGGGGAGAACTATTGATACGCTAATGAATACTACGGTTCAGCGAATTGAAAAAGCGGAGGGCGGTTTTCAAGTAGTAACCACTCGGGGGACGCTGCGTGCACGTGCCGTTGCGGTAACTGCCGGTCCCTATAGCTTGGTATTTGCGAAGCAACTGGGCTATGGCAAGGAAATGGGCTTATTACCGGTAGCTGGCAGTTTCTACTGCGGCAATAACTTGCTTCGCGGCAAGGTATACACGATGCAGGTCAAAAAGTTACCCTTCGCCGCCATTCACGGCGACCCCGATGTCAATGATGGGAGTGAAACCCGCTTCGGTCCAACTGCAAAAGTATTGCCAATGCTTGAGCGCTACGACTATAAAAGTGTTCGTCACTTTTTTAAGGTTTCGGTGTGGACTATCCGGGGTGTGATAAGCTTGTTTCGGATTATCGCCGATTGGACTATTTTTACCTACATTGTGCATAACTTTCTATTTGACATACCAATCGTCGGGAAATGGTTGTTTTTACAAAAAGCGCGAAAAATCGTTCCTTCGTTGAAATATATGCAACTGCGTTACGGAAAGCATATCGGGGGTATAAGGCCGCAAGTGGTAAACACAAAAACCATGAAGATGGAAATGGGCGAGGCGGAAATAGTTGGAGATAAAATATTGTTCAATATCACGCCGTCCCCCGGTGCCTCGGTGTCTCTAAAAAATGCCGAGCAGGATGCCTTAAAAATAATACAGTTTTTGAAACCGCATTTCCAATTCGATAAAAAACGTTGGTGTCGAGATTTCGAGTCAACAATGGTATCATGTAGTGAATAGTTAATTTCTAAAACAACACATGTGGTCGAACAACTTACGCAGTATAGTGATATCGGACTTTTGTTAGTGCGAATTGGGCTGGCAGTTATTTTTATCTATCACGCCATACCAAAGGTGAAAAATTCGAAAGGCATGGCACAAATGGTCGGAATGCCTGTGGGCATGGTTCTTATGCTTGGCATGCTCGAGTTACTCGCATCCCTCGGCCTGATCGTTGGTTTGTATGTTCAACTTTCGGCTCTTATTCTTGCGGTTATCATGCTAGGAGCAATTGGTATGAAAATGATGAAGTGGCACGTCCCCTTCGCGGCAGTGGATAAAACCGGTTGGGAGTTTGACTTCATTCTGTTTGCTTCCAGTATCGCTCTTATATTAGCAGGCGGCGGTTCAATTGGAATTCAATAACGGTATAAAAACTTATGACAATCACCATACTCCATAATGCAATCTGTAATATCTGGGAGACAACGAAAGAGATTATAGAAACCATTTTAAAAGAAAACGGTCTTACCACGACGATCGAGGAAATTGTAATCACAAACGATAGTGAAGCAAAGGAGTACCATTTTTCAGGATCTCCCCAAATACTTATCGATGGCATAGATATTGATCCCATGGCGTCTAAAATTACGAACTATCACGAGTCAGGCTGCAGACTGTATATGTGGAAAGGTGTGTTGCACGAAGGACCATCGAAAGAAATGCTGGTAGAAGCAATTAAAAAAGAAAAAAGAAATCTCTAATGCACGATAATTACGAAAATATCAATGAAGAAGGAGTATATAAAGTAGGAAGCGTGGTGCCGGAAGACGGCGTATATGCTTGTGTTCCCTGTGGAAATAAGAAATTTTTGAAGGCCGGCTCTCGGTTCAAAAGTTGTCTTGCGTGTTTTGGTAAGGAGAGGAGACTGTTCAGGAAAGGCATGGAACTTTGGGAAAAAATTGCGGATAAGTAGGATAATAAGTAATTATTAGTTTGCTGCGCCTATGAATTATGATGTTGTTATAATTGGTTCTGGAGCGGCAGGGTTGGGAGCTGCCATATATGCGAGTAGGTATCGCATGAAGGTTCTTGTAATTGGCAAGGATTTTGGCGGTGAAACGGCAAAAGCCGGGAGCATCGAGAATTATCCTGGTTTTGACCTTATAGATGGCTTTGATTTGATGCTTGCAATGAAAAAACAAGCGGATAATTTGCAAGTTGAAACACTGGACGCCGAAGTGATGGCCATTGCGCGTCAGGAACATTGTTTTGCGGTGACCGCTGGCAACGCTACTTACCAAACGCATGAAATTATTTTTGCAATAGGTGCCGAGCGACGTCGCCTCGGGCTTCCGAATGAAAGGGAGCTTACGGGCAAAGGTGTGCATTACTGCGTTACTTGCGATGGGCCGGTCTATAACGGTAAAATAATCGCTATGGTCGGCGGTGGTGATGCTTCGGTTAAGGGCGTTATACAAGCGTCGGAATATGCCAAAAAGGTATTCTTAATTGTTCGGGGTAAAAAGGTCTCTGCAGAACCTATCAATATAGAACGATTGGAAAAACTCGGTAATAAAGTTGAAGTGTTACTCGAGACTGAAGTCAAGGAATTACTCGGTGCGAATAAACTGGAAAGGGTAAAATTTTCAAGGCCATTCAACAACTCCGATGAACTGATAATCGACGGCTTATTCGTTGAGATAGGAGCAGTGCCGAATGTTCAACTTGCACAATCACTCGGCGTAGAGCTCGATGATCGTGGCTATATCAAAGTAGACAATATGATGAAAACCAACATTGATGGCGTCTTTGCAGCGGGTGATATTGTGAATCATTTCGGTTCGTTTAAGCAAGGCATTACCGCCGCCGCGATGGGAGCGGTGGCCGCTACCTCGGCATATGACGATCATAAAATACACGGAGAATTATGCCAGTATCATGCGCTGCCATCCCCGTAATAAATGGGTGATGGCCCCGGTCGGGTGCATGTAATTGTAATCAATAAATCATTTAAGTTTCAGAACGTATGAAAAATATGAAATCAATGATGGTGCCTATGCTAATCCTCATGATTCTTGTGGTCGCTTCTTTGGTGTTCGTATCGCAAGGAATTAGTATGCACCAGCAAGTGTCGGTCGAGGAAACAAAGTTCCACGCACTTCAACAGGATTACTTTATTATGAGTAAAGTGGAGCGTGAAGCAGCAGTAACCGGATCGCAGCTGAATCAAAAACTGGTTCAAATCCAGAATTATCCTTCTGAACTTTTGCGCCTGAAACTCGTCGGAGTTGGAAAAATTTTGACGGGCATTTTTGTTTCACTCTTGACCATCGTCTTCCTTCTCTTTATGATGCCAATTCGTTTGGCGAAATTGATGAAGGAGAATAAGTCGTAAAGGTCGACATTGATAGTCATTAATAAATCAATAAAGTTAATCAATTAAACTCAAATTTATGAACGAATCGGAAAAAAAGTGTACGACATGTGGCGGTCAAGTTTTGGGATATAAGTGCGACATGTGCGGCACTGAAGCGGAACAGCACGATGAGAACCACGCATGTGGTGGTAATCATTGTGTAGCCAAGTGCCACGGCTGCAAGCAAGCGGAAACTAAGTGCAGCTGCGCCTAAGGTAAGTGAGGACACAAAAAAGGCTTTCGCAAATCATTATGAAAAAAGTTTACCTTTTTGGCATTCTTATAACGGTTTTCGTCCTTGGCTGGTTTTTGATTTCTAAAACCAGTCAAGGACCCACTGAAAACTCGAATGCGCTCTCTGAGCGGGAAGTTCAGTTAGAAAAGGCGCCGACTTTTAGCTTACACGATTACAGCGGAGGGATTGTCAGCCTTGCGGACTTTGCCGGTAAGCCGCTCCTGATAAATTCATGGGCGGCATGGTGTCCGTTCTGTCGCAAAGAATTGGTGGATTTCGCGATCGCCCAAAAAGAGTTCGGAGATCAGATAGTTATTATTGCCATTGATCGTGCCGAGTCGTTACAGGTTGCCAAGGGCTATACTGATCAACAGGGAACCACCAATGATCTGTTATTTCTATTAGATCCGAAAGACTCGTTTTACCGGTCAATCAGTGGTTTCTCGATGCCGGAGACAATCTTTGTTAATGAAAATGGCTTGATAGTCGAGCACAAACGAGGACCCATGGACATAAACGAGATTCGCGAAAAAATAGAAAAACTCTTAGCATTATGAGACATCACTATCCTGATCAAGGATAACATGGAAACACTCGCTCTCACCTTTGATATTATCGGAAAAGTCATAATCGCATATACGGCACTTGCGGTACATCACCGTGTCTGGAAAGAACACAAAATAGACAAAATGGTTTTCCGTATAATGAGGCGGGAACGAGTGATCGGCATTTTGGGAATGGTTCTAATGGTATCCGCATATTTGTTACATATTTATGCAAAGTCATAACAACAAACAACTAAAGAATACTATTCCAACGATCCTCGTGATTTTGGGTGCCACAGGAGACTTGGCGGGAAAAAAGATTTTTCCGTCGCTTTGGCATCTTTTTCAGCACGGCCGTTTGCCGGGACGTTTTATGGTCATTGGTTTTTCAAGAAGCAATCTTTCTAGCGACGATTTCAAAAAACTGGTGCGTAACTCTATAGAGAAATGCGTTGGTAAAAAAATAGAAGAGAATGCTTTTTCGGGCTTTTTTAGGCATTTTTCATACCAATCAGGGACATTCGAAGATAAAGAATCTTTTTTGACGCTCGCCGGGCAAATTTCTAAGATCGAATCAACTTGGGGAGTATGTGCGAACAAACTTTTTTATCATGCCGCGCCTCCCGAGACCTATAAAACGATTTTCAAGAATCTTGCTTCGGCTAAATTAAATCTTCCCTGCGGCGGGGATCTTGGCTGGACCCGCATGCTTATTGAAAAGCCGTTTGGAAGAGACTTAAAAAGCGCGCGAGAACTCCAGGATCTTCTCACCGCGTACTTCAAGGAAGAGCAGATCTACCGTATTGACCACTATCTTTTTAAGGAAATTGTGCAGGGGATAGAGAATTTTAGATTCTCAAATAATCTTTTTGAACATAACTGGGATAATACCATGGTAGAACGCATCGACATCCGCCTCCATGAGACCATAGGCGTAGAAGATCGCGGAAATTTTTACGATACCATTGGCGCGTTGCGCGATGTGGGACAAAACCATCTCTTGACCATACTCGCTGCGCTGACTATGGAATATCCGCAAGATGGGGAGGTAGACTCTGTTCGCCAGAACCGGGCAGCAATTTTAGAAACCCTTGTGCCGTGGACAAGCCAGACAATACAAAAAAATACCTATCGGGCTCGATATGGCGGATATAAAAATATCAAAGGGGTAGATCCTGATTCCCAAACAGAGACGTTTTTCGCGCTGAAAACCGAACTTCTCCATCCGCGATGGAGGGGAGTGCCAATATTGATGGAGGCGGGGAAAAGAATGAATGAGGCATATAAAGAAATAACGTTGACTCTAAAACATCCCAGGGTTTGTCATTTATGCGACATTGGATCGCACGGGATGAATAAAATAGTCTTCCGCCTTGAGCCGAATGATGAAATCATTATCCACTTTTGGACAAAAAAGCCGGGCTTCGAACACGCCATGGAAGAAAGGGTGTTTTCTTTTTATCTATATGAGAAGGAAACAAAAGCGCAATATGTGGAGGAATATGCCAAAATCCTTGACGCCGCGACCAAGGGCAAACAAGCGCGCTTTGTATCATCCCAAGAAGTGGAGGCACTATGGAAGTTTACTGATCCGATTGTCGCTGGTTGGAGACGGAACCTCGTGCCATTGGTTGAATATGATCCCGGTGTCACTCCGCGCCCATCTCTTACACAAGAGGTGTCCGATACTAAAGACAAAAGAATAGCTGCTCCCGTCAGAGAAATTGGCGTTGTCGGTTTAGGTAAAATGGGGGGCAGTTTGGCGAGGCGTTTATCGGTAAATGGGTGGCGCGTTGTTGGATTCAATAGAACGCCGAGCGCCACAAAAAAACTTGAAAAAGAGGGTATCGTCGGCACGTATTCATTGAAAGAATTTGCGAAAAACCTTTCCGCTCCGCGTACCGTATGGCTGATGATTCCCGCGGGGAAGCCCGTGGACGAAGTGCTATTTGGTAGAGACGGCCTCGCACAACTACTCGAGAACGGCGACACCATAATTGATGGTGGAAACTCTTTCTATAAGGATTCTATGAGTCGTGCACAAAAATTGAGCGCAAAGAGAATTCATTTTCTCGACGTTGGTGTTTCTGGGGGGCCGACCTCCATCCATCTTGGGAAATTTGCCATAATGGCGGGCGGTGAGAAAAATATATACGAGAAAAGCAAACCGATTTTTGTTGCCATGTCCGATACAACTTCCGGATATATGGGAGCATCGGGTGCCGGACATTTCGCAAAAATGGTTCATAACGGCATTGAGTACGGCATGATGCAAGCGCTCGCGGAGGGTTTTACCATACTCAAAAAAGCACCCTTTCAATTCAAATTAAAAGATGTCGCCAATGTGTATAACCAAAACAGCATCATTACGTCGCGGCTTACAGGTTGGCTGGAGGAAGGATTCAAAGAGTATGGAGAAAACTTGACAAAAGCATCTGGATCAGTGGCTCATACCGGGGAGGGGAAATGGACGGTCAAGGTCGCTAAAGAGCTTGGCGTGCCTGCTCCGATCATCAAGAAGTCGTATCTATTTCGGGTCAGTTCACAAAAAAATCCATCGTTTATCGGGAAAATTCTTTCCACCCTTCGCGCCGTCTTTGGGGGTCATCGTATAAGTTAATACATAAATTTATTGATTAAAATATGATCGACCACGCTCAAATTAAAAAATTAGAATACAACTACATTACCGATGGCATTTATATAGGTACTAATCAGTGTTGTCAAACGCATTTTGATGAAAAGTTAACAAAGGAAGGAATCACTGCGGATATTTCCCTGGAAGAAGATCGGATTGACGCGCCGTTCGGTGTTGAGTTCTATGTTTGGATTCCGGTAAAAAATCACGTATCACCCACACCAGATCAACTTGAGTTCGGTGTATCGGTGCTGGAGAAGCT
The DNA here is from genome assembly GCA_001824325.1 of Parcubacteria group bacterium RIFCSPHIGHO2_01_FULL_47_10b. Taxonomy (GTDB): domain Bacteria; phylum Patescibacteriota; class Minisyncoccia; order 2-01-FULL-47-10; family 2-01-FULL-47-10; genus 2-01-FULL-47-10. The sequence continues at coordinate 11,910 of MHXC01000061.1, forward strand.
GGTCTCGTTGGGGCGGAAAATTTATGTACATTGTAAAAATGGACATGGCCGAGCCCCCACCCTGGTTGCAGCCTATCTTGTAAAAAATGGCAAAACCCCACAAGAAGCCGAGGAATATATTAGGCAAAGGCGTCCGACAATTCATCTTGAGAACGTTCAACGCCAAGCATTAATAAATTTTAACCGCTAAACATACCTATGGATTTATCGCTTATCATACCCGCATTTATCGCCGGTATTCTGACCTTTCTCGCTCCGTGCACACTTCCTTTGGTGCCGGGCTACTTGGGGTTTATCAGCGGCGTGTCCACGAATGATCTGCAAAATCAAACCAACTCAAAAATCGTGCGTAGGAAGATTTTTCTCAATGGCGTACTGTATGTGATTGGGTTTAGTTTGGTTTTTATCATTCTAGGCAGCTTATTTGGTCTTGGCGGATCCGCGCTAATTAAATACCGACTCTGGCTTTCCCGCATAGGGGGCATCTTTGTGATATTTTTTGGGCTGTTTATGATCGGTATCTTGAAGCTTCCGTTTATGAACGTTGAGAAGCATGTAGGACGGATAAAGGCCCTCAAACCAGGTAATCCTGTTAGCTCGCTTATTTTTGGGGCTACGTTCGCCTTTGGATGGACGCCGTGCGTTGGGCCTATTCTTGGCTCCATATTGACACTAGCTGCTTCGTCAGCCACGGTTGGTCAGGGAGCATTGCTACTTTCAGTTTTCTCGTTAGGTCTTGCAGTGCCGTTTTTACTCATCGCCGCGACCATCGGTTCTGCGTCGAAATACCTCCCAAAATTGACAAAACATCTCAATACGATATCGATCATTGGTGGCGTGTTCCTTGTTTTCCTTGGTATCTTACTGCTTACCAATAAACTTGGTATTTGGATTTCGTATTTTTATCAAATTTTTGGCTTTATTAACTACGAAAGTCTTTTGGACTATTTGTAGTCGCTTGCGTCCAGCACTTTTTGAGGTATACTATGTTACGGTTGGGATCACACCAGTTGTTCTTCCAGTCTTCCTTGACACATACCCCCCTCGGGGTATACTTTTACATATGACCCACACTAAAGACACAAAATCAAATAAACACCGCTTCATCCGACGCCTCAAAATTATCGAGGGTCAGGTTCGTGGTCTACAAGAGATGTTGAACAACAACGCCTACTGCATTGACGTAATTACACAGACGTCAGCAGTGAAACAGGCGCTGTCCAACGTGGAGGATTTATTAATGGAAAATCATCTCGGGACGTGCATTGTGCACCAGATTCAGGAAGGACAGACGAAAAAGGCGACAAAAGAAATTTTAAAAGTGTATCAACTGAAGCGAAAATAATCCGCAAGCTATCTTTTGGTAATATTTGACTGATTTTAATGGCACTACAAAAATCACAATACGCAATCCAAGGCATGCACTGTGCGTCGTGTGCGCGAGTGATTGAAAAAACGCTTCAGAAAGTGGCGGGCGTGCAATCTATCGCAGTTAATTACGGCACTGAAACCGCATCGCTAACGTTCGATGACACA
>MHXC01000061.1:13491-15791 GCA_001824325.1 Parcubacteria group bacterium RIFCSPHIGHO2_01_FULL_47_10b
ATGAGCTTGTTATTCCGAGCCAGAACGATAACCCACAGCACGCAGATCAAGCAGATCAAGCAAACCATGTAAACCACGCAGCAGACGACCCAAACCCTGATTCAACGAAAGCCACCGTGTTGTCGGCTGTCCCCCTTGCGCTATTCAGCATACTGGTCATGGTGTGGGATGGCCTCGCCCAGGCGGGCGTTCTTGCCGAACCAGCCGAGGCCGTGAGCGAATTTTTCCACCACGTATTGCCACTGATGGCTACCTACGTGTTATTCGTCGTGGGGAAGCCGTATCTGAAAGGCGTCTGGCGGTTCTTACGCTACGGCAAAGCAAATATGGATACGCTTATCGGCATTGGCACGTACGTTGCCTTCCTGTATAGCTTTATTGTCCAGGCATTCGAGGAGTCGCTGTGGCCATATATCAATGTTGAGCACACCTATTACGACGTAACGATTGTTGTTATAACCTTTATCGCGCTGGGTAAGTTTCTCGAAGCTCGTGCCAAGCGCAAAACCGGCGATGCGCTGCGCGCGCTGATCGGCCTCCAAGCTAAGACAGCGCTCGTCATCCGTGGAGGTACAGAGCGCGAGGTGGCGCTTAGCGAAGTCGTCCATGGCGATCTTATACGAATTAAGCCAGGCTCAAAAATCCCTGTCGACGGCGTGGTGACCGAAGGGTCTTCATATATCGATGAGTCCATGATCACTGGCGAGCCAATGCCCGTTGAAAAGTCGAAAGACGGCACCGTTCGCGCTGGTACTATGAATACCACCGGTACGTTCATATTTCGGGCCACAGGCGTAGGCGCAGAAACGCTGTTAGCTCATATTATCCGGCTCGTGTCCGAAGCGCAGAGTTCGAAAGCGCCGATCCAAGCGCTTGCTGATCGCATTTCTGGCGTATTTGTGCCAGTTGTATTGGCGCTTGCATTTTTGACGCTTGGCGTTTGGCTTTTCATAGGCTCGTACTATGTGGGCTTTTCGCAGGCGCTTTCGTTTGGTCTCACCGCATTCGTCGGTATTCTCGTCATCGCGTGTCCGTGCGCGCTGGGGCTCGCCACGCCAACTGCGATTATTGTGGGTGTTGGCAAAGGCGCACGCAGCGGCATCCTCATAAAGGACGCCACTACGCTCGAAACGCTCTATAAAGCGCATACGCTCGTTTTTGATAAAACTGGCACTATTACCAAAGGAAAGCCAGAACTAACCGACGTAATACCAGCAACAGGATTCACAAAGAAACGACTGCTTTCAGTAATTACATCGCTAGAACACGGATCAGAACACCCAATCGCCCATGCAATCACGACATATACTCAAAAGCACGCGATTCCAGCCGTCCGCGTAACAAAATTTAGCTCAATAAAGGGCAAAGGCATTCGGGGAACTATCGGTAAAATGACCTACTTCGCGGGTAATGTGAAACTGATGCAGGAACAAGGAATCCCGATGAGCGTTGCATTGCTCAAGCGCACCAACTCCCCGGGCAAAACACCTGTCATAGTGGCCACACAGGAGCAGGTCATGGGCGTAGTACTGGTGGCAGACACAGTCAAGGTCGGAGCAGCAGCAGCCATGCAAGGCCTTCGAAAGCTTGGGGTGCATACCGTAATGCTCACCGGGGACACCGCGGCAACTGCAAATGCGATCGCGCGTTCAGTCGGCATCGAAACAGTCGAAGCCGAGGTGTTGCCAGACGAAAAATTAGCGCATATCAAAAAACTTCAAAAGCAATACGGCCTCATCGCTATGGCCGGAGACGGCATCAACGACGCCCCTGCGCTCGCGCAAGCAGATATTGGGATTGCCATGGGAACCGGTACTGACGTAGCCATCGAAACAGCAGGCATTACGCTGTTGCACGGCGACATCAGTAAAGTCGTACAGGCGTTTCGTTTGTCGCGGCTCACCATGCGTGGCATCAAGCAGAATTTATTTTGGGCGTTCGTGTATAATATAGTGGGGATCCCGATTGCTGCGGGGGTGTTGTTCCCGTTTTTTGGCTGGATGTTGTCGCCGGCAATCGCAGGGCTGGCTATGGCGCTTTCGAGCGTTTCGGTTGTTGCCAATTCATTACGATTAAAAGGCGTACGGCTATGAAAACATACCTATTTCACGTCGAAGGCATGCATTGCAAGGCGTGTGTTGCGCTTATTGAAAGCGAACTGCGCGAGATGAAAGAGGTATCGTCTGCCAAAGCATCTCTCGCAGATGAAACACTCGAGGTTCGTGGTGACTTCGGTGATAAATTGCAGGAGCACGTGGCCACAGACATTACCACAGTCATTGCCCCGCATGGTTACCGTA
>MHXC01000062.1:0-1112 GCA_001824325.1 Parcubacteria group bacterium RIFCSPHIGHO2_01_FULL_47_10b
CCCGGTTCCAACAGGAACAGGGCTTACCGTATCGGCAGCTGCAACCCAGCCCGCCGCTGCAATTGTTCCTAACGGAGTATCGAGGTCGCCATTTACCAGTGTTGTTTTTACAGCCGGTTCTGACGGCGATGTAGTTGTCAAGACCGTTACTGTTGAAAGACAGGGCGTCGGTGCGGATGCAGCGCTTTCCGGAATCGTCCTTGTTGACGAAAACGGATTGCAAATTGGTCTTTCCAAAACCTTGAATTCCGACCACCGCGCGATATTGGTTGAACCATTTACGGTTAAATCAGGAACTTCGCGAACACTTACCGTAGGCGCAAATCGTGGAACAACCTCCGGCTATGCCGGTCAGGTTATCCGCTTGGCCGTGGTAGCTGTTGACGCTGGTTCAGCCGCTGTCTCAGGACTTCCGGTAGTAGGCACTGGCCAAACCATCAATGAAAACTTGACTGTTGGCACTTTTCCTCTTATTCGCGGACCAAGTGATCCGGGCACAGCCCAGACCAAAGAGGTCGGCACAACTGGATATATCTTTTCCGCTATCAAAGGAACTGCGGGTTCTGGAGAAGATGTATGGGTGAAATCAGTTAAATTCAATCAAGCCGGTTCAGCAGCCGCGGCCGACCTTGCCAATGTTAAAGTATATGTTGATGGAACCTCTTATGACACCACTGTCAGCGCTGACGGCAAATATTATTCTGCCTCTTTTGGCGCAACCGGAGTGAAAGTTGCTAAAGGAAACAGTTTGGAAATTTATGTAAAAGGTGATGTTGTTTCCGGCTCTGCTAGAACAATTGATTTTGACCTTTACCGCTATGAAGACCTTTATGTAGTTGGAGATTCCTACGGATACGGCATTTTGCCGACTGGTTCCGGCACAGGTTTTGCGTCAACCAATCCTAATTATAATGGCAATGCCGCAAGTATCGGCGCGGGTTCAGTTACCGTTTCCAAGTCAACCACTCCTTCTTCGCAAAATGTCGCTCGTTCTCTTAACGACCAGCCGTTGGGCGGGTTTGATGTTGATGTCAAAGGTGAAGCGGTTACTATTGCGAGTTTGACTTTCGGATTTACCATTACAGGTACAGGAGGTCAGCTTGAAGATATTG
>MHXC01000062.1:1120-2721 GCA_001824325.1 Parcubacteria group bacterium RIFCSPHIGHO2_01_FULL_47_10b
GAAGTATAGTCGCGGGACCAAAAGATCCTACGGGCGCTGTAACCGGCGGAACATTGAACTTTACCGATACTGTTACTTTTCCGGTTGGAAAAGGAACGTATCAATTAAAGGGTAAATTAGGCACTGATTTTACTAATAATCAGACCGTTCAGTCCTCAACAACTCCGGAAACGGACTGGACTAGCGCTACGGGACAAGTAACCGGAACATCGGTTACGGTTAAGCCGGCTTCAGCCCTTTCCACCAATATCTTTACCGTAAAAGCCGCTACTACCTCTCTTACCATTAGTCCTGACCCGGTTGCCCAAAACGTGGTATCAGGTGTAAGTAAATACACCTTTACCAAGTTTGTGTTTGATTCAACCGCGTCAGGCGAGGATGTGAGATTCACAACCCTTTCCTTTGCCGCGGGTTCTTTCACTACCGGTTCATTCCCGACCAATTGTCAGCTATGGGATGGAGCAACCGCTCTTAACACCGGAACAAACGCTGTTAACGCGACCACTAATGCCGACAAGACATTTACTCTTGATACCGCTTTGGTTCTTCCTAAAGGAACGGTCAAGACAGTTTCTCTTGCCTGTGATATTCCTGGAGGAGCTTCCGGAGGAGGCAACTGGGGTACTCCCACAGCCAACTTGTCCGGCACCGGTTTGGTATCGGGTGTCGCGGTAACTCCGACTATGACCACAGGAACAGCAGGTCCGGCAATGACTTTCAAGACAGGTGGCTCATTAAACATTACTCTTGACGCTTCCAGCCCGACTTACGCGATAGTTGCGGGTAACACCACGGATGTTCCGTTGGCGTTACTGCGCTTCCACGCGACTGACGAAGCCATTAACCTTAGCAAACTTGGATTGAAGCTTTCTTCCACAACTAATAACGCTCCTGGAGATGTTGTAAAATACACCTTATGGGACGGTTCAACCAAGGTTGGAGAAGGTTTGTTCTCCGGCTCTGACAATTCAACTTCAACTCTTACGGCTAACTTCATTATTCCTAAAGATGGGGATAAGATTATGACCGTAAAAGGAGATTTGTCCATGATAGGCACTTCTCAAGTTGGAACTGAAGGAGCGTTGGTTGTCGTTGATTTTGCCGGAGGAAATGATGCTGAAGGAGATGGCCAGTCATCCGGTTCAACTATCAACACCGCTACTACTAATGCCCCAACAGCCGCTAATGGAGTCAGGATGTTTAAATCCTACCCGACCTTGGCGAAAGTTGCTCTTCCTACCAATAAACTTGCCGCAGGTACCGTTTCACTCTTGAGGTTTAAGGTGACCGCGGATTCCCACGGCGATGTAGGATTGGCGAAGTTCACCTTAAAGGTTTCTACCACCTCGGTAACCGTGCAAAACTTGTTTGTTTACGGTTACAGCGATTCGGGTTTCTCTACAGCCGCTTATGCTAATTCCGGTAAGTTGAACAATACTGCTATTGCGGTACAAAACGGAGGAAATTGTACGAGCGTAACAGCTGCAGATCCTGATTACAACCAATGCGCGGTTTACTTCGATCCTGTAACCCAGGGCGGTTCAGTGCAGACAGTGCCAACCGACATTATTCAGGTACCAGCCGGAACAACCAGATACTTT
>MHXC01000062.1:2798-3278 GCA_001824325.1 Parcubacteria group bacterium RIFCSPHIGHO2_01_FULL_47_10b
CAGTTGTTTCCACCAACTCATCCGTATCAACACAACTTGAAGGTGACGGCTCCTATCCAGGTGTTCCTGCCGGAACATACAGCGCGACTAATCCGATCATGTTGACGTCTGGCTCCAATGCGACTCCAGTCGGAGTAGCTCAAGAGCAAGACGGCAAGAATGACTTTATCTGGACGCCAAACGCCACCACCACAGCCCTGGTAACTCACAAAGACTTTACCAACGGTTTCGGTGTGGTAGGCCTGCCCGCAACGAATATGTCAGCCGAGGTTGTCTCCTACTAATCTCTGAACCCTGAATGTCTAAAAGAATCTTGTGGGTTCTTCTAGACAATTCTATAAAACCAGCCCCTTCAGGGGCTGGTTTTATTTTGGTAAGAATAACAATAGTTAGAAGTCCCGACCTTCTTAGAAGGTCGGGACTTCTTGCCCGGCGTCATTGCGAGCGAAGGCCAGCTGAGCTGGCCGAAGCGAAGCAATC
>MHXC01000062.1:3317-5804 GCA_001824325.1 Parcubacteria group bacterium RIFCSPHIGHO2_01_FULL_47_10b
CGAGCGAGGGCCAGCTCGGCTGGCCGAAGCGAAGCAATCTCTAGTAACGATTTATTCTTCGAGCTTGTCGAGAAGTTAATATTTATTGCCTGAGCTTGTCGAAGGCATACCTATTAGATAAAACCATGTTCAATTTAACCAAAAATCTATTCCTCCGGGGCCTAACCATTTTCCTGTTCATGGCTTTCCTCGCCACCGGCTATTATTTATTAAGACCAGATTCAAGTCCCGATCTTGTTCGTAAAGAAGATCGGGACTTGTCCGGCGACGTTTTAAGGCCCGACCTTGAGAAAAAAAGGTCGGGCCTTGAGCCGGTCGCCCTTCCGCTTCCCCAGTACCAAGGCGCCCCCATCGGGGTTATAAACGAAGATAAAAGCGTTGTTTCAATTTATCCCGAAGAAACAAAACAGAAGCTAAAAAACGAACTTTTGGCTTTTGAAACGTCATTGCGAGCGACTAGCGGGAGCGAAGCAATCTCTAGTAACCTTGACGGCTGGTTAAGAGTCGGCGTGATTAAGAAGTTTTTCGGCGATTACTTGGGAGCGCGGGATGCCTGGGAATACGCCTCGCTCATCAGGCCCCAAAATTCAACCTCTTTTGCCAATTTGGGGGGATTATACGCTTTATACCTAAAGGACTACTACAAGGCCGAATTAAGCTATAAGAAGGCCATAGAAAACTCCCCCGGCGATATTTACCTCTACACCTCCCTCGCCGATTTATACTCTTCAAGCGAGCCAGCAGGCGAGTCGAGAAGCAACAAAATCATAAAAACCATTGAATCCGGCCTCTCCTCCAACCCCGACAACCAAACCCTTTTATCATATCTCGCCCGTTTTTACAAAGAACAGGGCAATTTCTCCAAAGCCCTTGAGTATTATCAAAAAGTCCTTGCTTTAGACCCCCATAATAAGGCAGTCGCGGCAGAGATTGACGCGCTAAAAAAATAAAAATATGAAAATAACTGAAGAATATTATTTAGCTCTCGGCATACCGGAAGAAACCATTTTGGCAGTTAATAAAGAACTTTGTCTATTGACTCTTAATAAATTAAGTTCAGCTGCCAGGCCTCTTCGAATAGAAATGCTGCAGGAGGCAATAGGATGGCCGAGGGGCAAAGACCAGGCGCATAGAATAACAACGGAAATTTATAAGAGCCATGATTTTGTTGTTGCTGTTGGCAAGCCGGGAAAAGAAGCGGCCCCCGATTTTAAACGTAAGCATTATAAAACAGGAGAAACTACAAATAACCCAAATGACATGAATCCATTTATCATGCAAGCAGGAATTAAGATTGGTAAGGATTTAACGTTTGGGGACATGTTCGAGCAAATAGGGCATCTTATGCGCTCCGACATCTTTGGCTTAGAAATTTTTGGAATGTTGATTTACCGGATGGCTTTTATGTTAGACCATATGAAAAATAAGGAGAATAAATGGAGATATGCGCCTCCGAAAATTTCCTTAGCTGTTCTCAAAAAAAGATTGCCAGAAATTGAGGGCATTCCTATAGATGTATATTTGTATTTTTTAGACGTTTTGGCGTTAAATGAAGATGTAAAAATGCATACCATGGGCCATGAGAATGCAGAGGGTGATTATGGGCGAATAAATACCTTGCTTACTTTTGCTAATTTGGTTGCGGTTTTATTAAACCGCCGTTCTCTTGCAAAATTTTTTTTCGCTTTTGCTTATCCGCCATTCAACCGATCACCGCTACCCAAAATTAAAAGTCTTTTTGAAACTTTCCCTACTTTATCGCCGGTCTTCTAAATATTCGGGGCGAGCAACGAGCAAGGGAGCGGAGAGGCGGTTGATCATTTCGTTTGAAAAGATTACACTAGAGAGGTTATGCCGCAAACTCCTCTTGTTTATAATCTTAAATATTATGACGGCACGCATCTTTGGCAATTATCGCCCAAAGAGCGCGCGTTCAAGACATATAAAATAAAAGATGGGACGCTTGTCGCCCTTTTTCAAGGTAGCCGCGGGGCGAATCCGAAACTGGATTTTAAGCTTAAGGTGTTAGTGCCCGGTCTCGATAAAAAACCCGTACTCCCGCCGCATACATATTGGGTGGTTGATCTCCTTCTTAAGATTCCGGAGTATAGAAAAGAAGTTCGAGAAATCATACAATATTACATCGATTATTATGACCGTGTCACGCCTTTCACTACCGTTAAGGAGCGGGGCGATTTAAAATTTGAAACAGTGGAAGAAATTACCAAACGTTATGCCCATATTGAGCAGGATTATACCCTCTCGCTTGATTATGTGGCTATGGTCATTGAACTTTTTTCCAAAAACGAAAAAGCAACGCCGGGCGCATATATGTTTCGCAACTTGCTTATTACTTTGAAAGAGTACATTGACGGAAAGAAATATTATATTGAAGTATTAGAGGCATCATTGCGCCTGCGAAGGTAGAACTCGCGCGTCATTCTTAACACCGCTTTCAATATCTTCAAACCGCCTAATAGATAGATC
>MHXC01000062.1:5833-6829 GCA_001824325.1 Parcubacteria group bacterium RIFCSPHIGHO2_01_FULL_47_10b
TAAATTTTCTTCCTCCTACTATCTCTGAAGCAATTCCCGTTGTGGAACTTCCGGTGAACGGGTCAAGAATGACGGCGCCGGGGTTTGTTGATGCAAGGATAATTCTCTTTAATAATTCTAGCGGCTTCTGCGTTGGGTGTTTGCCAAAAGTTTTTTCCGGCTTTTTAGGCGGATAAATCGCCCAAACCGAACGCATTTGCAGGTTTGGTTTTTTAATAAAATCTTCCGGCCAATTCCCTTTTTTCATTAAATTATAGTTGAAAAAATGTTTCGCTTTTTTGTCTTTTCGCGCCCAGAGCAAAGTTTCGTGTGAGGCCGTAAAATAACGGCAGCTCAAATTCGGCGAGCCGTTTGGTTTGAACCATGAAATATCATTTAATATGTGATAACCAAGAGATTGCAGCGCGTAGCCGCATTGATAAATTGAGTGATATGTTCCGCTTACCCAAAGAGTGCCGTTGGGCTTTAGAATATTTTTGCAGGCATTGAGCCAGCGATAATGAAAATCGTAGTCATCTTTAAACCCCTTGCTCTTATCCCAGTTTCCTTTATTTACACTAACTCTTTTGCCGGCGTGAAGCGAAAATCCATCATTGGAAAGATTGTATGGAGGATCGGCAAAAATCATATCAACCGATTCTGGCGGCAGTTGTGCAAGAACGCCGACACAATCTCCCTGATATAAAATAAAATTTCGTTTTTCAAAATAAGGAGGGATTTTTTGAAAAGTAATAGTTTGTCGCCCTTTTCCTTCTTCGGCTGGCAATGTAAAAGGTTTTGTTTGCCATTCAGCATCATTTGTTTTTATTACATCAAGTAAAACGCCCTGCAAGGAAAACTCCTGCCCTTTTTTTATTATGAGCGGCTGATAATTTTTATTGGCCGGCTCCAATCTTATCTGCCCCTTTTCTTTGTAAAAAGTTTTAAGCGTTGCTTCATTTCCGTTAAGGAGCGCTACCACTTTTTGGCCGTTTTCGGCGACATTCTGCCTTTTTA
>MHXC01000063.1:0-1253 GCA_001824325.1 Parcubacteria group bacterium RIFCSPHIGHO2_01_FULL_47_10b
AAATGCGTGCGTAACAACCATCTTGGTTGCGCCATCATCCCCATACGTCCAGCTCCTACTGCCATTCTCGAGAATTCGGTGAAACATCCATGTATATGTACTTATGCCATTGCCATCAGGATCAATAGAACTAGAACCATCAAACCGAATGGATTCCCCAACTCGTGCTTGTGTTGGCGTAATAGTGAATTGTGCAGTTGGAGCGAGGTTATTACTTGTAGTGGGTGGAATTGTGCCACCGCCGCCCCCTGGGGGCACATAGCCGCCAGGACTATCCGACACATAATCAGTAAGGTCAACTTTGCTGTCCGGATCATTTGACCCGCCGCTGGTATCGTTGCTGATTGGTAGCGACCCTTGGCCAAGCGATCCGAACATTTCGTAGCGCAAGGGTGTATCGTTGAACATCCCGTCATTGTAAATAATGAGTGCAAGGTTAATGGAGCCATGTACATATGCTTGTACATTTAAAATGTACGGCACTTTGACCGCACCTTTGTATTGGCTCGTTCCCGGGATTGTCCAAAAAAAATTATTTGTGCCTCGAAGCGATTTATTCGAAAAACGCAGAGCCATATCCCACCCACTTACTCCTTGGGGAGCCACAACAATCATTCTTTGTGCTAAAGAAGATGAGTTGAATCCGCCCGTATCTTGGTGTGGTGCAAGGGGTAAAAATACCACTGAACCAGGGGCAGCTTGCGTTATGACCGCTGCAACTGCTCGCGCCGCTGTCAGAGAACCTATGTTGCCGCTAATAACGGTAGGATTTCCTGCATCGCTTATTGCTTTCTTTAAATTCGTCCCAAGGGCATATATTTCATTTGGCCTATCAGGAAAGGCATAAAAAGATATGCGTCCGAGCTTTGCGCCTATCCCATCGTCAATTCCTACAGGTGAACCCTGTCCAGCTTTCGCCTGACTAAAGGATTCTTGTAAAGACGAATCCCGCTGTACCAGTGTTTGCAAAAACGTATTAAAATCAACGGTCTGCCCCGACGGTATCGATGTCACATCATGCTGATCGCTATACGACCCCAGCTCATTCTCGTATTTCGTATTAGCCGCCGCACTACTCAAGTTTACACTCGCTCCCGCCCATACCGCAACAACCCGCTGTATTTGCCATTGCGGATCAAGTCCTTGCACATTATTCGCACCGGCAATAAAATCTAACGCCGTTAAATCTCCGGCTTGAAATTTTTTGTGCATTGGTCCGACTTCGCCGTGATTAATGCGGCTTGCGCCGATAT
>MHXC01000063.1:1266-4364 GCA_001824325.1 Parcubacteria group bacterium RIFCSPHIGHO2_01_FULL_47_10b
ACAACATCCCACCCATACCCTGATCCGGGGGCTACGCTGATTTGATCGCTACCGTAGCTATTTGGTGTTTTTGCTGCCACTACATTCGGATAAGCACGCAAAATGGCAGCCACCACATTCTCCGCGTCGCTCACTCCCGTCACAAATGCAATATCTGCGGCACACTTCGTATTTGGTCCTCCGGCACTACCATCGCACAATGTGATACTGCTCGGTTTATAGCTCGCCAGCCAATTTTTTGCTTCAGATGGGCTGACCACGCGATGAGCCGCACCGCTTCCCGGTGAACTTACGGGTGTTTGCTCCGGTACGATCGAGGAGGGTCGCGGCGACGACGGTGTTGGGGTTGTAACAGGCGTAATCGGACGTGCCACGCCACCACCGATACTATTACCGGTAGTCCAGTAGTCCAGTATGTTTAAAATTTCCTGGTCGGTGTATTCATAGTTCGGATCTTCCGTAGTCCATGCGGCTCTCGCTGTGTCAACTTCATCATCGTCAATAACGCCGTTTTTATCGGTGTCAGCGCATTGCAAGGCAGTACCGCACGTGCGCGCAGCCGCAGCTTGATGGACAAACGCGCTATTCGACAGCACAAAAACGCTAGTTAATAACACCAATAAAACAACGATGCCGCTCAATACGATTGCTCTTCGATGCATAGTATACCTGATTAAAAGATTGTTTGTACCCATTGCTTGATTCGCTCAATCGCTCGACGAAGTAGGCTCTTTTCTATAACAATTGGTTCATTGCCGGCCGCCTGATTGCCATTTGTCCCTGCTTGCGAGGCATTGCCAAGGTTTTGCATTTCAGTTAATTTATTCACGCATGCATCGCCATCTGTGCCATCTAATACCCCATTATCATTGAAGTCAAACGCTGGATTATATCGCACCTGATCGTGCCGCAAAATCTCCTGATACAGCAGCACGCAATCCGCAAAATCAAAGGTCCCATTCTCATTCGCATCCTCATAAATTGTGTCGCCGTCGGTGTCTTGCAACACTAATGATTGGCCCGAGATCGTCATATAATCAATCCGAGAAATGCCTTGCGGCGAGGGGCGTGATACGCTCACATCCAGCGATCGCCTCGCAACGGTTCCATTGCCACCGGTGACTGTTACCTCAAATCGAAGTGTTGCGGCGGTTGCGTTTGGTGATACCGGAAACAACTTACTACTCAAGCGACATTGTCGCGCTCCACCACACTGCATATCATCACAGTCCGACCCAGGGCTTACCTGGCAAACCTTGAGTGTTGTTATGCCCTGTGCGTCGGCCGTATCGGCTGAAACGTCTAACGCCACGGTACCACCCCTGTTTACGGTGCTTGGGTTGGCTGTAAATTGATTTATCACCGGAAGAGTGGTCTGCGTTTGGCCCTCCTCGTCGTCGTCGTTCACAACATTCGCCGGGGCCGTACCCAGTGTATCCAATCCAACCTGTACCCACTTTGATGTGCTCGCAACCTGCCCATTTGTGTCCACTACCGCCATATAAATAATATATGATCCCGCCTTTGCATAGGTATGGCTCACTGTCCTTAATGGATCTGCGCCCTGATAAATCGGCAAATTGGTCTCATTTGAGGTGCTCGTTCTATCGCCAAAATTAAACGTGATGCCTGCAAGATTTTTACTAATAGTTCCAACGGCTTGTACAGTAACAGTTTCTCCTACTCTCGGAGTGGGGTTCGAAAGAATAAAGTCAACATTTTCCGGCCGCGTATATGTCTTAAAATCGATTGTTTTCGCCGTATTATCAGCGAGACTACCAATGTGGAAACGTATCTCGCTTGTCGACGATGCGCCCCATTCGTCGATTGCAGTGGCCTTCGCGACAAAATCCCCTTCTCGAAGAAATACCCGCAAAAAATTTGTACTCTTGCAGATTACCTCTGCGGCCATCCCTCCGCCATCGCCATATTCGATATTCACCATTACTTTATCTCCGTCGGGGTCGCATACCTTCATATTAAAATAGGTGCTACTACCGACATACGGCACCGCATACCCGGGAATATTCAAAGGCGTTACGAAAACCGGCGCCTGATTACCATCTGCATTCGGCTTATGTTGTTGCAACACAATTATCTCCTCATTTGATTCGCCAATGACCTCTCCTTTTCCAAAGCGCTCGGAGGTTAGTCTTGCTTTGACTCGTATCGTGCCTTCGAGGGCGGTTGGTCTGATAAGGATCATGCTCCCGTTTCCAGGTTGCGATGCAGGCCCCGTTACAACCCACTGCAATGTCCCAAATGTGCCCTGCGAGATTGACTTACAATGAATTATTGGTGGATGTTCCCCTGGTCGCGTACGAACATCCAAGGGATCACACACAATCTTCGCTACCGGTTCGCCCGGATTTGAACCGTGCGCCTTATCTCGGGGTGCGGTCACCTGGAACTGCTTCTCTACTTTCGTGCGCATGCCGAGATTGTCTGTCACCCATAAAATGCCAACCACGTGTTCACCGGCATTAAACCATGCGAAAATCCTCTCTCCTGTGCGAATCCATCTTCTGTCATCTTCGGTAATCTGGGACCGTGTTTTACCCGCAGGAATGACATAAAAACCCCATGTATACTCTGCGATAAACCCATCTGGGTCATCCGCGGAAGCAACAAATAGAACATCCTCCCGGTCTGCCACTGGTTCATCGAACATAAAATCGGCTATAGGAGCTTGATTTTCTCCGGGTTGTGTCGGCTGGGATCCGCTGGATCCTCCGCCGCGACTTATGCTACCGCACGACGTAAATCGGGCAAGTTGCCCAGACAAAAAACGATCAATCAAAAAATAATCATTGCCTGTAATCTGCGCATCGCCATCCAGGTCTCCTCTGATAATTTCATCACTTGAGGGTGTGTACGCCCCGGCCATCACTTTTCCGGAAATATCACCGAGCTTAAATTTATCTTTGTTGTTGATAACACCATCCTGATGTAAATCTCCTACATCTCCGCAGACGAGGGGAATATCCTCGCCCGTGCTTGTTGGTGGGGTAGTGCCAGTTCGAGGAGTGGTCCCAGTCGAACCACCATCAATCCGCTTCTCCCGCGTCCAATAATCAATTATCTGTAAGACTTCTTTG
>MHXC01000063.1:4380-16560 GCA_001824325.1 Parcubacteria group bacterium RIFCSPHIGHO2_01_FULL_47_10b
CGGCGCATTGTAGCGCCGAGCCACAGGTGCGCGCGACGTTCGAATCACTCGAACTTCCACCAAAACCACCACCCCGGCTATCATCCCGACTATCGGCGCCCGCGGAGCCCGAGTTCCCACCACCTTGGACACCACCTGATCCTGCATTTTGTAACGCCCCGCTCCCCGCTGCCGGCGCAGGCGCAGAAACACACTTCGGATGGTCCGCAGTCCCATATTCTTCGGGACGACATGCCCGACAATTAGTTGTTGTAGACGAACACGTATAATCGCCCGGGCAATCGAGCCCCTTCTTTACCGGATCGCACCCGGCGGCGCTGGCACTGTTTACGATAATAAAAAAGTTAAACGCAAGAACAGCTAGCACTGAAATCAATATGAATTGTTTTCTATAAACAGTGTAAAAATGAATGGAGGAAACGCTCATAATAATATTTATAATAAATATTTCTCCCCTCTTGCTTTATACTATACCACAAACAATAACTATGACCCAATTGACATGCGAGTCTAACTGTGGATAAGTACCCTCCTCCTCCCCGCTACTACTAAATTGATCTCCATATGTAGAGGAATAACCAAGACGTGCTTGTAATTTTGACGGGTATACTAGTGATATATGGTATACTAGTGATATACACTTATATTGTTAAATCCTAAATTAACTAAATCAACATATATGTTGGCTCAACGTATCTATATAGGATTTGTACTCGTACTCATTGCATTTGGTATTGCGCTCTCCGGTAATATACACCAAACACAAGCAGCGGAACTTACGCCATACTGCACCCCAATAACAGGGCCCACCTGTGGAGGCTTTGATCTAAATGCCCAGCCAACATGTGCGCTGATCGATCCATCGCAGCCGCTACCATCATGCCCATCAATCCTAAGCCCTGCAAATGTTTGTCGACAGTATGTTTCGTGTCCTCAGGTCGAAACAACCTCATTTCCAAGTACGACCAGTTGTCAATCTATTATTATAAACCCAGAATACTTCAATTGTACGAGCTGCTTCAAAAATTGCAATTTATCAATACAGGGAAGGCCCCCATTTGATTTTGATCAATCACTTGATCAATGCGAACAGTCATGTCAACAAAAATTTGATAGGGCTTTTGATCCTCCGCCAATCCCCATCCCGTCGCCACTTCCAGTCGAAAAAGAATTCCCGGTCAAACTCCATGCCGGTTGGAATATGATTGGGCCGCTTACCACAACCTGGCAAGACCTCGCCCGGGTCGACACTAATTGTGAGTTCAAAAACGATATTGCTTACTACTATGACGGCACGCGATATGTTCGAACAACCGAACTGCGGTCGGGGTTTGGATATTGGGTGGAAGCGCACAATGCCTGCACTATTAATTTTACCCAAAGGGGTGGGGGTGGGACCTCCACCGGACCAACGCTGTTACTACACCGCGGCTATAACATGATTTCATACAACGACCCTGTCGCGCTCTCAACCTTTTCCGGTTGCTCTTTCGTCGGAGACAACGCATTTCACTGGAATGGAACGGTATATGATTCAACAAAACAGTTACAACCCGGGCTGGGGTACTGGGTGAAAGTGGATCGCGAATGCAAAATGTCAACACAGCTAGTAACCCCGCCTCGCCCGCCGATTGATGAGCCGCCAAGGATATGCACACACGAATACTATCCTGTCTGTGGCATTAATGGCATAACGTATGGGAATCTCTGCCGCCTGGGCGACACACCACTGGCGTATGAAGGGCCCTGCCGCTATGGATATGCCGATCGCTATGGATATGCCGACGGGCCAAGCACAAATACCGTCAAGGCGGAAGTGAAAAGCGTCGAAATTCGGTTACTCAATGGGCCTGGTACGCAGGTTGGCAGACCAACAAGTTTTGAAGTGCGCGTCATTCCAAATACGAACGCGGTTGTAAACATATGGAGAAAATTATTTAATGGTGGGCCAATCTTAAAAGGAACAATACTGTTTGAGGGACCCGACAAAAAACAGCAGTCGATGGAACTTCGCGCGATTACCGGGTGGCAAAGGACGCCATCGGTACAGTTCGATCTCCCCGGAACATACATAGCCACTATTAGAACATCCGACGGTTCCGGCTTATTCCGTACGGACTCAATTGACTTTGTGGTTAATCAGAGACCCGGTGTTGACGAAAACGGCGCCTATTTAACCTGGTCAGGCACTCAAGACCGCAAGTTTATCAATCAAGAAATATTTTTCAGTACTGGCTACAACGACCCCGATTCAATGGCTAAAATGTTGAATAGTCAGTGTCTGACAACTTCGCGAAGAGCATACCTCGCGCGCGGAGACGCCTTTGCTAGCACCGAGCCGACATTTTGTCAGCATTTGCTGGAGATAACCCTTGATTTTGGGGATGGCACGAAACAAACGCGCGAAGGGTATGCGTGGGTGCACCCCGGGTATACATATAAAGCGCCCGGCATGTATACCATCACGGCCACATTGCGATTTATCGGCCGAGAAACAAACGACCAAGTTACGCCGTGGCGAGAAGTTCGCGAATGGGAATTGCGCGCGCCGATTAAAATTGAGAGAAAAATAAACATTGTAGTAAATCCCACGCCAAATAATGACACGGAACTTCCAGACCTAGACCTAGGAATAACTTGCCCCGCGACGACGTGTGCCAAAATTTTCAGCCAACGCTCAAACGATTTTAACAACGCCGACACGGATCAAGACGGCCGTATTTCGCAACAAGAGGTCCTTGGTTCAACGCAAAAATTTATAAGCAAGCAAATTACCCAACAGCAGGTTTGCGCCGTCGTAAAAGCGTGGCAACAACAGTGCTCAATGTCAAACCAACCCACGACAATTCTCTCGCCGAATAATGATAAAATTAATAACGCCCAGATCCAATCATCGTCGCCGTTGCTAAGCGTGGAGCTTCGTGGCTCGCCGAGCGTCGGCGGATCTATCGTGCTTGACTATAGAATCGCGACCGTGTACACCAGCGAGGGCGCGCAAAACACCCAGCAACTTAACTATACCGGTGAAGTTGATTGGGGGGACGGTACGATCACCCAGATCAAAAACCCGCAATGGCCAACCGTTGAGATTCCGGGCAAGCAGAGCGAGCCGAATCGAGCCGGGGCTCATACGTACACAACCGCCGGCCCAAAAACCATAACGCTCCGTCTTGTAGAGGGGAGACTTTCTATGACTGCCAACCCAGCTACCGGTCGCGTATTTACGGCGACGATACAACTGCCAATACAAATACCAATCGGTTTATGACTTCTCATATCACACCGTGGACAATCTGAAATTTCCGAAACAATTTACAAAATTCAAATTCTTTCCAAGGAGATTGATCTTCTTGGGTATAGGGATTGTTGCCGTCGTAGCCTTAGCGATAATGGGCCTTCGTGCAATCCCACCGGTAACCACCGACGTTGAAATTCCAGAGCCTCCTCAAATCCCCGATCAAGAGCAGATTCCCGATATTAGCGAGGATCTGAAGGCACTACTTTACCAAGAGCCATTGGAGCTTTCCGAGGTTGAAAAAGCCGCGCTTGGCTACGCGCCGCAAAATCCGGAATTTTCAGCGTATCATCTTGCGCGAGAATTTGATACCGTTGAGGGCATTGTTCAAGAAATCAGCGAGGACGGGGTACTTACCCTGATTATTACCGCCGGCGCAATCAGCGATCCTGAAGCACGGATTGCGACAACGCCCGATACCATATTTGCGGCTCTGGATCTGTCATTATTGCGAGCAGGCGAAGAGCAGGGTCTGATACCGCTTACCCTCGAAGATTTACGGGGGGGCGATACGGTTATTGTCGCATTGGCCAAGAACACGAAACCGCCAAGAGCCGTATTTGTTAATCGTCGTTCTTCGTTGTTAAATGAAATTGAGCTATGACGACTCGAATCGATACAACATTCCAAGTTTCATTATTTTGTAGAGTTTTGGGAATAATAGCCCTTTTGGTCTGTTTTGCATTCGCGAATCAGGCGACGGCCTCGTTGACCCAAACGCACGAAAACCCGGTTAAAGATTTCTCCATTCATTATCCAGAGAGCTGGGGTATACATAATGAAATTAATTACACTACCGGCGATCATGAGGTCTGTACAACGAGTTTGGAAACCCAAAAACTAAAGTGTGCTTATTCGTTTGAAATCATTACACCACCCGGAACTGACATAGCTTCACCAGAAGCGGATGTGGACTGGAATTATCTCGGATTTTACACCTATGAGGGGCGGCCAGCCACTGACCAGGATAAAGAAAAAATGAAGCAGACGATTTTTGCAGTCCCCGATGACGAAGCGAGTGATATGCCCTTTAGCGTGGTGGTAGCTGGTTCAGAAACCGGCTTTCGGGCCTGGAAGGCAGTTAATGGTGTTTCTTTCGTTTTCGGAGGATACATCCTGCCAGATGACCAAAGTTATAGCGTGACAATAATGGGATTGATATCTGATATTGGGCAGGCAAATGTTCAAGAGATACAAGATATTATACAGAGTTTTTCCATCATAAATAAAGCCGCGAAGGTCCAGGAAGTTGACCCGGCGCCTCAAGCGGAAGAGAGCCCGCAAGAGCCCGAAAACCAGACCAGGTTAATCCGCGTACAAGGGCAACAGAAAGTTTACGCCGTTGAGAATAATATCTATCACTGGATACCGAATGAAGAAATCTTTAAACATTATAACTATGACTGGCGCGCGATTGAGGTGGTAGACGGGGGGGCGCTTGATGGCTATGAGAGGGCGAGCTTGCAAAAAATTGAGGGCAATCCCGAGGTGTGGTATGTAACTGAATCCGGGATGAAGCGTCATATTCCTTCGGCAGAAATATTTAATTCTTACAGAAACGATTGGAACAAAATTACTAAAGTCAGCGAAATTGAACTCGAGTTCTATCCGACAAACAATCTTATTCGATTGGAAGGCGGGGTGGAAGTTTATTTACTCGAAAACGGAATTAAGCGCTGGATTGAGTCCCCCGAAGCATTCGCGCGCCATGGTTTTGATTGGCATAAAATTGCTCCCGTAAACCAAACGGAGTTAAATTATTACCCCCTGTCTATATGAAGCGCATTAGTTTAATCGTATTGTTTGCCGGGATTTTGACCGCGTCCGCCGCATTCGCCCAGACCAATACGCCACCTAACGTGGAACTAACGTGTAGCCCCGGCAACTGCGCGGCTTCTCTTTTCATGGCGTTGCCCGATATGTCGGCATCAGTCGGTTTGATTCCACGGTCTGCTGAAATAGGAAGTGGCTTTGATGCCGAGAGTTGTAGACAAAATCAAACCTTTTCGTTCCAAAGCTTCAACTGCGACCTTGTGTGTAAGTGGGAGGGCTCCGTATTTACGAGTAGTGAAACCGTCTATAGTAAAGACAATTGTCGGGCTAAGAATAAATCCAATTTTCGGACCGACCAAACCGTTCGTTTTTATGTGAAAGACCCCCAAGGACTGGTAGCGTCCGACTCGGTGTTTGTTAATGTATCGCCCGATATACCGACGTCAATTAAAAATATCGGCGGGTATCTCGCTCCCCAGTTTTATACGAGTTGGGTAGCGTTTCAGCAGGCTGTAGATCAAGTAAAATGTAACGTGTCCTCCTGGCCCGCGTTGTGCACCGGAACTCCCACGGCACGCCAGGCAACATATAACGAAGATCGGCCGTCCCATTTGATATTTACTGAAGCCGCCACCGCCCTGGAAGCCCAGCGATATATTGATTTCTACAATCTCACTCCAGATGTCATGATTGGCACCTATCCGCTATATGCTGGGGGTGTTGGTCCTGTCGCCGGGGGGGCTGGCGGGTACTCGATAACCATCACCTTAGTGAATGGTCAAATTCATTATCTTATGAACGCGCCCACTCCCGGTGCCCACGTTTTTTTCCGTATTCCCATTGAACCGTTTCTCCGTAATAATCCGCCGACTATAAATAGTTGCTCTTTGTCACCCACGAGCGGCAAGGCGCCCCTAACCGTTATAGCCGCGGTTTCAGCGACCGATCCCGAAGGCGACGCCATCTGGACCGCCTGGAATTTTGGCGATGCCTCTGGGTCGTATGTGGTCCCTGGTAAATTTACGACCTACACCTACAAAACCGCCGGCACCTATACCGGACGAGTGTATGCTACGGACACGGGTAGCGGCCAGGTGTCGCCAATGTATGTGTGTCCGACGGTAACGGTCACCAATTCAGCGTCAGTCGTACCGCCGATTACTCCTCCACCTCCCGTTACTACCCCGCCGCCCGGCATTACCCCACAACCGCCAAACACCAATAATCCGCCCGTAGCGCGACTTCAGTGTGAGACAAAAAGTATTTACCCGCAGAACGGCCAAGTGTGCAAAACAATTGCCAGGGGCTGGGCAGGCCTGATCACCGACGGAACGTCTGACCCGGAACTTTGCTCCGCCGGCGTTGAAAACCCCGGGTGCAATTTGACCAGATGCCATTTCTCAAGCGTTCCCGGGGACAGTATAAATCGCAACACCACCGGCAAAGAGAGCGCGGACAACTGCGACGGCGCCTCTATAGCAACAATCTACGCCCCGGACCAAGAGAAATTTACATTCTATGTTACGGATGACCGCAGCCAAACGGCCTCCGCCTCGGTGTTGATTGATGTTATCAATCCTGTCTTGATTGCTGATTTTACCTGGAGTCCCGCAAGCCCCGTCATTGGCCAAGTAGTCACTTTTCAAGACCGGTCAACGCCGTCTGAAGACGCCACTATTGTCAGCCAAAGGTGGGATTTAAATGGCGCCGAAGAATCACCCGGCGACCGCTATGAAAGCTCCGGAAGCAATCCCGCATTTGTGTACACCAAGCCGGGACAAATTACCGCGAATTTCGTGGTTACCGATAGTAATGGCATGGTAAAAACGAAAACCAAGACAGTGACTATTGGCCAGTCGGCGCCTTTGGCCGGGATTCGTTGCGTTGATAATGAACAGTGTGAAGTGCATCAAGGCCAATTGGTGGTTGTGGACGCGGGGTTGTCCACTGATGCCTATGACTGTACCGGTCTTTGGCCGAATTGTTCCGCGGCATTTCGTTGTTCATGGGGTGGCGCCGGCGCGTCATTTGGAACCAACTGCGCGGGTGGCGTCATTGACACGTCCGGTATCGTCGGTTCGTCGCGGCAATACCAATTAACCGTTACGAACAGTGGCGGACTAGCCCATACAGTCAGTAAAACAATCACGCTTTTGCCTGCTTTGGGAAATCCTGTTGCGCGCATCTCCTGCGTTCCGGGTAGCTGTACGCAGTTTCTCCGCGACTCGGCAATCACCATGAGTGCCGCTGGTTCGACAGACCCGGACAATTGCGCGGGTGGATATCCCAATAGCCCGTGCGCGCTGACGTGTTTATGGTCGGGACAGGGCGTTACGTGGGATCCTAATAGTTGCGCCGGTGGAAATCTTCCGCTGATAATCAATAATTACCCCATAACGCTTGAAGTGGCCGACCCGCGAGGCGCCACCGACGCCGTCTCCCTGACCGCTCGCGTGACACGAGACGTAACCGCTGATTTTTTGTGTTCTTCATCCGGCGCTCCCGGGTCATACGACGCTTGTGGAAATATGGCCGTAGATACGCAAACCGAACTATTTTTCAAAAATAATTCAACGCTAAGCGAGGGCGCGACCGGTTTTTCTCGCGTAGAGTGGAACTTTGACGATGGCACGACCCTCTCAAATATTGAAAATCCGTCGCACCTCTTTGCCGGTTCGGGGGATGTTACGGTGACCTTATGGGTACAGGACACCAACGGGCGCTCCCACCAAGCCCAAAAAGCTCTGGAAGTTGAATTGCCCCTCCCGGTGTATAAAGAGGTTAAACCTTAACATTCTCATTTATTTGACACACACACGACAGGTCGAATACATTTCAGACCCACCACCCGTCACCCCACCAGCAGAATAGGTGTTTGGGGTATTAGAACTATTACCGTTTATTTCTTGCCTTATATAACCCACAATCTTCTTGGAGGAGGCGCAAACCTCTACGCTAAGACTGCCTACTGCGGCAAAACCGGGAATTGTCGATGGTGACTGCTTGTAGACCGTTGTTTCAACAAATGGTCCAAAACCAGCATACGCCTCTGTCCAGCCCGCTGGACATGCCGGCGAACCCTCGCCCACCGAACAAATGCTATCACTACAATAACCCCACGCGGTAAACATCGCGCCACTCCCTGCGCTGGCGGCAGATAATAAATCATTGGCGTTATAGCCATCTAAAAGATCGGCGTTGAGATTAGTTGAAATTTTTTCAGGGGTGGTAGGACTTGATCCGGTTCCGTCTTTGATAGAAGTTGCCCCCAGCTGGACATCACCATCCTGGATATTTAAATTTCCTGATAATTTACTGTCTGGTCCCCCGGGATTGACGTAATAGCTGTTATCGTTCGTATCTAAAAGTCGCGCTACGCCAAGCTCCCCGATTTTGTATTGGGTATTTTCAGATACATTTACCGGTGTATGCACATTATCCAATGGTGGGTTTGCCGTTGGAGACTCAAATCCAAATACCCCCATAATCGATGAGGTGAGAAAAAAAGCAACTAAAAAGACGCTTAAACCCAGGAGTATGGTGCGGGGTAATCTGTGGAGGTTGACCATAAAATAACTTACAATTATATACTATCACGATTCGACGATTTTTCATTGTGGATAAGATCAGCTGCTACAATTACTCTTCCTATAAACTGTTCCCGACTTACATACCCATACGATCGAGAATCAAAGCTGTTTGGGCCATTGTTGCCTAATACAAGGTATTGTGACGCGCCAAGGACCCCCTCATCGTATGGCCCGAGCCAAATCTGTCTAGTAGTAGGGGAAAACAGATATGGAGCGCCCTGTAGTGTGGTGAGAACGATGCCATTAATCAACGCGTGATTATTTTGAAAAAGTAGTTTGTCGCCGGGTACGGCTACAATACGCTTGACATAGATTGTATCCGGAATCGCTCGAAAAGAAAATGTCACGAGGTCGTCGCGTCGTGGTTCATTGCAGTCATAATAACCAATAAGGTGTACCACCTCCTCTTTATCCCCCACGTCGGGCTCTAGTGATTTACCGTCGATGCGTGCTTCATGTGTTTCATAGCATTGTGCAGCAGTAAGTACCGTGGATGAAATTGCCTGCGACGCAAATACGCTGCTACGAACACCATGTGTGTCGCCGCTATTTATTAGAACAAAAAGAATTACAACGGCGCCGAGACCATGTCCATACCATTGAAACAATCTGCCCATAACGTCTTGTTTGTAAATCATGTTAATCTGCACCATCTAATCTAAAACAATGCTCAACGCAGTAAACACTGTCTTATCGACTATGTTTTCATTCGCTGCCACCAGGATATTTCGCCCTTGCGTTAATGCATCCATTGGGTTTGCCAATGGTTCCTTGTTTTCGTCAAAATATTTAGTGTGCTCGTTGCTATTCACAATATAAGTAGTGTCAGAGTTTGACTCCAGAACAACATATTCAGAGGGGGAAACGCTCTGAATCGACCCGAAGACATTAAACTTCAGTTCTACGGGAATACTCCGCAATACTTCACTCGCAGGTCTCCGGTCAACAAAATTTTCTTCCTGCTTTTCGGTAAGCACAACAGTACGAATGGTTGAAGCCGATGATGTCTGCGCGGAATCTAAGTTACGCGGCGAAATAACCACGCGTGACGTATCCAAGGCATTACTATCAGAAGCACGTGGTTGCGATGGTTGTTGGGTTGGTTGTTGAGAAACGATTGAATTTTCGAGCGAGTATGGGGTTTCGAATGGAACATTCAACCCCAATAGCACGTGATCTCCGTCAACGAATTCACCCTGGCTTTGCGCGCCCCCTGGTTTAATAAAATACTTTGTTTCTCTGAGCGTCCTCAACGTAGCTGTTTCGCCAAATCGTTCACGTATTTGCCCGTCAGTTAAGCGAATTGTCAGGAGCTCTTCGGAATAATCAAGTACCTCGCCAGAGATCGAGTAAATGTCTTTGGGCAGTTCAGAAGTTACATCAATCGATGGGGGATCGAGGATTCCGGGCTGAATTTTAGTAACTTCAGCTTCATTGAGTGAACGGCTTTGCCAGGAAATATTTAAATAAAAAATTCCTGCCGAAGCTATAAAAACTATAACAGTTGAAAGCGCAAACAGCGCGGTTCGTCGCAGAGAGTTTTTCATGCTATGAGGTTATTATACGTAAAAACAACGCTATGGTAAATAAGAAAAACTCACGCGCGAAGCATCCTACGCGCTTCAACCCGATCATCCCAGTCAATTGGCCCATCGGCAGTCATGAGCTTTTGTTCCGACCCTTTGCCGGTAATAACAACGACGTCGCCTTTATATGCCTCGTGAATAGCTCTCGCAATGGCTTCGCGCCGATCGAGGATCGTAAGAACGTTATGCTTGTTTGAGGCGGCAACTTGTACTGCTCCGTTTTTCACCTCGTCGATAATTTTCTGCGGGTCTTCAGCGTATGGGTCTTCGTTCGTTATAATGCTCACATCACAATATTCAGCTGCAATTTTACCGAGCTCCGGTCGTCTCCACGCATCTCGCCCTCCGCCCGCAGAACCCAATACACAGATCATCCGCGCTTTCGGATGTCGTGCTGCCACAGCGCCATAAAATTGCTTCAATGAATCGGGTGTATGCGCGTAATCCACGATCACACTAAAATTTTGCCCCTCATTGATATACTCGCCACGCCCGGGAATGTTGGTCATCGAAGCCAGTGTTTGTAAACACTGGCTTCGGCTTATGCCCTCGCTCTCTGCCAGCGTCATTGCCGCCAGAGCGTTGTATTGATTGTATTCGCCCGGGAGATGGAGTTTCAACTTTGTACTAGAGTCTTTCAGCCTATAGGTAATCAATCGTCGTTCGCCCCTCATTTTAAATGACTCTGCGTGCGGATCGTCGGCATTCACGATAATGGTGCCGCGACTGCCCCTGCGTGCAACTTCTTGAAATAGCCTTTGCTTTGCCGCTTTATAACGCTCGAATCCCCCATGCGCCTCTATGTGCTCCGGGGATAAATTCGTAAACAGCGCGGTCGAAGCGAACAGAAATCGATGGCGAGACTGCATAATTCCCTCACTTGTGACTTCAGCGATAACGTGAGTGACTCCAGCGCTACGCGCGCGGCGTAAAAATGATTGTAAAGTCTTGCGTCCTGGCTGGGTCATCTTAAGGTCGTTTAACTTGCCTTTACCCTTGATCCGAAATTCTATCGTCGACAGTAGTGCTATAGGGATACCCACATCTTCAAAAATCCGCGTTGCCAGATATGCAGTCGAGGATTTACCCTTAGTTCCCGTAATGACTAGGACTTTCATGCCTCGGGCTGGAAAACCATAAAGCGCTGCCCACAACAACTCAACCACCCAATAGTACACGAGGAACAACTGCCTTGGCATTATTTTTTTTAGTATGTGCTTCGCGCTCATGTCTAATCACGCTTCTATTAATGACTAAATCGGCGAAAAAGCCGGTACAAAATGTACCATATTGGCTGATACACGTAATCATACGCCCCCATATAGCTGACGTGCTCGCCGCCGAAACTCTCTTTAAAGAATGTAATTCCCCGCCAACGAGGCGGCCAACCACGATGACTAACTCCCCAAAGGTCATAGCATGTAGCGCCTTGTCCGCGCGCCCATAGCATCGTGTGATACTGCGCATAATAGGATGCTCCACTCTTCCCCGCATCTTCATTCGAAGCACCAAACAAATATGTTGCAGTTCCCCCAAATAGCACAACAACGTTCGCCACAAGCGGCGCGTTGCCTTGCTCGGAAAACACAAAGTGGAGCGTCGCATGTGTCCCGAGCGCCTCCAACAAAGCGCTGTAATATGCTTTGCTATATATGGTGATGGACTTTCTTCCTGCCGTCGCCTGCATACATTTCCAAAATGTTTCGAATAACTGTTCAAAATTAGGATCGTCGTGCGCGCAGACTACGTATCGCAACCCTCCCTTACCTGCCTTCTTTATTTCTCGCCGCGCACGATATTTCATGCTATGCAATAAATCCTCTGAAACGCCTGCTAAATCAATTACAATCGTATGCTTCGGCTCCACTTGATCGCGCAGATCTCGATAGCCCATGGCAACCAACGCTTTTCTTCTGTCCCCATCATCGACGAATGG
>MHXC01000063.1:16583-19962 GCA_001824325.1 Parcubacteria group bacterium RIFCSPHIGHO2_01_FULL_47_10b
CGTGGTGATTATTGATCAGCGATGGCATCTGTTTGAGAAGTGACAGCTCCTCGCTTCGATTAATCCCAATGGGCCCGCGCGGCATATAATAATATGATCGCTTAAAGCGAAGCGGGCGGCGGTACAACTGTGCAACTGCCAACCATTGCTCATGTTGCACACCACTTCCTGTTTCGTGCGCAATCAACCGAATAACGTGCGTATCACTTCCTTTCAGGTCCCCCCACTCCCACGACTGCATAAAGCTTCCGTTATGCGCCTGTATAAACTCGTTCCATTTCTCTCGATCGTCTTGCGTAGCCTTTCTGATGTCAGTGTTATTCATGCATAGGTGCTTTATTCGTGTATAAGTGTAAAATTCACTGCCGCTGCACAGCTATTCGCCGCTATGCGGCTAAAATCTGTAATGCCGCCTTTACCTGCTCGGCAATTGGCGCATCGGGCTTATTCGCCAAAGACACTGCTTCGCGCGCTTGGGCTCGCGAATACCCGAGAACGATAAGTGCATCCACCACGCTTTGCGCTGCCTGATACGTTGCCGAGGAACTACTCGCAAATACCTGCACTTTGTCTCTTAGTTCGAGGATTACTTTACTAGCCAATTTTTTCCCGACTTTATGTGCCTGCGAGACAACTCGCTCGTCTCCGTCACGAATTGACGCGGCTATATTTTCGAGCGGCGCAACTGCCATAATATTCAATGCTACTTTTGGTCCGACGCCACTCACACTTAACAACAGCTCAAAAAATTCCTTTTCCTGTTCGGTTCGAAATCCATATAGCTCCATGCCACTGTCCCACATACGCAGATAGGTGTACAACATTGCCTCGCTACCCATGTGTAATTGCTGCAACGTAGTAGGCGTCACAAATATCTCGACGCCAAAACCGCCGACCTCAACCACGACCGTATTTTCGCCCTTTGTATTGATTTTTCCTCGTATAAAAGCGATCATTACTCTATTGTAGCATGAAATTTACGCTCAAAAGCAAGTTGCAACCGCAGGGCGACCAGGCCCAAGCAATCAGCAAACTAACCACCTGGATCGCCGCAGGCAACAGACACCAGTCGCTGCTGGGCATTACCGGTTCAGGTAAAACATTCACCGCAGCAAAGGTTATTGAGGCGCTCCAGCGCCCGACTCTTATCATTTCTCATAACAAAACGCTGGCGAGCCAGCTCTACCAAGAATTCCGCGACTTTTTTCCTGACAACGCCGTGCATTATTTCGTCTCATATTACGACTACTATCAGCCAGAGGCATACATTCCGCACAGCGATACCTATATCGAAAAAGATGCACAGATCAATGAAGAAATCGACCGTCTGCGTCACGGCGCCACGCAAGACATTCTGACCCGTGATGACGTGATCATTGTCGCCTCGGTTTCGTGTATATACAACATTGGATCGCGCGAGGAATATATGAAGGTGAGTATCCGCCTCGCGCTAGGCCAGAAACTTACGCGTAAATCCCTTCTTGACCAACTCGCGCGCTTGCAATATTCACGCAACGATTACGAGCTTCTCCCCGGCACATTCCGCGTTCGCGGCGAAGCAGTCGACATTTTTTCTCCCACCGGCAATGAGATTATCCGCGTCGAAAGCTTTGGTGATACCATCGAAGCCGTCAAGCGAGCTCGATACAAAAATCCACGAGAATTGTTCGAGGCAGAAAAGCGACTCGAGCAGGTTCCCGAAGCCATTATTTTCCCCGCGAAACACTTTGTGACGCCGCTCGAGAAACTGGACATAGCGCTCGCCAATATCCGCGCCGAGATGACCGAGCGTGTTGCATGGTTTCGAAAACACAATAAATTACTCGAGGCACAGCGACTTGAAGAACGAACCACGTACGATCTCGAACTATTACGTTCTGTCGGTTTTGTCAGCGGCATCGAAAACTATTCCCGACAACTCGAATTTCGCGCTCCGGAAACTGCGCCAAACACGTTGCTCAATTTTTTCCCGAAAAACTACCTCACTATTGTCGACGAAAGTCATATGACGCTGCCACAGGTGCGTGGCATGTATAAGGGCGACCGTTCGCGCAAGCAAACACTTATCGATTACGGCTTCCGACTGCCATCAGCGCTGGATAACCGCCCCCTGACTATTGAGGAGTTCGACGAACGAACCAATCAATTTTTGTATATGAGCGCCACTCCTGCAGAGCATGAACTTCGTATGTCGAGCAATAAGACTGCCCCAGCGAAACAACGACTCTCCCAGGAACGCGCCGCTGGCATGCTGCGATTTTATATTCCTGGAGTCGATTTTGTGGCAGAACAGGTAGTGCGACCAACGGGACTACTTGATCCGACTATCGATGTACGTCCCTCGCACAATCAACTCCCAGATCTTATCAAAGAAGCCCAAACAACGATCAAGCGCAACGCCCGCGTGCTTGTCACCACCGTAACCAAACGTCTCTCCGAGCTTCTCGCCGAACATTTTCGCGAAGCAGGCATTAAAGCCGAATATCTCCACGCAGACGTCGAGACCTTTGATCGAATCGATTTACTCTATCGCTTACGCAAAGGCGACATTGAGTGCCTCGTGGGCATCAACTTATTGCGCGAGGGCCTTGACCTTCCCGAGGTTGAGCTCGTTGCTATTCTCGACGCCGACAAGGAAGGATTTTTGCGCAACGCCCGCACGCTCATTCAGACCATCGGGCGCGCCGCACGCAACTCCAATGGCCGCGTCATTATGTACGCCGACCGCACGACCGACTCCATGAAAACTGCCATCGAGGAAACGCGCCGCCGCCGCACAATCCAAGAAGCGTATAACGCGAAGCATCACATCACTCCTAAAACGATCTATAAGGAGCTGAAGGAGTTTGCACTCGTCGGCAAAAAGAAGCAAACGAAAAAAGAGGTTCTCGCGCAAGAAATCAGTCAACGTATCAAGCAAGCAACCGAACAAGAACGCCACGCGCTCATAAAAGATCTTCGCACTCAAATGCTCGAGGCATCCGACCAGCTCGAGTTCGAGCGAGCTGCGGTGTTGCGAGATCAAATAAATGAGTTCGTGAAGCGGTCGAAGTAATTACCCCAACTTTGACTCGTCCATAAACCCACGAATAGACCGAATAAACAAGACAAACGCATCAAGATCGATTCGACAAAAATCGCTCAATCGTTCGGTCAATTTCATTGTATTGATACTGTTATTCATGTTCTATATTCCGGCTAAAAGTAGGCGGTGACCTTGTTCATAGTAGTACTCTTCAGTTAGATAGTCCCTCGCATTTTGTTCAAGAATGTCAGTAAGGAGTTTTTCGTCTTTCGACACGAGGAGTTCTCCTTTGCGAAAAACGTTATTTAAAAAATAAAAGGGCGCGTTGTTCAACACCCGAATATCAATAGGCGC
>MHXC01000063.1:19985-22031 GCA_001824325.1 Parcubacteria group bacterium RIFCSPHIGHO2_01_FULL_47_10b
GTCAATATCCCGCACCTGTTCGGCAGCGAGGAATGAGCCATAGATATACGCAAATACAACTTCATCTCTTTGTTGCAAGAGCTTTGTAATGTTTTGTTTTATTGTTTGTATTTCGTTAGGCGAAAAATGAAAAAAGTGATATTCGCCCCAGGGATCTAATAATACGTCATTCATGTAATGGCAGTCTAACATAGAGTAAGGGGTTCGTGAAGCAGAGCGGAAAGAGGCGTGATATACTAATCTCATGGAACTCATCATCAATAAATTTGGCGCACGAATAAAGAAAAAATACGAGCGCATTGCGGTTTCATTCCCGAACACGAATCAAATCAAAGAATACCCAGTTCGCCGCCTATCCAAGATTATTATCATGGCACCGTCTTCTATCACCTCCGGAGCGGTTCAGTTGGCGCTAGCCCATGATGTTGATATCGTCTATCTCGAACGGCGCGGCATGCCGTATGGGCGGATTTACGGCAGTAAGCCCGGCCGATTGACCGAAGTAAAACGGAAACAAATAGAAACAACAAAGTCTGAAAAAGCCACATACATCAGCCGTCAGATGATTTTTGGCAAAATTACCAATCAACAACGATTTCTCGCAACTTTGCCACGTGATTTCGCAGATCAAATCGAAAAAATGCGTAGTATTGCCCAGCTACTGAACCTCATAAAAGGACCCATCGAGTATGCACGCGATCAATTATTCGGCCTTGAGGGGCGTGCCGCTGATTTGTATTTTCAAGCATTGCGCGACATTATCCGATTCCCTGGCCGTCAGGCGCAAGGCACCGATGTGTATAATATGTCGCTAAATTATGGCTATGGTATTTTATATAACGAAGTGGAACGATATTGTTTACTTGCCGGACTGGATCCATTTGTGGGATTTTTACACACGGAACGATACGGGAAGGTATCTTTGGTGTTTGACGTTATTGAAGAATGGCGCGTGCCAGTAGTGGATTCGACCCTTATTCCGCTGTTTATGAACCATGAGCTTGCTGACTCCACAGAGTTTTTCGGAGCTGACCATTTGCTCAACAAGCGAGCGCGAAAAATAATTGTTCAGGCAGTATTTGATCGGCTTCACGCTAAAACTGTATATAATGGAAAAACTATGCACATGCTAACTGCGATGAAACACCATACCTATGATCTTGCTGCATATGTAGTAGGCCGAAAACGAGAATATAGACCGTTTTTGTATGACTTTGGTGCACATACATGAATTGTATCGTTTGGTTTTATAGCCGTAATAAAAGGAGGGTCACACAAGTGCAACGACTTGGGCGTGATTTTGGGTTACAATACAAACCATTTTTGTTATTTGGCGTCTTGCGGAAAACTCATGCAATTGAACTTTCTCGCTTTTTGGCTAACACTCTAGATGGTACAAGAGATGCCTTTGTGATGTTTCGGGTGCCGTCTGATTGTGTTTTTCGTGCACACCAGGCAAGCGCTATTACTTTTCCACCGTTGTCAGATCGTGCGCGATATGAAATAATAGAATAAATGTTGATTTGACATAAATTCCGAGCGAGTTGTTTTGTATCAAATTGTAAAATTGAGTTGATTTTTCGGGCTGTTACATAGTACGTCTCAAAAATGTTGTTGTGCGACCGGTAGGCCGTGAGGGGGTCTTTCGCGTTGTGCCCTTTGCGTACGTACTCCGCGATTTGGGCGCGCACCTTCTCCTGATCGAGCACGCGCTCCAGCAGGGTCGTGTCGCGGCGTATCGCGCCGCGCTCGGCGATGACGGGAAAGCGTGCCTCGAGGTATGCCATCTCGGGGAACGACGCCAAGCCCGAGGCCATATACTCCTCTAGCAGGTTGCTGGTCTGCTTGACGTCCTCGATTTTGGCCACGACTGTCCGCGTTCGTGCTTTGGTCGTCTCTTCCAAGAGTTCGTAGTTGCGCCGCCGGCGAATTTGCGTGCCTTGGAAGCTCCAGCTTGAGAACAAGCCGGTGCTCGAGGCCGCTTGAGCCAGCTCGGCGGCCGGGGCGTTAACGCCCACGATCATCTCTTGCTGCACCTGTGCCAAG
>MHXC01000063.1:22090-25205 GCA_001824325.1 Parcubacteria group bacterium RIFCSPHIGHO2_01_FULL_47_10b
AGACGGCACCGCATATTGGCTGTACGCCATTCCGGCCTGCATGACCTGGCCCATAAAGACGCCGACCACGTACGCCACGCCAGGGTCGTTTGTCGTGATTGTCGTCGTGGTGCCAGCGTTGTAGTTGTAGGTGTACTGGTACGTTCTCGACGCCGCCGGCGACGAGGCTTGGCGGCTGGTGTTGGAACGTTCCTGCTGCAGCTGGCCGACTGAGCCTTTTAAGTCGCTCACGTCGTCAGCCATCCGATTGAAGTTCTTGCGGTCGGTTGCCGTAAAATTCTCGTTCGTCAGCATCCGCGAGGCGCTCATCAGCCCCCAGCCCACAAGGACAAGGACGGCGACCGCGAGCGTCCCCAGCGTGATGTTGAACAAGAGGGCGCCCGTGTTGCTGCCCTTAGTTGGCATCGGCGCGCCCAGCCAATTTGCACTGTTCATTGCCATGAGAAGACTCCTTTCAAAAGCGAGTGCCATCCCCCCAGCCTTGCATGGCTGGGGGGATGGGTATGACTCGGTTCAGGTGCACGAGAGCGCACCCACCGTCTCGGTTTTGGGGTCGGTCGCGCGGGTACACACCCGCACGGCATCCAGCTGCTCGGTCAGGCGATTGCGGTGGCGCTGGCACAGGGTCAGGCGGATGGGCACGCTGTGGGGAATCACCGAGTAGAGCGCCACGGCGCCACAGATAGACCCGTGATCTATGGCGCAGCAGATGTCCACGCCTTGGGCGTTAGTCATCGCGCACCTCCGGCTTAGCCAACGCGGACTTTTGGTACGCGCAGGAGATGTGGTGAGCGAGGTTATAGTGCTCGGCGCAGAGCCAGTGCTTCTTCTTGGCCTTATCGTCACAGCGTATCGCGCGATACGCGCACTGCGTGCCGTGCTGATCCACGAATTGGCAGCGAGAGAAGAGGTCAAAAGCTATCTGCATACAGCTTCCTCCATTCTTTGTGAAGCCGCCCCCACGGAAGACGAAGGAGCGTCTTCTTGACAGATTCAACAAACGGGCTTAGGATGCAAACAATCCTACGTTGACCGGCACGAGCCGGCGATCACCAAAAAGAGTTCTTTTCAGCAATCACCGCCCTTCTTCGCAGAACTGAAAGGAGGAAGATGCCGCGAACGCGGCAAGAAAAAACACCCTCAAGAACTGAGAGTGTTTGGTAGGCGTGTGTCATGTCTTGTGACGCTTCCTAGTAAGGAGTTGTGCGGGTGATCCTCCACCTTTACCAGGCCGTTGCGGTCAGAAGGCCACACCACCTCTTACTGTACGGTGTCTTACGATCACCGTCACCCGCTTCTTCCTTCGGAGTTGTGGGCAAGGGCTCAACGTGCTCTTAAATCCTCCTTGTAACTAAGACCGAGAGTCCTTGTGATATGTAGTGTCTTGGCCACCCCTTGCCACACTTTCCGTAGAAAGCGCCCGCCTCCTTCCTGTGCGAGATTCATCACGAGTGTTTTTAGTATGTCACACACTGCAGGTTTTGTCAAGTCTTGCTATACTTGAGAGTAGGGGGACGGAGTTGTGTTCAGCCTTCTTTCTGTGCTGAAGAACATCACGAGTGTTTCAAACAACTCCGCCCCTCAGCTCTCATCTTTTGTTCATTCCCCTCCAAATGTGTCCTCATGGCTTTAGCCATGAGGTTTTTCGTCGTGCCGTAGGAACAAGAGGAAGCCCCACCCGTGAAATGTGTGAACACAGGGGGGCTTCCTCGTTGAACTCGTCCGCTCGCTTGGAGCTTGCGGGCTCCGAGCGGTGCCTTGTCCAACACCCGTCACGTGAACGGCTTTTGCTTGGGTGTCGTAGCTGCCTGCGCCGTTCTAGGAGGCGGCGGCACGGGACTAGGAAAAGTCTATCAAACAAATCTGGAAGACAAAAGACCTATTCAGGGGTTCGTCGAGCTTTCGCATCAATTTCCATAGCAAAGTCGCGGATCTTGAAACAGAGCTTGAAGCGGTGCGCTTTGGGGACGTTGAGCATATCCACCACTTGGTAGAGGTCGTGGAAGGCTGGCAGCTTGCGCATGTAGGGTTTTAAGAACAGCTCAATTCTGCTGTTCTGTGGATTGCGAAATTCCTCAATGGCGAGGGGATTACTCATGATTGGTCGTCAGCGGCAGGGGCAGCGTCAGCCTTGAGTTCCACTTCCTGGGGCACCTTTTCGCTCACGCGGTAGTCGTTGTGAAGCCGCGTGGCCAGCGCCGCGAGGTTCAAGAGGTCAGCGGCGTTAAAGCTCTTGGTTTGGCTCCACTTGCCGTCGTCCTTCTTATAGAGCCGCTCAAAGGTGAACGACTGAAACGTGCCGTCTTTGCCTTTGTTATTCCAGACGGCCGCGGCAACGGCGCCGGAGCGAAGTTTCAACACTGGTTTCATAGAGCTTTGGATTAGGGTTTATATCCCCACGCTACCATGCAGCAGGAGCACGTCAAGAGCGTGTTCGCATGGTTTTTGGCCGCGCTGCGCGCGTCCCCTAGCCCCCGATGGGTGGCAGCAACGTAGCACCTCCCCGCCGTCGCCACGTGTATGCCGTCGCCGCCCTTGGGCGCGTGCAAGGTCGTTCGGCCTTCGGGCGCTCCACCTTGACGCGCGGGCGGTCGCCGGCAGCGGGAGAAGCTACGGCGGGGTGAAGGAGAAAGGTCGAACCCCGCCCCTAATGAGAGACGTAACGTTACGTGTATGGGGCAGTATTTTCGGGCAGTCAACATGGACAAACGGGAGTACGTTGACCCGTGGCATATTGGCGGAGGAGCCAAGCTATGGGAGTGGTGTGTCAACACCCAGGCGGGCATTTTCCCGTTCCTCTTGCGGCGAAGCAGTGAGGGCGGTGGGGGCGACATCGAGGAGGAGTACACCACGGCGGGACGCTGGGCGGGCGACCATGTGGTGCTCGTCGGGGATTACGACGAAAGCGGGCTTTGGCAGGAGGCCGAGCGGAGCTTTAGCAACATTAGCCAACAGCTGGTGCAGGAATACAACCAGTTTATAGCGATTCCTGACGGTGTTACATAGTACGTCTCAAAAATGTTGTTGTGCGACGCGCAATCAAAGTTAGGGATCCATTTTGGTATAGTTCGGAGGGCGCGAAGATTGGCGGCAAAGTAACCTACGAGCGTCACCG
>MHXC01000064.1:0-1067 GCA_001824325.1 Parcubacteria group bacterium RIFCSPHIGHO2_01_FULL_47_10b
CCCAAGAGTGATTGCCTTCAGCAACAATAAATCCGTAATATAGCTTTTTTCTCAACGGGATAAGCTTATTTTTTAAAAATCCGAAAAGAAAATATGGTACGTTTTCAACGCCGTAAGCCCACCGCCTTTGCTGTTTGTAGACGTTCTTGAATGTCTCCCAAGTTTTTGAAGCGACGTTGGCATCCATTGAAACGGGATAGTAAAGAGAAACAACCCTGTAATTCCCGTTATATTTCAAGAAACACTGCCAGAATATTCTTGAGTCCTCTGAAACCATATTTTTTTGCCAGAATCCCACATCTTCAAGCGCCTGCCACGACATTGAATGGGACGAAAAGGTTGTTGCGCTTTCGGGACGTTCCTGTTTTATGGTATGCCAAAATGTCGCCGAAAAAGCCACCACTCGGGCAAACGACGGCGCCTCCCAAATGTTGTTCACATATAAAGGCACCGGCTGATACGACGCCCTCAACGGATCGGGAGTCGTAAGAAAAGCGTGAGTGAGGATGCCGAAATACTCCGGATAAATTATGGTGTCAATGTCGAAATTTGAGACGATAATCCTGCTATGGGGAATGTTAAGCCGGTCAATCAAATTTTCTCTGACAAACTTTGCCGCATAAGCCGTATTTGACCCCTTGCCCGGTGTCTCACCGGGTAAGCCAGCGGGATGCATTACCGACATAAATTCCAGAAATTCATTTTTATATTTTCTTTCGATTGCCTCCGCCACCTGTCGCGTCTCGTCCCCTCCCCTTTCTTCCCAACAAAGGACAATCATCATTTTAGTTTTGGGGTAATTTGATTTGAGCAGTCCCTCCATGGATGAGGAAACTATTTCATAGTTTTCTTTATAAAGAGGGAGGAAGATTACATGATAAATATCCTGCCAGGACTTAGGGGATGATAATTGATAATTGATAATTGATAATTGGTTGAGGCGTTCCAGCCAGTTGATTTTCAGATTTACTCTTAACTTGTTGTAAGCGGCTCTCATGTGCAACGAGAGATAGATTGTCTTTATCAGCCAATAAATATCGAAAGCAATAATAAACAGCGCCACGAAA
>MHXC01000064.1:1073-3477 GCA_001824325.1 Parcubacteria group bacterium RIFCSPHIGHO2_01_FULL_47_10b
GCCAGAAAAGATAAGACCACTATCAAAACAAGGGTCAGCCAGACAGCCAAACCGGGCAGAATTTCCAGAAAGCGGTAGAGTTTCCTGTCGCTCTGATCGTCAATATCGCCCGCCCGGCCTGTGTGAAGATATGAATAATCCATCGTCTATAGTCTATAGCGTATAGTTTATAAAAACAATTAAAAAACCGGATTACTCCGGTTTTGGAAAAGCTATAGCGACAGCTTCCTGAACTGACTCAACAAAATGGAAATGCACTTTTTCTTTTACCGAATTGGGTACGTCGTACAGATTTCTTTCATTAGCCTTCGGAAGAATTACGTCTGTTATCCCAGCGCGCTCGGCAGCTACGATTTTCTCTCGAATCCCGCCTACCGGCAAAACGTTTTCCGCTAAATCTATCTCGCCAGTCATGGCCACAAAGGGTCTTAAGGGTTGTTTTATTGCCAAAGAATAAAGAGAAGCGAAGACTGTAAGGCCAGCGGAAGGACCGTCTTTATGTATGGCTCCCTCGGGAATATGGAGATGAATTCCGTTCCTTCTCCAGTCCTTTGATATTTCTCGGTTTGTTTCTTCAAGACGCATCCTAACTAATGACATGGCCACTTCATCGGCTTCTTTCATTACATCTCCCTGCATGCCCGTACGAGCAAAAACTTTTTTGCCAATGGGATTCGGATAAAGCACCGACTGAATATAAAGGATGCTTCCGCCGACTTCGGTCCAGGCAAGTCCTACGGCTACCCCGACTTTTGTCGGACGGGCCTTGTCCTTGAAAAATTTCACGGGTCCGAATATCTCCCCTATCATTGCGTTATCTATATTAAAAACTTTTTCGGCCTCACCTTCTTTTTGTGACTTGAGGAATTTCCCAGCAATTTTCCGTAAAATGTTCGCGATGTTCCGGTCAAGATTTCTAACCCCGGCCTCGTTGGTATAGCCCCTGATGATCAGCGGGACGCTATCTTCGCTCCAGTTGACTTGGACATTGTTCTTTGTCAAACCAACTTCTTCCATCCAGCGGGGAATTAAGTAACGCTTGGCTATCTCGATTTTTTCAACCTCGAGGTAACCCGGCAGACGAATAACGTCCATCCGGTCGCGAAGAGGAGGGATGATGTCGTCTTCCACATTAGCTGTGGCTATGAACATTACTTTTGAAAGATCGAAACTGCATCCAAGATAATGATCCCTGAAAGAATAATTCTGTTCCGGGTCCAATACTTCAAGCATCGCTGAACTCGGATCGCCAGCCATTGAGTGGCGGCCCAGTTTATCAATCTCGTCAATGACGAATACCGGATTTTTAACTCCACATCGTTTTATTTCTCTCAATATCTCGCCGGGCTG
The DNA here is from genome assembly GCA_001824325.1 of Parcubacteria group bacterium RIFCSPHIGHO2_01_FULL_47_10b. Classification (GTDB taxonomy): domain Bacteria; phylum Patescibacteriota; class Minisyncoccia; order 2-01-FULL-47-10; family 2-01-FULL-47-10; genus 2-01-FULL-47-10. Next base: position 2,424 of record MHXC01000064.1, read on the forward strand.
GGAACCCACATAAGTAACGTCGTGACCCCTGATCTGGGCTTCATTGGTTATCCCCCCGAGAGACTCTCTGATCAATTTTCTATTTAACGCCCGGGCAACCGACTTAGCCAAAGAAGTCTTACCGACTCCCGGCGGACCGATCAGACAAATTATCTGCCCCCGCCCGGAAGGATTAAGAAGTTTGGGAGCGATGCTGTCACCAATCTTCTCTTTAACATGAGTCAAGCCGTAATGATCTTCTTCCAGAGTTTGGGTCACCTTGGTTATATCTGATGCTTGTTCAGTCTCCCGATTCCAAGGCAAATCGAGGATAAACTCAAGGTGGCGTTTAAATTTGGGCCATTCGTGGGTATTTGATTGCGGATCGCCATAAGAAACGAGGCGGTCAAGATCTTCACTCGCCACGGTTTTTGCGTCTTCGGGCATAAAATCCCTGATTTCTTTAAAACGCTTCCAAAAATTTTTAATAGCAGGATGGACGTTTGAGAAAGCAGCGTCTTCTGGGTCAGGCTTGCTATATTTCTGATCCGAGTCTTTGCCGTCTTTCATTCCGGTTCCATTGCTCCTATCCGGCTTTTTATAATTCACCAAGACCTCGATCTGAGCCTTAAGCAGGTTGATAAGCATTGTAAGCCGTTCGAACAAGTTGGTGCTTTCTATGAAAGGCTGTTTATTTTCCTGAATAAGTTCCGGAATAGCCGCTAAACTCCGCCATACAAAGTGATCCACCGCATCTTTGTCGCCAAAATCATAATTTTCGAAACTATCTATGAGATATTTGACTGCATCATTGCTGGGAAACTCCCAGACACCCTTCCCTTCATTATAAAGGCGCTGAAGCAGGTGCCTTACTTTTATGAGGTCAGCCCGAATCCGCTTTTTAGAACCCGAGTCGACAAAAAGAGCATCGGGGTTCTCGTCTTGGATCAACGTGACAGTCGTTATCCAGTAACTGTTCAGTGAGTTGTCTTTGAGCCTGAAAGGAGATGCCGCTTCCGCCCGGCATTCACCTGCAATAAAAATCATGTCGTCGTCTTTGGCCGCCACAGAACAC
>MHXC01000064.1:3516-3760 GCA_001824325.1 Parcubacteria group bacterium RIFCSPHIGHO2_01_FULL_47_10b
CGACATTACCAAAAATGCATAAATCTGGCCGGTTTTTATCTCTGAAAACATACGGAGTATGGGTAAAGAGTTTTTGTTGATAAAAATTGTCGTAAACATTTTCGGCATAGTCATTAATTGAGGAGTGATATTGATAACCGGCAGAAAACTCGGCTTAATGACCGTGGGTCCAGAATCTTCGTTTTTCTGCATTTTAGAACCTTGAATTTTAAAGGGGCAACTTGAGTTACAGTATACCCCAAAA
>MHXC01000064.1:3818-6261 GCA_001824325.1 Parcubacteria group bacterium RIFCSPHIGHO2_01_FULL_47_10b
GTCGCAAAGGTGAGGGATAATTTTAAGCAAATTTTTCAACTAATTTTTGATCTACAACATAAATGCCGATCTCTTTCGCTCCTTGTTCCGTATAGCCAAACCTATCTATCAGGACCTTGATCATATGGGCAATGTGATCTTTCAGCCGGGTATCAAAAGTTTCAAACTCTTTAGTTCTAAAAGACGCCACCGCCTCTTTAAAGTTATCGCTTTTCAGGAACGGCCTGAATGTTTTCTCTTTTAAATTCCCCGTGTAGGAGGCAAAGAGTTTTTTGTACAACTCCGTCTCGGTTATTTTTGTGCCCCGTTCTTGAGCAATAATCCTGACATATTCGTTCTGAATATCCCGGGCATGTCTTAAGACCCACTGATCATTCATTTCTTTTCCGATAAAACAGCTGCCCATTAATCTTAAAAATCCAATCGTAACTTCTACTTGTTTGTTGGTCCATTCACATTTTACTTTGCTGCCGAGATCGTAGTTGACAGCGCATATATAATGAAGAATGTCTTCGATAATTTGCTCTTCATTATAAAAATAAAGGGCTTCTTTAACCTCACTCAAAACCATATAGTTATACCAGCCAACGAGTGAATCAATGAAGTTTTTAGGTATGTGCCCATTTCTTTGTTCCCGGCTTATTCTATGTTTAAAATAATCAGAGACGTTGCTCATGTTAATCAGGTTAGGATTCTTGCTGTATCTGTTCAGGAATTCTCCAAAAAGCCGGATAGAGTCTCTGCCGGAAAATCCCTTCTCCCCTTCCTTCTCCCCTTCCGCAATCATCTTTTTTCTGATTTGGGCGGTTAATTTTTTCCTGTCTTCTTCGGACAACCACGCAGGTATTACTCCTCCATATATGTCCATCCGAAGAAGCAGCCCTGACTCATCGCAATATCGTTTGTATTTTCCGATATCCGGGATCCACTCCTTAAGCGGCGAACAATCAGCATTCATCCGGGAAGAAATTATTACCTTTGCAAAATTTTCCAGAACCCTCGGAAGAAAATGCAAGCCAACCTGCGCCCCGAAAATGCTTTGATAAATTTTAACCTCTGTCGGCACATCCAGTACATAAGGGATCTTGTTGTATTGAATCCTCCCCTGAAACGATTCGGCCCTCTCTTCTTTTACGCTCTCTTTATCCTCAGGATTCATTAAAGCAAGGAAAAGCGAAGTCACTGTTTCTTCTACCGTCCCGTTAATCTTATGAACACCTTCGGAAATAATATTATGAAGCCCCAGAAGCCGTCCCTTGTTATAGGACTTGATATCCATCAAAACATATATGCCATTATTGGTCTTGGCATGCCGCGAGAAAACATATTTTACAAGATTGGCGCCGAATATTTTATCCAATTTTTCCTGAATCTGCTTGTCGCTCAAAACAACCTGTTTCATCGGCCTGTCGCCGGGGTTAAAAACACTGACGCCCTCGCCTAGGCGCCGGTCAAATTTGTAATGGCGAACTTTGGCCATATTCAAGACCTTTCCAACAGAACCGAACTGATCTAACAAAGCCCGGAACATTGATTCGCAAATCGTGCAAACTTCTCTTTCAAAAAGCCATTCGTATTCTTTCTCGCAAGAAAGACGGTGTTTGAATTCGGCGATACCACCTGACAATAGCTTATCCAGAAAAGCGGTCCGATGATTTTTAGGAATCAGCAATATGGGGTGGTCGTGGCTGGGACAAGGAACTTTAACCTTACCTCCTTCTGTTTCTACGTCCCAAAAGATCTCGAAACTCCGTCCTTCTTCCGTATTGGCATACTCTTCAAATGATCTCAGGAGGTTATTCAGAAAAGTGCTCTTGCCGCATCCATGAGGTCCTTCGTAAACATATATCCTGTTTTGCTGTGATCCCTGCCTTAATGATTCCGCCTGCCTTATGAATCTGTTTGCAAAAAGGCGGTCCGGAAAAAAGGGGGTGTTTGAACCGAGAACAAAAATTCTGGAACAATCATATTTGACGAAACCAATGCTTTCAGGATCCTTCGGATATTCTTCCTCTCCTTCTCCAACATAACTTTTGATCATGTCGTGAAATAACTGGAAAATGCTCCGTAAAACTTGTTGAGGCCTTTGTCTCGTAATTTCAAGAAATTCGTCATAACTTATGATCAGCCTTTTTTCCTCATTTTCAAGATCGGATCTTAAAGATTCCAGCGCCTTTCTGGTCTCGTCCATTTTACGCCTCCTTTCCGCCGGCGGACTCTTCGGAAATCACGATTCTCTTAACTTTCTGGCCGTCGCACGTGTAAACGACCCGGACTTTTTCGTACTCAATCTCATATTCCGGCTCGACCAGCCGAATTTCTTTTTCATATTCATTCATTTCAAATTCTGTCGTTTCAAGATTTACCGTGCCACCATAAAGATATGACAAGCCGGATAAAACCGCCGGAATATATTTTGTAACCAGCATTCTACCCTCAAAAA
>MHXC01000065.1:0-5275 GCA_001824325.1 Parcubacteria group bacterium RIFCSPHIGHO2_01_FULL_47_10b
GCTTGATTTTAGCACCGGCGATTTTAGTATTGCCGGTTGGGCGTTGGCTGATGTTGACAACCAGGGCGATAATATCATAGCCAAGCGCGCCGCGACCGGCAACGGTTTTGAGATTTTGTCGGACGCCACGGATGGCAGTTTAAACTTTGCTGCCACAAGTTGCAGCAACGTTGACGCTGGCGCGACGTTAACTTTTAACGACAATGTTTGGCACCATTTTGTGGTGGCCCGTTCCGGAACTACCGTCGCAACCTACCTTGACGGTCTGCCGGGCGCGACCGGTACGTGTAGCGCAGATTTATCCAGCACGGCCAGTTTCTACGTTGGCGCCCAAAGCGATAGCACCAACTTCTGGGACGGGCGGATTGATGACGTCCGCGCCTTTAATTACGCCCTCTCCCAAAAACAAATCATGCAAATCTACAACCGCGCTAAACCCGTGGCCCAGTATAAGTTTGACGAAGGCGCGGGCCTCACCGCTTACGACGAATCCGACTACAACAACGACGGCACCTTAACCAACTTCCCGACCGACGGCACCAACTGGGTCAGCGGCAAATTCGGCAAAGCGTTGCAATTTGCTACAAATGATTATGCAACGACAACCTCTTCGAGTTCAACCAATATACAAGGAGACCTTTCTGTTTCCACATGGGTAAAATCGTCTGACTTCGCAACCACTACCACGCAGTGGATTGCTCATAAACATACCGGTTCGACTGGCTACGGTCTTGCGTTTGGAGGAAGTGGACTTACTAGTAAACTTTCATTACTCGTTGACGGAGTCACCGCAACCTCAACGACCGCCTATTCATTAACCAACTCCACTTGGAATCATTTTGAAGCTACGCTTGCTACTACCACTGTGACATTCTATGTTAACGGAAAACAGTTGGGTAATACGGTAACACTGTCACCAGCTCCCCCTGCTTCTACAAATACTGCATTGACAATTGGTACGGACGACACCACCTACTTAAATGGTTCATTAGATGACATTCGGATTTATAACTATTCTCGTTCTGCAAATGAAGTCATGATTGATTACAACAACGGCCTGGCCGCAGGCTTCGGGCAGTAGGAAGAGGAGTCTGCTTGTGCGTGAAGATCTCGTAGAAGTCGATTGTACACCATTTAGCACTAGCTTCTCTAAGGTGTTTCATTACTGGCGGAACAATGTCGACAAACGAAGTCACGGCACAGTTGTTTTTGCCGGGGATACTACCCAGAAGGTGGGGGAACATGAGTTGATAGGCTGGCGCGATTTGGGACGAGTGTTCAAATAAACTTTACTATCTTTGTCGTTATTTCTTCCCACCCTTCCCCATGCCCTCACACAACTTGCAGGTCTGCTTATGGGTGAAGATCTCATAGAGCGCTGAAAGACCGATGAGTACATAGACTACAGTCGAAAGCCCACTGTCCATGCCGCCAAAAAGGTTTTGTCCGAGTTCCCAGTTGAATATACCGAATAAGAGCCAGTTTAGTCCTCCGATGACAAGTAGTATAAACGTTACAAAGTGAATTCCTTTCATAATGGTAGTATTGTTATCTATATGGATGAATTATGCGTCAGGTGAATTATTATAGTCCGACCTTTTCTACAGTATAGCATAAATGTTGAACTATTTTCGTTTGACACAACCTAATGGTATAAGTATAATTAATTTGTGGAGTGTGACTCCATAAATTAATGAGAATATGTGGAATCGAAATCCATGATTTACCGATACTATTCGATCGAAAAATTAATACAAAAGGGAAAAGCGCTCATTATCTATGGGCCTCGACGGTCTGGCAAAACAACATTACTTGTCGATTATTTAAAACATACAACGCTCACTTATAAACTAGATTCTGGTGATAGTATTGAACTACAGCAACTCCTTGGATCGAGCGACGTTTCACGGATAATACAGTACGCGGAGGGATATGACATAATCGCTATCGATGAGGCGCAACAAATTCCACATATTGGTACTGGGCTAAAGATTCTCGTCGATCATTTACCCCAATTAGCGATTATAGCGACTGGGTCATCGTCTTTTGACCTATCGCAACAGGTGGGTGAGCCACTCACTGGAAGAAAAAAAACCGTTACTTTATTCCCTTTTGCCCAAATAGAGTTGGCCAAACACTATAATGCGTTTGAGTTACAGCAAAGGATGGATGAGTTTATGATTTTCGGAAGTTATCCTGAAGTTGTCATAGCAAAAAGTCGCAAAGAAAAGATACGAATTCTTACCGAGCTGGTAAACTCTTACCTTTTGAAAGACGTGCTATCGATGGAGCGAATCAAGGGTTCAAAACAACTACTTGATATGTTAAAATTGCTCGCTTTTCAAGTTGGCAGCGAGGTATCTTTGAATGAGATCGCAACACATGTGCGGATGGATGTAAAAACAGTCGGACGGTATCTTGATATTCTTGAAAAGGGATTTGTGTTGAAGCGCTTAGGCGGCTTAAGTCGTAATCTGAGAAAGGAAGTCTATCAAAAGGCAAAATATTATTTTCTTGATATGGGCGTTCGTAACGCACTCATAGCTCAATTTAACCCTATCTCGAGCCGAAACGACCTAGGAGCGTTATTTGAAAATTTTGTGCTTATGGAACGATGGAAATACAATGAGTATACCCAACGGGTCGGGGCAAGTTATTTTTGGCGTACATATGATGGACAAGAAATCGATTTAGTGGAGGAGCGAAGCGGGAAGTTATTTGGTTATGAAATAAAGTCGTCCGCGAAAGCTCGCTCCGTAGCACCAAAAGATTGGGTGAGTACCTATAGCAATGGTCGCTATAAAGTCATAACTCCAAAAAACTATCTATCGTTCATCGGTGTCAAGTGATGTTTTTTAGAAAATGGTATAATGGAAAAAAGGTATGAGATATCATAGACTAACATTACTTTTTCTAGTGGCCATTCAGATAGGAATAGGTCTTTTATTTATCAGCGCTTTATCAACCCATGCTGCGACTCGTACCCAGCCCTTTGGCAGCTGCAGACTAACACTTTCCAAGACAAGCTACGCAACGAGCGAACCAGTCACTGCAGTGGTTTCGTATACCGGGACCGGAATTTTGCGGAGCAGCGTATCGGTGGCATGCGGAAATGGCAAGCGCGTAACCGTGCGAAAAACGCAATGTGACAACGAACTCCACTCATGCGACGCCGTGTGTACCTATGAAGATTCCGGGGCGTATACAATAAGCGGCAGGGCACGATTTGGGCGTGCAGTCGGGCACCGATTTGGTTTTTGGAGCTTCTTTTATTCCTTTTTGTTGAGGGGACGGATCGTCACCTGCGAGAGCGCACAGGTTACGATATCGAGCGAAGCAACCCCGCCACCACCTCCAACCGCAACACTGCCTATATGGACTTGTCGCACGACGAATCCAACAAATAATCCTTTTTTCGTCAGTAAGATTACCTGCACCAACAGCGATCCGAAAATTTCACCGGTGAAATTTACAGGGGTTTTTGGTGACGCTTGCGCCACTAATGCACAAAGGGGTACAAAATTGTTGCAATTAAAAATGCTTACGGCGAATCCTACAGAGCTCACTGAAGGCAAGCTGTATCAGATGGTCGAGCGAGCGTGTCCAACTGGTACGCGTTGTGCTTCTGAAAAAACACATTGCGAGCTGATACCCGCGAACCCAGTCCATGGGGGTAGTAACAGCACAACCACACCAACGCAAGACACAACAGCTCAACTCGAAGCAGCGCTGAAAGCATTTTTACGCGCGACGAAAACACCGCGAGACCTCAATAAGGATGGTATATATGAGGACACCAACGGCAATGGATCGTATGATTTTGCTGACTGTGTCTTGTTATATGCCAGTCTAAGCGGCGGAACGCCAGGTGCTAATGTATTGACAGCACTTGATGTGAATAAAGACAAGAAGCTCGACAAGAATGATAGCTTGCAATGCGCTGCAGCAGTGAGTGGGACAACGACTACACCTGAATGTTTGCTCGCAGGAACATGCACAGCAGGGGAGAACGTCCCGATCTTGAATCCGACGAAGATCCCGAAAATTCTAAGTGTCGCGCTTACACCAAAAACTGCAACCCAAGGCACGCTTATTAAGCTGGTGACGAAAACTGAAGGTATGAGTACGAGTACCATTGCCACTGCGCTCATCGATACGGCATTCCAGGTTACGTTGTATGACGACGGGAAGCACGATGACGGAAAAGCAGCCGATGGATATTATGCGACAGTCATCGATACCACAAAACTCGCCATTGGAACGCATCAGGGCGCGGTATCGATTGGTGGATTGACGTCGCCGTTTAGCTTCGAAATTATACAGATATTTTCTCGGTGCGAAGCGCTGAAACAAAACGGATCAACGGACGACAAGCTGGATGTGTTGTTTTATGGAGCCGCTAATTTCGGAACCGTCGATGCATTTTTGACGGAAGCCAGACGGATCATGAATCGGCTGCTTGCCTATGAACCATATAAAAGTAATGCGAGTAAATTTAATTTTTATGCATATAGAGAATTGGTAAGTGGGGGGTGTGAGTTAGTCAGTGGCAATCAATATTTTTGTGGTGTAAAGCCAATCGTGAGCGAAACCTTGGATCAATGCCCAGGCGATCAACACATATATTTGACGAATAATTCTCAACCATCATACGCAGTCCGAGGCCAAGGATGGTTGTTTATGAGTGCGCCCGAAGACAACGGAGATAACAAAGTCGTGGTGCATGAGTTTTCACATGCGCTCGCAGCGCTTCTCGATGAATATTCATTGAAAAATAATCCAACGTCACTGCCGCCGAATCTCAACTGCGCACCGTTAACGAGTACGACCGCGTGTCCGTATCCCTATTGGTGCGGCGGGATACCTGCATCGCAAGTTCGATTGTCATGCGCTCCAAACACAAACCAGACTGCATGTGTACAAAATCCGCTTTGTGTATGGGGCTCAATGTTATTCTCTGGCAATGTCACGACGCTTGGTGGGGAGCAAGCACAATGCTTCATCAACTGGCGGCTACAACCTGATCTAGGCATGGCATGTGAGGCAGGCACCGGCTGTTTCCAAGGCTGCGTATCGGAGAGTGGTGCCGCGCGCAGCACTCGTCTCAATATCATGTTCGACCAACACGCTGGTGAATTTGGACCGGTGAATACGCGAATTATCGTGAAGGCATTACAACAATATAAGTAAAGTATTGCAACGAGTAACCATAATGATAAAGTCATACGTTATACCATTCACAAATACCCAAGGAGTGCTCACGCACGGGGCTGTT
>MHXC01000065.1:5371-19989 GCA_001824325.1 Parcubacteria group bacterium RIFCSPHIGHO2_01_FULL_47_10b
TAATGTGAAGCTCGAGCAAGTGCGTATTCCATTGCCAACGGAAGTAATTGCCGAGCATAGTAGTGAATTGGGGATGACCGGCTCCATAGAGCAATTATCGAGCTTTGATCAGAATCTTCTCGTGCCATATCATACATCGGGGTCATATATTGTGGTAAACGATACCGTAGGCCAAGAATTAGTGCGTATTGATGTCAGCCACCTTGGGGCGAACTGCGGTGATTCCATTTGTCAGTCGTTGGAAACGGTTGTGAGTTGTCAGCAGGATTGTGCTGCGTTGAGCGCTGGAGCGGGAACCCTTCAGGGAGGCGCTGGCGCATCGTCAATCGTCATTGGAACTGCTATTGGCACCATTCTACTATTGGTCGTTATTTTCACGATCTATCGAAGAAGACTCCGCTTCCATTGACAACTTTCGTCAGCCCTATATAATGACGGTACACAGTATATATCTACTGTCGAGACAATGTTTCATAGTGATTTCAGTAAGTGGTGTAGATGCACCAGCTTACATTTGTTACGCTGGATCGACGTGATCGAAGGTTCGAGCGACATGGATGATAGGACTGTGTGAACTTTGACAATCACATACGATTACGTACATAAACGATTAAAAGGAAACGTGATACTTTTCTTTTTAATCGCCCTAAAATAATAAGAATGATGTGTTGCGTCGATAGATATATGCCTTCGGGTATATGTCAAAGAGGAGGTAAGGAACAGAGACCTTGTTGATAGAAGCGCGGCAACGCGTGGAAACGATATTGGTCGAATCCTGTTTCTTACTTCTTTGCAACAATCGTTCTTCTTGAGAGTTTGATCCTGGCTCAGGATGAACGCTGGCGGCGTGGATAAGGCATGCAAGTCGAGCGAGACTTCGGTCTAGCGGCGAACGGGGTAGTACAAAGTAGGAACGTGCCTGTAACTCTGGGATAACTCCGAGAAATCGGAGCTAATACCAGATAGTCCCGCAAGGGTAAAGTTTCGGCGGTTACAGATCGGCCTACTCCCCATCAGCTAGTTGGTGAGGTAATGGCTTACCAAGGCTATGACGGGTAGGGGACGTGAGAGCGTGACCCCCACCACTCGCACTGAGATACTGGCGAGACACCTACGGGTGGCTGCAGTCGAGAATCTTCGGCAATGGGCGCAAGCCTGACCGAGCGACGCCGCGTGCAGGAGGAAGCCCTTCGGGGTGTAAACTGCTTTTATGAGGGAACAAGACTTCGGTTTGAGTGTACCTCATGAATAAGGGGCTGCTAACTCTGTGAGCTCTTGAAAAAAAGAGCTTGGCGCAGAGTGGTACTAGCAATAGTGCCAAAGAAAACTTGGCTCATATGCGGGAAACATTGGAACAACCGCGTTCTCGTTAAGTAGAGAATTTGTTTCAATCAATCCGCAGGGAAGTTGATTCAAAAAAGTGAAACCAACATAGTAGATGAGCATTATATTAGTGTATGGCTCAGAAATCCGTCACGACAATTCCTACTGATCTCCAATATCAAATCATCCTAGGAGCAATCCTCGGTGATGGTTCATTAGAATTTGGTGGCTATATCGGTACAAGGCTACAACTTAAACAAAGAGAACAGAATAAGGAGTATATAAGTTGGTTGTTTAAGATGTTGTGTAATTTGTGCCGATCGGAACCAAAACAAAAACGAGATACCAGCCAATGGTATTTCAGTACTCGTTCACTTCGGGAGCTTACGAAGCTCCATAAACTATTTTACTTGAATAGCAAAAAGGTGATACCAAGTACGATTGGAAATATGTTACAAACGGGATTGTCATTAGCGGTTTGGTATATGGACGATGGAACATTAGACTATCGACCGAAAAACCATACTGCTATTACACTAAGTACTGACTCATTTCCTGTTGATGGAGTAAAAAAACTTCAACAGGTACTAGAACGAAATTTTGGGATCGTGAGCTCGATACATCTTTCGTTGTGTCGTGGCAAACGGTATCCAAAGCTGTATATTGGGGCGAAAAGTAGAGACAATTTTTTGTCTTTGGTTCGACCGCATATAGTAAACTGTTTCCGCTATAAGTTGCCACCACAAATGAGTCAACCCTTCAGAGACTGAACGAATGAATCGAAAGAATGATTCTTCGTCGATGACAGGTACCGGATAGTCCGGAATATAAACTGTCATAACACGCCAAGCTCCTTCGCTAATTCGAAGGATGAAAGTATAGTCCACAATAACTGCTAATAGGCCAGCAGCAGCGGTAATACAGAGGCCCCGAGCGTTATCCGGAATCATTGGGCGTAAAGGATCCGTAGGCGGCGTTGTAAGTTGCCTGTTAAATACCCCGGCTCAACCGGGGAAGTGCAGGCAAAACTGCAATGCTTGAGCGTGTGAGAGGCTGATGGAACGCATAGAGTAGGGATGAAATCCGTTGATACTATGCGGAACACCAAAGGCGAAGGCATTCAGCTGGCACACCGCTGACGCTGAGGGATGAAAGCCTGGGGAGCGAAACGGATTAGATACTTAAATTCTTGTCGAGTGCTTCCGTTAGTACGATGACACAAGAGGCCTGCTTATGCATTCGTGCATTTACAGGTAGTCAGGGTGTCCCTCTTGACGGTGACGTCGAGATGAGCATCTAGCTGTAACGGTGAACCCCTTTTTTTAAAAAAAGGGCAACCCCGTGGGAAGTCGTCTGCTTTTCGAGCGGATTGACCCCGTAGAGACTAAGCAAGTAAGAAGATAGAAAATGACAAATACCCCGTCATTTTTGTCGGATCACATACAGGCACTCATTTTAGGATCAATATTAGGTGATGGATCGCTTCGTCTTCATAAGCCCTATAAGAATGCGAGATTTTCATTTCGACATTCGGTAAAGCAGCAGGATTATTTTCATTGGAAGGTTAGACAGTTGAAAGAAATTTCCAGTGAAAAAAATACATGGCTCCAGGGTGTAAATGGACGAGATGGATACGGCGGAGAAAAACTTCGCTACCAGAGTAGAGCGCTTGAATCACTGACCGAGTTATACCACCTGACTCATCAAAAGAATCAAATGGTGATACGGCGTAAGTGGCTCAACCTACTAACGCCACTGTCATTAGCAGTATGGTGGTTAGATGATGGCTCAATTATTACCAATGGTAGGCGAGGAGTTCTCTGCACTGACTCGTTTTCACATGAAGCGCAGAAATTACTGAAACAATATCTCGAAAAAGTTTGGAACATCAGTGTTAGCATAGGCAAAATTCGGCGATATCGTGAAAGTAAAGAGGTGACTTATTATCGATTATGGATTCGATCGAGCGAGCAGTTGCAGAAATTGCTACGCATCATCCTGCCATATGTGCAGGTAGAGTCTATGCTTCCTAAAGTGATACTGTTATATAGTGATTCCCAATTGCAACAACGCTGGATTTCTGAAGTGAGTAAGTTTTCCGGATTTTCAGAAACCGTAGTAGAGAAGTACGCTACGGCAAAGAAAGCCAAATGGAAACGCTTCAGAAAGTGATATAGTCCGATCCTCTGGGTAACCAGAGTACAATTACACGTGACCCGTGTAGTCCAGGCCCTAAACGATGTCGACTAGTCATGTGGAGTGTCGACCCTCCACGTGGCGTAGCTAACGCGTTAAGTCGACCGCCTGGGAATTACGATCGCAAGATTAAAACTCAAAGGAATAGACGGGGACCCGTACAACCGGTGGAGCGTCTGGTTTAATTCGACAATAAGCGAAGAACCTTACCACGGCTTGACATGCTCTAGAAAGCTTCTGGAAACAGGAGCCCTCCTTACGGACTGGAAGCACAGGTGCTGCATGGTTGTCGTCAGCTCGTATCGTGAGACGTTCCGTTAAGTCGGGTAACGAGCGCTACCCCTGCTGTCTGTTATAAGTGTCAGACAGGACTGCCGACTCTACGTCGGAGGAAGGCGGGGATGACGTCAAATCAGCATGGCCCTTACGTCGTGGGCGACACAGGCGCTACAATGGGTGGGACAATGGGTTGCCAAACCGCAAGGTGGAGCTAATCCCATCAAACCCATCCTCAGTTCAGATTGGGGTCTGCAATTCGACCCCATGAAGTCGGAATCGGTAGTAATCGCGGATCAGCCACGCCGCGGTGAATACGTTCTCGGGTCTTGTACTCACATTACACAACGCGTCGGGCAGTTTGTCAAACAAGCAGGTTAAAATCCTGCCAAACTTTACACAACCGTCAAAAGTAGTAGTGAACAGCCAGTCTTATAAGCGCAAGTTTGCAAGACAGAGGGGCTTAGTAACGAATCGCAGCCTCGAGTAAACAAAAGCGGAATCGAGCTATGAGTGGGTGGTGAGCATAGCGAAGATTTAACGATGTGCTTTCTTGGATGCGAGGAATTGTTTGTCAGATAACCCCGAGAGATCCTATAGGGAGTTATATAGGTTATTGCTCTATAGGAAGTCAGCTGTGTCATAGTAGTTACGGAAAAATTGTGTTATTTACCGTACGGATTTTGTATGGTACAATGACATTATGATTCAGAATAACGAAGGACACAACCCATTCAATATAAAATGGGACTCGCCGTATGCGGGAAAACCGCTCGTACGGTGGGAACGTCAATTGCCAACCTTAGCAAAACTTTCGCCCGTCAACTCAGGAAAGTCAGCAATACCCGAAGCACCTCCGATAACAGGAGGTTCGAAGGTAAGGTTGATGATCAGGAGTAAGTCGTAAACTAGTTGCGACTGTAGAGAGTAATCTCTAACAACAAACTCGGCTATTTGCTGGAAAAACTGTGAATCTTGTACTACTCATTCGTTCATAACATAGATATTATGCGCATTGTGAGTGAAAATGTAACAAGTGCAGCCAATCAGCAGGGAAGTCCGCTGTCCGTTTCAAATGGATATGACCCCTCAGAGACTACACGCCGAGCGCCTAGCGTATCAGAGGTTCAACATTATTTCTGGGGAGTAAAACATGATGGAACAAAAGCAAAGCTCCATAACAGCATACGAATTGCTCAAAAGGAGCGAGAATGGCTTACGTTTCTTCAAAAATTACTCAAACATATCGGCCATAATTCTTGGATATACAAAGAGGGCAAGGAACGCTCAGTATATATTCTCGAAACCTATGCCGAATTCATCCGACAGGATAGGAATCCCACAGACATAATTTCGAAATCTGATCAAATTGCTTACATTCGAGGCTTCTTTGATGCCGAAGGCGGCATACCTCAAAAAGGGCAAGCGAGATTTTATATCCAGCTTGTTCAAAAGGATTATAAGAAGCTTCAAATTATTAAGGATTGGCTTACTGCACTTGAGATTGGTGTCGGAAAGATACATAATCCAAGCGCAAGAGTTGATCCACATTATTGGAGAATGTTTGTTCGAACACATTCCCACCAACGATTCATGAGCATTATTGGCTCATGGCATCCGCGGAAACAAGCAATTTTCGAATCTAGGATGGTGATATAGTCCATGCCTTATGGCGACATAGGGAGAATCATGAACAAGGTGTCCCTAGGGGAATCTGGGGATGGATCACCTCCTTTCTAAGAATTTTTGCTTCATTGCAACGTTCTCAGAAGAGTCGACTGCTATTAGTGAGCAAGTTCCGAAACTATAATCGGCGTCGACGGCACAAGACGTAAAATTGGCTGGGTTATGGCGTTCGCGTCATATGCCCTAGGGCGATTAAAAAGAGGAGTATCTCATGTACTTAGTATTGCGACAAAATCTCGCTTCACCGCGAGTTTTTTGTTTTCATAAAACCTCGTGCTATACTACATTTGAAAATAAAAATAACTCATAATCCGTATTACCATCATGGTCAACACAAAAAAAGTCATTGTCTACTCAACGCCCACATGCGTGTATTGCCATGCTGCCAAGGAGTTTTTCAAGGAAAACAATGTGGCATTTGACGACATCGATGTGTCGGGCGACCCGCAGAAAGCCCAAGAAATGGTTGAAAAATCAGGTCAGATGGGTGTGCCGGTGATCGATATAGACAATACAATTGTTGTCGGGTTCAATAAACCAAAGCTGAAAGAGTTGCTCGGGATATAAGAACTAACTGACTGATTATTCGTTATGTACGATCTGATAATCGTTGGCGGATCAGCAGCGGCGACTGCGGCAGGCATATACGCCGCGCGACGCAAGCTCAATTTTAAGATCGTCACCACGGAATTTGGGGGCGAAGTGGCGACGTCGGGAGATATTGAGAACTGGCCCGGCATTGTGCATACAAATGGCATTGTCCTTGCCAGTGATTTTCGCAAACACCTCAAGTCGTACAACGTTGAAATGGAAGACGGTGCAACAATTACGAAAGTTGAGAAGATGCCAGATGGCAGCTTTACGCTGCAGGTGAATAAAGCAGGTAATGGCACGACTTCATATCAAAGTCGCGCTGTTTTAATTACAACTGGCGTTCACCCACGCCTGCTCGGAATCCACGGAGAGAAAGAATTTTTCCATAAAGGGGTCACATATTGCACGACATGCGATGGCCCATTATTTCAAGACAAAATGGTTGCGACGATTGGTGGCGGGAACTCTGCTCTCGAATCGGCGTTGATGCTCAACGATATCGCAAAAAAGGTCTATGTCATCAATCGGAATCCTGCATTTCAAGGGGAGCAGGTGCTTATGGACAAGGTGCAGGAGGCAAAGCGCATAGAAATCGTGTATAATGCAAATACCACAAAGATTATCGGGGATCAGTTTGTGACGGGTCTTACGTATGATAACGGCGATGGAAAAGAGCATCAAATCGATGTACAGGGCGTATTTGTTCATATAGGTATGGTGCCAAACAGCGGCTTTTTGGATATTGTGGAAAAAGATCGGCTTGGACAGATTATTGTTGATGGCCTGTGCCAAACTAACATCTCTGGGTTATTCGCAGCAGGAGATGTGACAAATGTGCCGTATAAGCAGATAGCCATTGCGGCAGGGCAGGGGGTATGTGCAGCACTTGCAATCATCGATTATTTGAATAAACAGAAAGCATAAGATATTCGCTCGATAATTTTTACGGAGGAACTCGACTATGCCAACATTTTTTGAGAATACGAAGCAACTATTGGAGGATGCAGCGCAAGCTCTCGGTCTGGATAAGGGCATTTTAACGCATATACAACAGCCAAAACGAATTGTACACGTAAGTATTCCCGTGAAAATGGACAATGGCAGCATCCGAATTTTTGAGGGTTATCGAGTGCAACATAGCGATACGCTCGGGCCTTTCAAGGGTGGCATTCGTTTTGCTCCTGAAGTAAATCTCGATGAGGTGAAAGCGCTTGCGTCGTTGATGACATGGAAAACATCGCTTGTGCACTTACCTTATGGTGGAGCGAAGGGTGGTATTGCAGTAAATCCAAAGGAGTTGTCGGCACGCGAGCTTGAATCTTTGTCTCGTGGCTATGTACAGCAGTTATTTCATGTATTAGGCCCGTATCGCGATGTGCCGGCGCCGGACGTGAATACAAACCCACAAATTATGGCATGGATGACCGATGAATATTCTCGACTTGCGGGGGTGACGACGTTGGCGAGTTTCACTGGCAAGCCGATTGAGTTTTTTGGGTCGCAAGGGCGGGAAGTTGCGACTGCATACGGAGCATTTGTTGTATTAAAGACCGCGTTACAACAGCATCCGGTGCTCAACAAGAAGAAAAAAGCTGACATTACCTGCGCAATCCAAGGGTTCGGAAATGCAGGCTCATACTTGGCAAAATTTATCTACGATGAGGGGTATAAGTTGCTTGCAGTGTCTGATTCAAAAGGCGGAGTGGCCATTGAGCCGTCAGAAGAGTCGCTGAATCCCCATTTATTGGCAGAACAGCGGGCGAAAAATGGCACCATTGCTGGCGTGTATTGCTCGAAATCGGTGTGCGATATTCGTGAAGATAAGAAAATTGGCCCGCAAGATATACTAGAGTTGGAGGTGGATGTATTGATCCCAGCCGCTATAGAAGAGCAAATTACGAAAAAAAACGCTGATCGCGTAAAAGCACAGATTGTACTTGAGGTGGCCAATGGTCCGACGACGCGCGAAGCAGACGCAATTCTCGAAAAGAAGGGAATATGGGTTGTGCCTGATATTCTCACGAACGCGGGTGGTGTGATTGGGAGTTATTGGGAATGGGTACAGAATATTACCGGTACCTACTGGAGCGAGTCGGAAGTTTTGCAAAAAATTGAAAAAATTATTGCACCAGCGTTTGAGCGATTATGCGACAAACAACGAGCAGCAAAAACCTCGATGCGCAAAGCCGCGTATATGCTGGCGCTTGAGCGAGTGCATACAACGATGAAATTGCGAGGCGAGGTGTAATATAATACGCTTCGCACACACTGTTAATTCGTAATATCTTACTCTATATGCCAACGACGTTAGCGATCAATGGTTTTGGCCGCATAGGCCGGACATTTTTCAAGCAAGCACTTGAGCACCCCGGCATGAAAATTGCCGCGGTGAATGATTTAGGAGACCTCCCAACGCTTGCCTATTTATTAAAGTATGACTCGACGTATCACCGCTATAATAAGCGGGTAGAAGTGAAAGGAAATTCACTCGTTGTTGATGGCAAGGAAGTCCGTTTTACCCAGGAAAAAGATCCTTCGAAGTTGCCATGGAAAGACCTGGGGGTAGATATTGTTATTGAATCAACGGGTTTTTTTACTGCCTATGATGAAGCCAAGGCACATTTGGATGCCGGAGCCAAGCGTGTGGTGATTTCAGCTCCTGCCAAAGACGAAAATCAGACGATTTATGCCACTCCAAACGTGAATATTGAAGCTTTGAAAAATGGACCGATTAGCTGCAATGCCTCGTGCACCACGAACGCTACAACCCCTATTGCCGCAGTGTTGAGCGAGAATCCGGGGATTGCAAAAGCACTCCTGAACACCGTGCACGCGTATACCGCAACCCAGTCGCTGGTGGACGGCCCTATCGCGAAGGATCCACGTCGCGGCCGCGCGGCAGCGCAAAATATTATTCCTTCGACAACCGGAGCTGCTAAAGCAACGGGCAAGGTAGTGAAAGCGATTAATGGTTTATTTGACGGCATCGCGATTCGGGTGCCCGTGATTTCTGGATCGATCTCTGATTTTACCTTCCTGGCAAAACGTAAGACGAGCGTTGAAGAAATCAATCAGATTTTAAGCGATGCGGCCAAGAAACCCGAATGGCAGGGGATTTTGACAGTCAGCGAAGAACCACTCGTATCGTCGGATATTCTTGGTCAGCCATTTGGCGCGATTGTTGATCTTGAAATGACCCAAGTGGTTGATGGGGACTTGGTAAAGGTTTTGTCATGGTACGATAATGAGTGGGGCTATTGTGCGATGCTGCTCAAACACGTTGAAGCGGTTGCGGCGTTGCTGTAGGTTGGATTTTCATTTTTACAGCGTAATTTACTCATTATGTTATTCATAGGCGCCGATCATCGCGGACTACTACTTAAAGAGGAGATAAAGCAGTTTTTAACGCGTAAGCACGTTGCATTTGAGGATTGCGGGGCGCACAGCCTTGATTTACAAGATGATTTTACTGATTATGCCGTGGCTGTGGCGCGAAAGGTTTCTGAATCGCCGGCCGATCATCGCGGCATTGTGATGTGTGGTTCCGGGGTTGGCGTCGATATTGTGGCAAATCGATTTCCAGAGGTACGGTGTGCATTAAGTTGGGAAGTTGCGATTGTGAAGCAATCGCGCGAACACGAAGACATTAATATGGTCGCGATTCCGGCGGAACATATTGCTGGGAGTGAAGCAATTGCTGTTGTTGAGGCGTTTCTGCACACGCCGTTCAGCAAGAAGGAAAAATATATCCGACGGATTGGAGAGATTAATGAACTATCACAATCGAAATAACGTCACGCTATCTTTATGCAGGTTATTCCCGCAGTACTTGAGACAGAACTAGCCGAAATACAACGAAAAATTAATCTCATTGGCCCAGCTACCCACTGGGTTCATCTTGATGTGGGGGATGGGAGCTTTACGAAGCAGACATTTGAAGATGGACCACGGCTGCAAGCTATAACGAGCGGGCATGCGAATTCTGCCGCGCACACCAAATTTGAGGCGCACCTGATGGTTACTGAACCCTGGACGCTCTGGGAAACATGGCTTAGTGCCGGATGTTCCCGTTTCTATATCCACTATCGGTCATTTATCAAAATTCCGCACAAGACGCGGTCATTTGCAGTCAATAATCTGATCAATACCATGCATACACATGAAGGCTTCGAGGTAGGGATGGCACTTGAGATGCACGATTCGATCACCGTTCTTAATCCATTTTTGTCCAAGCTCGATTGCGTTTTACTCATGGCTATAGATACAATCGGTGCACAGGGACATAGGTTTAACGAGCAGGTACTCGACAAGGCGAAATCGCTGAAAACAGTATGGCCGAATGGCTGCGTGTCTGTCGATGGTGGTGTACAAGATTTAAATATTATGCGACTAAAAGAAGTAGGAGGCGACTGCGCTATTGTGGGGTCTAATATTTTTACGGCAACGGATCCCATTGCACAGCTGAAAAAACTGCAATCCATGGTAGAATAAGGGTATAAGTCGATCACTCGAATAGGAGGGACATGAACCCATTTGGCTATAACAGTATTCAATTACAAGAAAAAGCAAATGATATCCGTCAGGATATTGTTACCTCTCTATTGGCGGCGGGGAGTGGGCACTCTGCCGGGCCTTTAGGTATGGCAGACATTTTTACTGCGCTCTATTTTAATGTTGCCAATGTTGATGGAAAGAATATTGACGATGCGAATCGCGACCGTATCGTACTTAGCAGCGGTCACATTTGTCCGGTGCTCTATGTGACCATGGCTCACGCCGGGTATTTTCCGCGTAAAGAACTGCAGACCTTACGAAAATTTGGTTCTCGATTACAAGGCCATCCGCATCGGGAATCGCTTCCGGGGCTTGAGACAACCAGCGGACCGCTTGGATCCGGATTATCCCAGGGCGTTGGTATGGCGTATGCACTCCGTATGAATCGCTCGCGAGCTCGAGTGTGGGTAGTTGGGTCAGACGGCGAACACGACGAGGGGAATACATGGGAGGCAGTGATGTTCGCGGGCAAGCATCGATTGCATAACATTACCTATATCATCGATCGCAATAACATCCAGATCGATGGTTTTACCGAGGATATAATGCCGCTGGAGCCGCTTCGAGACAAATATGAGGCGTTTAATTGGCATGTCGAGGATATCAACGGTCATAATATGGATGCAATCGTCAATGCACTGGAAGAGGCGCGCGCAATTCAGGAAAAACCAACCTGTATCATTGCCAATACGATTCCCGGGAAAGGAGTCGAGTTCATGGAAGATATGCCCGAGTGGCACGGAAAGCCCCCAACTAAGGAAGAGTCGCGCAAAGCGCTTGCGGAATTGCGCACATTGCGTGGGAAAATTTCACACAGCGAAGCGAGTTAAACGCATCAAACATGTCAGTTTCCCTCGAGTTACAACCGCACTTATACGATCCCAAGAAAATCGAACTCGCGCACATACGCGATGGGTTTGGACATGGCTTAGTTAAGGCCGCAGATGCAAACGATCAGATCGTAGCGTTGTGCGCTGATTTGACTGAATCAACGCGCATGAACTATTTCCAAGAGAAATTTCCGGAGCGCTATATCGAAGTCGGCGTTGCCGAGCAGAACTTAGTCACATTGGCATCGGGCATGGCAGCAATCGGGAAGATACCCTTTGTTGCAAGTTATGCGACGTTCAGCCCAGGCCGCAACTGGGAACAAATCCGCACTACCATTTGTTACAATAACAGACCTGTTGTAATTGTTGGGGCGCACGCTGGCGTGTCAGTCGGTCCGGATGGCGCCACCCATCAGGCGCTCGAAGACATTGCGCTTATGCGCGTTTTGCCAAATATGACGGTGATTGTGCCGTGCGATATGCACCAGGCGTATCAAGCAACGATCGCCGCAGCTTCTTATGGAAAACCAGCGTACCTCCGATTGGCGCGTGATAAAAGCCCGCTGATTACGACCGAAAAGACCGGGTTTGAAATAGGCAAAGCGCAAGTACTTCGAGAGGGTTCGGATATTGTCATTATTTCGTGTGGTATTGTCACGCATGGGGCTTTAATCGCTGCCGAGCAGCTTGAAAAGAAGCACAAGATTTCAGTTGGCGTGGTGAATATGCATACGATAAAGCCTCTGGACGAGCAGCTTATAGTCGCGATAGCGAAACAAGCACGTTTTCTGGTGACTGTCGAAGAACACCAGGTACGTGGCGGCTTGGGCAGCGCGGTAAGTGAATGTGTGACGAGTACCCGGCCAATGCCCGTGTTACGGCTCGGCATTCGTGATCGATTTGGAGAATCGGGGAATCCGACGGAATTATTAAAGCATTTTGAGTTGGACGCCGATGGGATAGTAGCAGCAGTTTCGCAAGCCTTGACCCACGTATAGCACGTATATGTATCTACATACAACCTAAACGGCGCACCAATGAAATCAGTTTTTAACAGCCCGACGCCAACAAAGCCCCAACAATACGATGTCATTACATTCGGGGCTGCGACCATTGATGTGTTTTTACGCAGCTCTGAATTCAGCGTTGTGAAAGCTGGGGCTGCTATGCCTGGTAGCGGCAAGGCAGAGTGCGTGCCGCTCGGCGCCAAGATCGAAGTGCGCGACATGACAATTGCCACGGGCGGGGGAGCAACAAACAACGCGGTGTCGTTTTCGCGGAAGGGGTTTCGGACTGCCGCTGTATTCAGCGTCGGCGGCGCTATCAATGCCGATAGCATTCTCGGCGATCTCAAAAAAGAAGGCGTTGATACGTATGAGCAGCGATATCCTGAGCTTTACAGCGGCTATTCAGTCATATTGGTTACTATGGGTGGCGAACGGACCATTTTGACACACCGAGGCGCAAGTAAATTTTTAAACACAGCGCTCGTTCCGTGGAATCATATGAATGCAAAGTGGGCATACCTTTCGTCGCTCGGTGGCAACATTGATGCGGTTCGAGCTATCATGGATCACGCGGCAGCAAATCATATTGGCATTGCATGGAACCCGGGGTCGGTTGAGTTGCATTATGGCGCGGAAAAGCTTGAAGATTTACTGCACAAAACCGCTGTTTTATTCGTTAATGAGGAAGAGGCGGCGTTGTTGGCGAACGAACACATGGGTAATACAAACGTTATATTTTCCAAACTACAACGGATTTCTAAAGGCGTGTTATTGGTGATGACACGAGGACCGCAGGGAGTAATGGTTTCACACGAGCGAGCCGTTTATTCCGCAGGCATTTTTAAAGAGCGTGAAGCAGTTGATCGCACCGGCGCAGGAGACGCATTTGGGTCCGGATTCGTATCGGCGCTACTTGAGGTGGGAGCATGGAATGCTGATATAATAAAGGAGGCGATTCGACGGGGGAGTGCAAATGGAACGTCGGTTTTAGAAAAAATCGGTGCCAAGGCAGGACTTTTAACTCGAGAAGCATTGAACGACGAACGGTGGAAGGAGCTCCCGATCACCGTGAACGATGCATCATAACGCATCATAACGCATCATAACGCATCATAACGCATCATAACTCACTAACAGTTAATAGCGCACGCACTATGTCCGACTCATATTACAATATTGCCCGTATTCTCCGAATCAATCCTGATCACCTGAAGTCGCTGGACAGCTCGATGCGTGAAATCACAGGGAAATCAGGCGTTATTGATGCGATCGACGCTGATAATCACGAAAAAATCGATCGGGCGTTACAAGAAATGCATATCACTGATCGGAAAGCAGAAATTATCTATGAGGCGCTGATACAGCGACTGGGTGAGGCAGACGCAGAGTTATTCCAACGCCTCGGCAAACCGCAGCTGGAGCAACCTGAAACTGTAACCCCATTAATCCGTACTGGCTATGAACTTGCCCAACCGAACAAAGGGTTATTTTTGAAGCATGCGAAAGCGACCGACATGCTTCGCCAATGTCCGCCGCCGAATATCATGAAAGCACTAGGGTATTCGAATGTTGATGAAATGCTTGCGAAGGAAAAATTGATCGAGGTTTATAGTGCGTTACGATTCATGGAATCGCGCGAATGGATGAACGTGACTTTTTTGAAAACTTACGAAACGCTGAGCCCAAACGACTTCGAAGAACGGGATATCGAAACTATTGTATTGCCCATGCGTTGGCTTGAAATCGGCGAACGATTTGCTGGGAAAAAGTATCACAATTTGAGCCACCTAAAGGAACTTGGGGTTATCTTTATAATTCCTATAAAAATCGATTCCCCGGGAGAGTTGTCCACGGTGCTCACCTTATTATTGCACTACTTGAACGAGGTGCAGTTCTATTCAAAGCTTATTTTGTCATACGCCAAAAATGCAGTCACATTTAGCCAAAAATTAATTTCGTTTATACGCGGCGACGTAGGGGAAGCAGGCATGGCGGATGCCAACGCCCATGTTCGTTGGCTCATTGTGCAACGATACTTATCAAAGGATGACCCGGTCGATCCTCGATTATTCACTCACCATGTGAACCCCGAAGCGATCCATTGGAAAAAAGCAACGGAACAAGTAACTGCCCTTGGACTTGGGCTGTGGAA
>MHXC01000065.1:20013-20164 GCA_001824325.1 Parcubacteria group bacterium RIFCSPHIGHO2_01_FULL_47_10b
TTTTCCGAATGTTGAAGGCGGTGGGGATTTACTCGTCAGCTTCGACCTCATCGACAACATTATGACCCTCGTGAAAAAAACCCAGATAAAATACCTCTACCACCAACAGGAGGCGCTTTGGAATCGGATTTATACCGGTTACATGGGAGAA
>MHXC01000066.1 GCA_001824325.1 Parcubacteria group bacterium RIFCSPHIGHO2_01_FULL_47_10b
GCAAACCACCATTGATCACATTGGCGAACAGTAATGGCATTTGAACTCGCGGGGTCTCCGCCAGTTCGGCGATATACCGAAACTGTGGAATCCGCCGCTTTGTTGCGGCCATCTTTACCGTGGCGATACTCACTGGCAAAATCGCATTTGCGCCGAGGTTACGCTTGTTCGGAGTGCCATCAAGGTGCACGAGAATTTCATCAATATGTGCCTGATCCTCAACACTTTCGCCTTGTAGTTTTGGGCCAATAATTTCATTGACATTCTGGACTGCCTTGAGCACTGACTGGCCGAAATAATGCGAGCCTTTGTCGCGCAGTTCGTGTGCTTCAAATTGTCCCGTGCTGGCGCCCGATGGAGTCATCGCACGAACCCAGTCGATGCCACAATACATATCCACCTCGACCGTGGGTTTCCCCCGAGAATCAAGAACCTGACGTGCCACAATCTTGTCTATTGTATTCATACGAATTCACACAAATAGATTATTCTTCTACAATAAGTAATAAATCACTCACATTTGTACCGGTAGGACCCGTAAATATGAGGTCGCCGAGTTTCTCGAAAAACGTATACGCCGTATTAGTGCTAATCGCTTCCTCGTGGTGCAGACCAAGCTCGCGCGCCTTCTGGACTGACATACTGTCTAAAATCACACCCGCAGCATCAGTGTTATCGATACCATCTGACGCCACAGCAGCAAACGTCTGGCCATCCCGAATATGCGAAAAAGCGCCTAACCCGACGCTTTGACACCGTCCTCCCTTACCATCCGTTGTAACAATGACCGAAGGTTCACCCCCCGCTAGTATAACATGCTTTGGCTTACTTAACTCTGTGAATAACTTGCCGGTTTTATATGCATCTGCCTGGATTTGCGTTGAATAAATAATAGGATAATAACCCAGTTGCTTGGCTTTTTTCGCCATAGCTTCGAGCGCGAACCTGTTGCACAACACGCCGATATTGGTAACACGCTGGAAGTATATATCTTCTTTTGGCGTCTCGCGAAAATCGAATTCTCCAATGTGAAGGTCTTGCGCGAGCCGACGCGCGTCCTCAACCGTACTCGTATCTTTATATGTCGGTCCCGAAGCAACCAATTCCCAGTCATCGCCGGGAATATCAGAAAAAATGAGTCCAATCACTGTTGCCGGATGCAAAATGCGAGCAAGGTGTCCTCCCTTTACCTCTGAAATATGCTTCCGAATCGTATTCATCTGCTCAATTGTCATGCCAATATGAACCGAAGCCTCATACAACTTTTGGCTCTGCGTACATTCAAAATCAAACGGGTAACATAAAAGCGCGGAACCGCCGCCGGAAATAATCGTCAATACTAAGTCCTTCTCGGTAGCGCCGGCAGCAAGATCCATAATTTGTTTCGCCGCATCAGTGTTTTCTTTTGTCGGCACAGGATGAGTACCAACGAGAGTTCGAATGCGCTTCAAATTGCCTGGTCGAATATCAAGTATAACGCCTGCTGTTATTTTCTCCCCAAGCATACTCTCAAGCACTTCAGCTGCTGCGAGCGCTGCCTTGCCGATGCCAATGACATATATATGTTCAAATTGGTTGAGACCGAATATGTGGTGCTGGACAAATAGTCGGTCACCCTCAAGCCGGATTGTTTTCTGCAATACCTCACGAATGTCAATGGCCGCATACCCTGCCTGCAAAATAGAAAGCACTTTTCGACGCGCTTCTGACCGTGCGAGGGCTTCAAAATTTCGTATCTCCATACGACTAGTATACCGCACATAGTCAGTTCGCACAAAATATCGTATACTGGTGACGTTGATTGGCATCGTCGTTGATTAACATCTATGAAAATTGCCTTTTTTAATACAACGGAGACGGATAAACAGTTTTTTTCGCCTGCGCTGAAAGGCCACGCCGTTGAGCTTATTCCTGAACCAATTAACGACGATTTTTTGCCGTTCACGCACGATCTCGAAGCAATTTCAGTGTTCGTCAATTCGCAGGTAACCCAGAAAGTAATAGATCTATTGCCGAAACTACGTTTTATTGCAACTCGCTCCACGGGGTTTGACCATATTGATCTTGCCGCGTGCAAAAAGAGGGCAATCGCCGTAAGTAATGTCCCCAGTTATGGCAGTAACACCGTGGCGGAATTTACCTTTGCTCTTATTTTAGAATTGAGCCGCAAAGTGAGTGGAAGCTATAACCAAATACGGCAGACCGGATCGTTTTCTGTAGCACAATGGCAAGGATTTGATCTTTCTGGAAAAACCGTTGGCGTTGTAGGCACGGGAAAAATTGGCGCGAATGTGGTTCAAATTGCACACGGATTCGATATGCAGATTCATTGTTATGATCCATTTCCGAACGAGCAGTTAAAAACTCAGTATGACGCAACATATATGACGCTCGAACAAGTGCTCGAGACATCTGATATCGTCTCACTTCACGTTCCCTACATCCCGAATAAGACACATCATATCATGAATAAAAAGGCATTCGATCGAATGAAACCTGGGACATACTTTATAAACACCGCGCGCGGCGAACTTGTGGATACGGAAGCATTGGTAGAGGCATTACAGTCCGGACACTTGGCGGGTGCTGGCTTAGACGTACTCGAGGAAGAGAGTTTCACCCAGCATTGCGAGGAGCGCCTCCTTGAAATCCATCCGAACGAGCAACAACTGAAAGAATACTTGTTTAACCACTATTTGATCGACGCGGACAATGTTATTATTACTCCTCATAATGCATTTAATACCGTTGAAGCGATACAGCGCATTCGACAGACAACACTTGAGAATATTATTGCGTTTATATCGGGAAAGCCGCAGAATGTTGTTTCTTTATAACTAATAAATAGAAAGCCATGGGATATCTAACGTGGATCATAGTGTTAGTCGTGCTCGTTATTTTAATTTCAATAAAGCAGGTGAACCAATATGAGCGGGGGGTCAAATTCACGCTCGGAAAATTTACCGGCATGATGCAGCCTGGGTGGCGTCTGGTGTTCCCGATTTTTCAAGGATGGGAACGTGTGGATATCCGTACAAAGGCAGTAGATGTTCCTGATCAAGAGGCAATCACGCGCGACAACGTTTCTGTTCGAGTGAACGCCGTTATCTATTACCGCGTAGAGGCGGCAGAGCGCGTTATTTTGGCAGTAGAAAGTTTTCGCCTTGCGATGAGACAGTTGGCACAAACGACCATGCGCAATGCAGTCGGCGAAGCTGATCTTGATGAACTACTCTCGCAACGTGAAAAAATTTCCGAAAAAATTCAAAAGCGAATCAGCGGGGCGTCAGTTCCGTGGGGCATTAAGGTTGAATCAGTCGAACTAAAAGACATTACGCTCCCCGAAGAAATGAAGCGTGTCATCGGCAAGCAAGCTGAAGCAGAACGCGAAAAGCGAGCAGTTATTATCAAGGCCGAAGGCGAGGTCTTGGCTTCAAAGAATATGGCGAAGGCAGCAGAAATTTTATCAGCCTCGGACGGAGCGCTTCACTTGCGCACACTCCAATCGATCAACGATGTAAGTTCTGATCAAAGCAATACGATTATCTTTGCGATTCCGCTCGAAATACTGCGAGCGTTTGAGCGGATGACAAAAGGAAAATAATGCTAAGAGGACAGGCGTTTCAGTGGTTTTGCGCCGCGGCTATTTGCTTTTTCTAATCCCATGGTATACTTGCGTTCTTCAAAACTCTGAAAGGAAAAGGGGGCGAGGCCGATGAAGATTTATGGTCAAGATGAGTTCACGGTTCTTTTTTCGAGGATGAAAATCTTGGAGCAGGTGGAGGCGATAGCCAAACGTATCAAAACCAATTTTTCGAACCAGTCTGACGGACGACCAATACTGCTAATCTGTGTTTTGAACGGAGCTATGTATTTCTTTGTCGAGTTGACAAAAATGCTTAGTGACAAAGACATACTTATTGATACCATTGGTCTTTCAAGCTACCGAAACGGCGTTGATTCGGCCCAGATCATTACAATTGTAAAGAAGCTCGACATTGATCCCCGAGGATATCATGTTCTCGTCGTTGAGGACATAATAGACACCGGGCTCACAATTCAGTTTCTGCGAAATCTTCTAGTGGAAGCAGGAGCAGCATCTGTCCAGTTTTGCTGTCTCCTCGACAAGCGTCCCCGGCGTATGGTGCAAGTCGACATCCAATACGTCGGTTTCGTTATGGAGAATGACGAATTTGTCGTCGGCTACGGCCTAGACTACAATGGCCGTTACCGCAACCTCCCCTATATCGCCGCCTTGCACCCGCGCATGTACAAAAAGTAAGCGGACAGTAAAGCAATTCGGCGAGACAGGGGGGCAACCATGGACAACAAAAACTGAAAGCGCAGATCGATGTGTATAAACCATCGCATTCTGCGCTTTCTCATGTTAGAGTAAAAACACTATGAAGCACACTAAAATACGCACACAGTCATCGTCAAAAAAAATTATCGTGATGGCCTTCGGTGTGTTCGACGGATTGCACACCGGCCATATTTCATATTTAAAGCAGGCAAAGAAGGCGGGGGATTATTTAATAGTTGTTGTTGCACGGGATAGCGTAGTCAAACGGTTTAAAACACGCCATCCCATAATCAAAGAAGTTGACCGACTGGAACTTATCGGGGCGCTCAATTTTGTCGACGAGGCAGTACTCGGGCTCGACATCCGATCAGAGCGAGAATATATCAATATTATTTCTGAATACCAGCCACAGATCATTATGTTAGGCTACGATCAGCTCGTGAATGAGACTTTACTCCAACAGGCTATTGAAAAAAGTGGATTTACCTGTACAATACTACGTGCCGAGCCGTATCATTCTGAATCATATAAATCATCACGGCTTCGGTTTGAAGTAGCTTGAACACCTTTATAACTAATATGCATGTATGAAAAAACCACTACTCACCGGTTTAATAATCGTAACGACGTTATGTTTCGCAGGATCAGTGGCTCTCGCAAATGCGACAAAAACGCCGAAGGCTATTGTTATTGAGAAAGATAAAGTTCTTGAGGGTCCTCAATTTCTCGCCGGTGATACGGTGACTATTCTCGGCACCATTAACGGCGACGCATATATTGCCGGTGGACTCGTTACTATGGACGGTACGGTGAATGGCGATGTGCTGATCGCTGGAGGTCAAATCGCGATTAACGGAACAGTCAGTGAAAATGCCCGAATCGTTGGCGGCAATATCAGTCTTAATGGCGCAGTCGGCAAAAGCGCATCAATTGCTGGGGGAAATTTCCAGCTACACAGCGCATCAACAATAGGCAATAGCTTAGTTGTTGCTGGAGGCACAACCTCTGTCCTCGGCACTATTAAGGGTAAAACATATGTCGCAGCGGGAAATGTTGAGTGGTCCGGAACGGCGGATCGCGATGTACTCCTTAATGCAGGACAACTCGTGGTGAATAATGGTTCGCGCATCAATGGTAATTTGCAGTATCGAGTCCAATCACAGGAAAGCAGCGCGATTCGCGATGGCGCAGTTATTACCGGCGCAATTACCGAGCTTGAGTGGTCAGTCATGCCGGGCGCACCACTACGACGAACGGGCGGCAACACACTGGTCATGACGTTAGTTTTGTTTATTGGGGCCCTCGTCGTCGGATCGCTTCTCATCCGTTTCGCGCCGGAGATGCTTGGCAAGACAAGCGCTCTACTCCAGGCAAAACCATGGCATGTGGGATTGACAGGCATTGTCGCGCTCGTAGTCACTCCGATTGTTACCGTGTTACTCGTGGCAACGCTGATTGGTCTACCACTTGGACTACTTACGCTTGCTGCATATATTGTAGCCCTCTATGGCGCTCAATTTGTGGTTGGGTATTGGCTCGGCACATTTACCACGAAAGCACTGATGAAAAAGGAGAGTAACCCGTATGCACACCTTATTGTTGGACTTGCAATATTGGCAATTGCCTCAATCATCCCCGTTCTTAAGACCGTTGTACTGTTAATAACCTTCATCGTCGGAATTGGAGCTTTTGTGCTTCTGGTAAAGCCAGTGAGCTCAAAGCAAGGCGGGGCAACGACCACTGATGCGACTTCGCCATTGGTTTAAGGAAAGAATATGAGGAGGACAAATGGACAACTTCTCTCATTCGCATGGGATCTGGGCTACATGATCGCAGTTCCGATTGTAGTCTTAGCAATTGGTGGCGCATGGCTCGATAAGCGCTTTGATTCATCGCCATTCCTCTTGCTAAGTGGTATTTTTCTTGCGATACTGACGACATCGTTGTGGATACGCTCGAAATTAACTGATTTACTGAAAAAAGCATCGCAATAGAAACTCGCACAATATATGGTACGATTTTTACCTGAAACACTTGTTCATATTCTCGGCTTGCCGATTACGAATACGCTGCTCACGACATGGCTCGCAGCACTTATTGTCATTGCTGTTTCTTTATTGGCAGTGCGTCGAATGAAAATGGTGCCGGGCACGCTGCAAAATATGTTCGAATTATTTATTGAGACCGCGCACTCATTTGTTCAAGACACGATTCATCAAAAGAAAGTTACGGAGCTTGTTTTCCCCCTAGTAACTACTATTTTTATATATATTTTGTTCACCAATTGGCTTGGGCTATTTCCCGGCATCGGTTCAATTGGTTTTTGGGAAACGCATGGGGGCGAGCGGGAACTCGTACACTTTTTTCGCCCAGGCAACACTGACATCAATATGACACTGGGATTAGCTATCGTATCAGTGCTCGCCGCACAAATTCTCGGCATTGCCACGCTTGGCATGTTACGTTATGGGAGCAAGTTTATCAACTTCACAAATCCCATAAAATTTTTTGTAGGGATTCTCGAGCTCATCTCTGAAATGGCGAAATTAATATCATTCTCATTCCGTCTATTTGGCAACATGTTTGCCGGGGAAGTGCTGCTCATTGTGGCAGCGTTTTTCCTTCCTTTCATCCTTCCTTTACCATTTATGATGCTTGAATTATTTGTAGGCTTGATTCAGGCGCTGGTATTTGCTATGCTTACACTGGTATTCTTAAAAACAGCTACCGAAGAAGCGCATTAATTCATATCGAACGCGCTTCGGTGGTTTTTTAATTAATAACTCGTAAACACAAATCATGGAAGAAATACAGACAGCACAAAACGCTTTCGCAGTTGCGCTCACAATCGGCCTCGGAGTACTAGCTCCTAGCATTGGCATTGGCATGATTGGCAAGGGCGCCATGGATGCCATTGGCCGCAACCCGGAAGCAGCAGGAAAGATACAAGGAGCTATGATTTTGTCGATTGCATTCGCAGAAGCAATCGCAATCTATGCCCTCGTTGTCGCTTTGATTTTGAAATTCGTTTGATAGGCGCACTGATCATTCATGGGCGATTTAATCACTAACCTCGGAATAGACTGGAAATTACTCCTCGCACAGGTAGTCAACTTTTTGATTTTGCTATTTGTTTTGAAGAAATTCTTGTACAAACCAGTACTTACATTTCTTGACAAACGCAAGACATTGATTCAAAAGGGGATCCAGAACGCCGAGCGTATCGATGAAAAACTCGCCCAAATTCAATTAAAAGAAGATGCGGTTCTGACCAAGGCGCGTGGCACGGCGCAGGAGATTATTGCTACTTCTAAAAAAACTGGCGTTGACGAGTCTGCACAGATCGTGCAGCAAGCAGAGAAGCGAGTCGAGGCAATGCTTCAGGATGCAAAGCAAAAGATTGATAGCGAGCGAGATACAGCACTCCAAGAGGCGCGCCACGAACTCGGAAAGCTTGTACTATTGGCAACGCATAAAATTCTTGGTGAAGACGCCGTTAAAAAACTCGATGCTACTATAATTGAGCAGGCAATAAAGAAAATATAATGCTGGCGACATCACCACGGAAAATTGCACAGGCGTTACTGGGAGCCATTGAAAACAGCTCGCAGCCCGACCGCACCATGACATCGTTTGCCCAATGGCTATATCAGAGTGGTTTATGGGATAAGCGCCACCGAATTATATCTGCATTTGCTGATGAGGAAATGAATTCTCAAGGGCTTCACAAAATACGAGTTACCACTGCCCGGAAACTTTCAGAAGATGAGCAAGAAGCCATTATGAAAGTGGTACGAGCCGAGCAACAAAATGTCGACCCCAAGCATTTATTATTTGATTGGAATGTCGACGAAGCATTACTTGGCGGGATAAAGATAGCTTTTGACGGAGCAGTCATAGACGCAACCCTGCAACACCGCTTATCAATACTTGAAACTACAATTCGTTAACGTATGCATATGTCACAGAATTTACTCGTCGAGGAACTACAAAAGAAAATCGAAGGGTATGGCGCGGAGATCAAAAAGGAAAAAGTTGGCCACATTGTGAGCGTGGGCGATGGCATTGTGCGCGCTGTTGGTTTAGCTGATGTCATGGTTTCGGAAATGGTGCAGTTTGCAAATGGTAAATTCGGCGTGGCGTTAAACCTCGAAGAGGATTCTGTGGGTATTATGGTTTTGGGCTACGATCATGATTTACATGAGGGCGACGAGGTAAAGTCAACGGGAAAGCTATTGCAAGTACCTGTCGGCAAGGCGCTTTTAGGGCGTGTCGTGAATGCGCTCGGAGAACCAATCGATGGCAAGGGCGCGCTAAAGGGCGCCGAGATGCGCTTTATCGAGCAAGAGGCGCGCGGTGTTATCGAACGACAATCAGTCAACGAGCCGTTGTATACCGGACTCAAGGCCATCGATGCCATGATCCCTGTCGGCCGTGGCCAACGAGAACTTATTATTGGCGATCGCCAAACGGGAAAAACTGCCATTGTCGCTGATACCATTTTGCGACAACTTACCATACCAGTAGAAAATCGACCCTATTGTATTTATGTAGCTGTGGGCCAGAAGCAATCGCGTGTTGCGCGCCTTGTGCACGAGCTTGAAAAGCGCGGCGCCATGGAATACACCATAGTTGTCAATGCCACAGCCTCTGATCCAGCAGCGCTGCTATTTCTTGCGCCATACGCAGGCGTGACCATGGGTGAATATTTCCGCGATAAGGGTGAGGACGCCGTCATATTTTACGACGACCTCACCAAACACGCATGGGCGTATCGGCAAATTTCAGCATTACTTCGCCGACCGCCAGGTCGCGAGGCATATCCGGGCGACATTTTTTATCTCCACTCTCGTTTACTCGAGCGATCAAGTAAGTTAAGCGAGGAGCTAGGCGGCGGATCGCTCACTGCTTTTCCTATAGTTGAAACCCAGGCAGGCGATATTTCCGGGTATATCCCCACGAACATCATCTCCATCACCGATGGCCAAATTTATCTCGAGCCAAACCTATTTAACAAGGGTGTTCGGCCTGCAATTAACGTCGGTCTTTCCGTATCACGCGTTGGTTCCGCAGCACAAATTAAAGCAATGAAAAAGGTGGCGGGAACGTTACGCCTTGATCTTGCACAATTCCGCGAGCTCGAGGCATTCGCGCAATTTGGTTCAGAGCTCGATAAAAAAACGCAGGAAAAGTTGAACCGTGGGCAGCGAGTAACCGAGGTTCTCAAACAGGTGCAGTATGATCCTATGGGTGCAGAAGAACAGGTGCTCGTCATATATGCAGCAACTAAGGGATATATTGATGACATCGAGGTCAAAAAGGTTGGCCTGTTTGAAAAAGGATTGCGCGAATATGCGACTGGGCAAGCTAGGAAAGTCCTCGATGCAATCGCAACCAAGAAAGTATTAGACGAAGAAATCGAAAAGGACATCATTGACACAATCGAGGCATATAAGAAGCTGTTTATAAAAGAACATGGCAGTAGCACGGGAACTACAACTAAAAATTAAGTCGATTCAGAATATTAAGAAGATTACCGAAGCAATGGAAGCGGTGGCTGCCAATAAAATGCGTCGCAACCAAGTCGCTGCGTTGCAAGCTCGTCCATATGCAGAAAAAGCGATGGCATTACTTGCACACCTTTCAGCAACACCTCATGAGCATGAATACCCTTTACTCGCTCGACGACCACTGAAGAACATATTACTTGTGGTCTATACCGCTGATAAAGGTTTATGCGGTGCTTTTAATAGCAATGCAATCAAAGAAATGAATCGCCATCGCGCAGCGCTTGTGGCCGAGGGTAAAACATCCCACGTCTATAGCATCGGCAAAAAAGTACATTCGTATTGCCGAGGTCATGGCATTCAAGAATATGGGTTCATCGAGGGCATCGGCGATACCATGCATGTGGGCTCGATCGCTACTGTGGCGGGCGGAATTATTCGTGGGTTCGAGTCGGAAGCATATGACGAGGTCCGCATTTTATATAACAACTTTTTCTCCACAGTTTCGCAAAAATTGGTGGTTCGACAATTACTGCCATTTTCTCAAGAATCGCTCCAGCAGATCATTGCAGATATCGCACCGGTAAGCGGAAAATATGCGAACGAGACACACAAGCAAGCGAACACAAATTCACCATTTCGTGCCCATGTTGATTACGCATTCGAGCCGGACGAGGCAGCAGTTTTGAATACGCTCCTCCCACAGCTCGTCCAGATACAACTCCTCCATGCATTGCTTGAATCGAATGCGTCAGAACACTCCGCTCGCATGATGGCAATGAAAAATGCAAACGAGAATGCAGGCGAGCTCCTGACTGATTTGCAACTAACTTTTAATAAAGCGCGACAGGCTGGTATAACGCAGGAAATTTCCGAAATCGTGACCGGCGCCGAAGCATTAACATAATCGTATGAAAACTACTGGAACAATTTCACAGGTTATCGGTCCCGTTGTTGACGTGACGTTTGAAACAGGGCCCTTACCAAATATTTACGATGCACTCACCGTTATGCGTGAGGTCGAAGGCAAGCAAAAAGAATTGGTGCTCGAAACAGCACAGCATATCGGCGCGCGCATGGTTCGCGCGATTGCGCTTGGGTCTTCGGATGGCTTAGTCCGAGGCGCAAAAGTTACTGCAGCTGGTAGTACTGTCAAGGTACTGGTCGGACGCCCCACGCTCGGTCGCATGTTTAACGTCATTGGCGAACCCATCGATGGCCTAGGTCCGGTGAAGGAAGACAAAACCTCGTCATTTAAACCGATTCACCGCGAGCCACCCTCCTACGAGGATCAGTCGCAGCAGATCGAAATTTTTGAAACGGGTATTAAGGTCGTTGATTTGATTTGCCCTATCAGTAAGGGTGGCAAGGTAGCAATGTTTGGTGGCGCTGGCGTAGGAAAAACGGTACTCATCCAGGAACTTATCCACAACTCTGCCAAAGAGCACCAGGGATTTTCGGTATTTGCCGGAGTAGGGGAGCGTGTGCGCGAGGGCAATGACCTATACCACGAGATGAAGGATTCCGGTGTACTTGCAAATACTGCCCTTGTATTCGGTCAGATGAACGAAACCCCGGGCGTGCGTCTGCGAGTCGGGTTGACAGGCCTCACATTAGCTGAATATTTCCGCGACGAAGAAGGTAAAGACGTGCTCCTCTTTATAGACAACATATTCCGTTTCACCCAGGCAGGATCTGAAGTTTCGGCATTACTAGGGCGAATCCCCTCTGCTGTGGGCTATCAGCCAACGCTCGCTACAGAAATGGGTGAGCTGCAAGAACGCATCACTTCAACGAAAAAAGGTTCGATTACGTCATTCCAGGCAGTCTATGTACCGGCAGACGACTTTACTGACCCGGCTCCTGCAACCACATTCTCCCACCTTGATTCAACCATAAACTTGTCTCGCAGTTTATCAGAGCTGGGTATTTATCCAGCAGTGGATCCGCTCGACTCCAACTCAACCATGTTGGCTCCAGAAATTGTCGGCCAAGAGCACTATCGAGTCGCCATGGCAGTGAAACAGATCTTGCAGCGCTATAAAGATTTGCAAGATATTATTTCGATTCTCGGCATGGAAGAATTATCAGAAGACGACAAGATTACGGTCAACCGCGCCCGCCGTATTCAGCGATTCTTGAGTCAGCCAAACTTCGTTGCGGAACAGTTTACCGGTCGAGCAGGGAAGTATGTGACGCTTGAAGAGACTGTTCGGGGGTTTGGTGAAATTATCGATGGAAAGCATGATAGCAAAGATGAGGATGCATTTTATATGAAGGGTGGGATTGATGAGGTGAATTGAATCTATGTTTCACGTTTCAATCGTTACAATTGATAAAATACTATATAGCGCGGAGGCGTATAGTGTTACGCTGCCTGGGGTCCTGGGCGAATTAACAACCCTTCCGGGTCACATCGATCTTATTACGCCACTTAAAGCTGGCACTATCACGATTCGAACCAAGCCAGGCGATGAATTTCACGAGGCAAAAACTGATAAAATCCCGATAAAAAGTGGGATTCTTGAGGTACATAAAGGGAATGAGCTTGTGGTGCTTGCGGAGGTTGTGTAGTTAATTTTCACAGAAAGTGTAATTCTCGATTGAAGAGGGTTGTTATATGGTCAAGATAACAACAATGATACAGCAGGATAGCGAACTTCGTACGCTTCAAGGAGCCGTGGTTATACTGTTTTTTTGGCATTACGCATCTGCTGAATGTCTCCGCATGCTACCGTACCTCACTCGATGGCACGCACTGTATTCATCTCTTGGATTAAAGATCGTCGGTATCCACAGCCCCTTATTCCGATTCGAGCACGATGCGCGCATTGCAAACCGCGAAATCGCTGCGCTGTCGCTTCCATTCCAAACTATACTCGACGATGAATCACACCATTACCGCAGAGAGTATAGTGTGCTATCACAGCCATATATTGTGCTGTTAAACGCATTTGGAGCCCATGCCGGTACGTATGAGGGAGAAGGGGATTATGCTCGTATCGAGTCCCGAATTCACGGGCTCCTCCAGGAAACATCCAGAGCTCCCATGCACCTGCCCTCCATTCCCCTCTATCGCACAGGCGACCCAAAAGCGCGACATGCCGTGTGTTATCATGCGACTCCAACAATTTTTCTTCGACATTCGCCAATCATCGATGCAGACGGGATCTATCACGATATAAGACATCACGTACTCAACCAGTGGCATCTGCAAGGCCAATGGGACCTTGCGCCTGACTATATACAACACGCTCGCGATACCCATACCTATACTGATTATCTTGCCCTGCGCTATAATGCGTTTCATGTAAATATCGTAGCAGATCGCGTGGGACGAAAGCCGCACACCGTTCGAATTACGCTTGATAATAAGCCGCTCACCTTGCAAAATCGTGGCAACGACGTTGAACTGCGTAATGGACATAGCTATGTAACCATTGACCGACCGAGGCTCTACAATCTTGTGGCAAACACCATTTTTCATGTAGGCGAGTTGCGTATATATGTGGACACAAAAGATGTGCGTTTCTACGCGCTCTCTTTCAGTGGTTGCGCCGGCACCCAAGTGTAGGATCTCGATCACTGAAAACAAAAACGTCCCCATCACTTTCATAGGTTCCTCACAAACCTATAACGATGAGAACGTTTTTGTTTTGTTAATTCGTTTCAGCCGTACTATTCGTTGTCGTTTCTGTTTGGATTGTAATGGAAGGGTTTTGGGGCGCCGTAACTGCGGGGGTTGACGTCGATGTTACGGATGACGCCACAACCGTCGTAGTTGTTGCTTGTTCTGGCACGGTAATAATCGGAATGATCCCTACTGGCGTGGAAGTCGGCGTAGAAGTTGCAGTGGTCATGGTTGTTGTGCCTGTCGGAATTTCGTTCGTAAGCATACTCACTTCTTCGAGTAAATCGCGATGTTCTTTAATCTGTGCGTCAATACGCTCCAAGATCACTGCTGTCGCCACATCAACTCCCTCTGCTTTGAGATTAATTATCGCAGCGGTGGTAGTAGATGTTGTTGCGGTTGATGCCACAAGGGTGCTTGTAGCAAGCACGCCGTCAAAAACGAGCAGCCCGCCCAAACTACTATCCGGTACAGCAGTCTCCATTTTAATAAGTAACGATTCAGCAGCTTTCTTGTTTCGGGAAATGGCTTTTTTGATTTCATCGACATCGCGCCCTTCGAGCGTCAACTCATATTTCAACACTGCCAACTCCTGATATCGGCGTTCAACAAATTTTTGTTGTAATTCAAGCTTTGCGCGCTGTGTCGGCGCGATAGTTTCTTGTATTTTTTCAGTAGCCAATTTTACCGGATACAATAAATCATCGGGCTTTGCTGACTGGGCCGCAAACGCAACACTGCCTCCGATTATCATAACGACTGCTAAGACAACCAGGGCAGGAGCCAATACCATCTTTGAAAACAAAAATGGATGCCGCGGCGCAGCAAGACCCTCATATTCTGCCAACGCGAACAATTGGGCGCGCGTGCTGCGTGTCCATGCGCCATCAGGCTTTACTCGTTCAAGGGAGCGTAGCTGATGAAGAATATCTGAATTGTCCCGTTCAAAGAATTGCATTGTACCCAATAATGTATTGCTCAATGTGCTCCTTATAGCAACGGCTCTTGCTTTTCTATGGTTTGTCGGAGTGTGCGGAGCGCGCGATGAAGGCGTATAGCGATCGTATTTTCATTCAAGCCAGTGATCGCTAT